>CAZUZK010000005.1:7130-53869 GCA_964624745.1 uncultured Bacteroides sp. | reverse complement strand
TTATATCTAATGCGGTTATGTCGAAAATTTGTCCTGGGATTACGGTGTATTCCTCGCATATACGCTTTTTCAACTTTTCCAACACCTCGATTTTCGCTTGCTTGATAATGCCGTCGTATGCTTCTATATCGCTGTTAATAGTACAATCAATGATTTTGGCTTTCAACCGCTCTATCTCTTTCTCTTGCTCCGTTATGAGCGCGAGAGCATCGCTTTCTAACTCGCCATTACAATCATCAACGCCAAAGTATGGACAGTCGTAACAACAAGCATCATCGTCGATGTGTATTCTCAATGCTTTCTTAATCTCGTCTTTCGTCATAAATACCTCTTTTATGCAACCATTGCTTTTTCAAGGTCTCTCATCGTTTCTATCGGTTTCTTGGTGGCATATTCGGGTAGATTTGCTCTCACAACCGCTTCTGCCATTGGTGGGCACACTGCATTGCCGCACCGTGCTATTTGCTCTTTCTTGCTGTACGGCTTGCCGTTGACGTCGAACTCTATCTTGTAGTCCTCCGGGAAGCCTTGCGCTTTGTAGAGTTCTCTCGGTGTCAACATACGCATTCCTATATCGCATATAAAGTAATCCGTGCCGTTAATATTCAACAATAGCACCTCAGTATCATTAAGCGAATATCCGCCATATTTGTTGAGCATATCTCGTATCTCCGCCCAATGTCCGAGGTTTTGAGCATTGCCCACCTTTGCCACTCTACACTCAACGACAGCGTGCTTATTGTTTGCTGTCACGGTATGCAGTGGCTCCGTACACGGTGTTCCGTCTTTCTCAGCGCCATAGAACTCCGTCATAAACGGTGTGCATATAGCGTGTTTCGGTTCAGTCATTATCGTGTCAAGGGGTACGCTTGCTCCACTTCCGCCGCCCTCGTATTTGCCTGCATAGTATTTGTGAATGAATGCAGTTGCGAGTCTGTTGTGGTCTACTTGCGTTATAGTCGGCAACGAGCTATCCGCTTTGCTTCCTGCGCCATTGTAGTTTCCACCAAAACTTTGCTCAATGTATGGTGTAGCGGTTTTGAGCACGAACTTATCCAATCCCCTTGCTATTCTTTTGAGTGTCGGCTCCACGAGTGTTTTCTCTCTTTCGAATATGCTCGGACAAGGGATTGTCCAGTCTATAATTTCCGCCGCCGTTCTATATGGCTTTAATCCGACACCATTGCCGTGTGTTGGTTTGGGGAATACAATCGGCTTGCCGTCGCATCTTGCCACGAGTACAAAGCGTTTACGGCTCGTAGGCGCTCCGTAGTCGCAAGCACGCAGTTCTTTCCAATCCACAGCATATCCGTGATGTTTTAAGGCGTTCACAAAAGAGTTGAATGTTTCCCCTTTGTGTTTTTCGTCCGGGCGTCCTGTATTCTTATCTATGCGTCCCCACGTCTTGAATTCCTCAACGTTTTCAAGAATTATCACCCTCGGCTTGACTTTTGCTGCCCAGCGGAGTGCTATCCACGCAAGTCCTCTTATGTGTTTTTCAACAGGTTTTCCGCCTTTGGCTTTTGAGAAATGCTTGCAGTCCGGGGAGAGCCACATAAGTGCTACTTTGCGTCCTCGGCATACTTGCTCCGGGTTGACATCCCACACGCTTTCGCAATAATGCTCCGTGAATGGATGATTTTGTTTGTGCATTGCTATTGCATTTGCGTCGTGGTTGATTGCTATATCTACCGGGCGACCGAGTGCGAGTTCAATACCTGTGCTCGCACCGCCGCCACCTGCAAAGTTATCCACTACGATTTCGTCGTCAAAACTTATTTGATACATTCATCAACCTCCTCAATCATCCATTCGGTCCAAAATTGTTATTATGAAAATCACTGTTCCTATATCGACAAAGATTGTAACAAACCAAATTATCCATAAAATATCTGCCGATATAACACCTGCTATCGCACAAGCGCAAAATATCAAGGTTGAAGATAACAGTGTTATTACGATTGCAATTGCAACTTTTACAAAAAATTCAATTTTAGATTTTTTCATTTTATCCCTCATCATACCACACGCATTTCGGGCAAACCATATGTCCGCCTGCCTCAAAACGAACCGAGGTCGAGCCATACGGCACATAGGTATCGCAGTCAGTGTCGTGCTCAAATTCAAGCCTATGACCACATTCAGGGCATAAGCCTTTTTCAACAAGGGTTTCCTCAGATTGCTCAATCAAATTGGTTAATGTTGCTTTTATTAAAAGTGGAGTTTTGCACAACTCTTCATATGTACCGCGCAACAATATAATTCTTTTGTTTTGCTCATTATTTTCTACCTCATAAAATGGTTAACGATTATTCCGAGAATGTAATATCGCCTATCTTTTATCGCAACACTGCTTGCTTTAACCATATTTGCAGTCTCAACAAGCGTATTACCGTCAAAGCCGTTAGGCTTGGTGATAAATCGTTCAAATTCCTCTTGTGTCACTTCACGATCTCCGAACTTCAAGGATTCTATTTCACTTCCAGCATAAGCAAGTGCATTGATAATCTCATCAACAAGTGGCTCATACTGTGGCATATTCTTTGAATTCTCGCGCACGCCCACGATAGATTCTTTATTATTTAATATCTTTACCAACCTACTATACTTACCTATACTATCCTTACCTATACTAACCTTACCTAACCTATGTTGACACTTGGTTGTCATTTGGTTGTCGTTTGGTTGACACTTGGTTGTCATTTGGTTGTCGTTTGGTTGGCACTTGGTTTCGGTGGTGTTTTCACCCTCTTTTTCAACCTCTTTTTCGACGTAGCCTTCTTTGCCGTCAAGCGTCAGCGTACTCATCTCTTCGATATAGGTTGTCGGCTCGTATCTATCGCCCCTTATAAGGTTGTGAAGTCGCCAATGTTTGATGACGATTACCCCACTCGGAAAGGTCAAGATATATCGCTTATCCGCAAGCAATTTTAAGTCGCTCGGCTTTAACCCGACTTGTCTCATCACGCTCTTTGGATTTCCGACAAATCCGTCGTCGTCTGCTTCCATACCAAGCGCAAAATACAAGCACCTTGCCGAGGCTGGCATATCGAGGAATGCGTCCGTTGATACTATCTTTTTTGCAAACATTCGCCTTTCTGCCATATCACTTTGCCTCCGTTTTTTCAACAAAGCGTTCGTTCGCTTTGAGATAGTCGTAAACAGCTCTTGCTTTCTTCTTCATATTGTCCGTCGGTGGTTTCTCAATTTTCATAATTCACCTCGTTAGATTGTAGGAAATCGTTAAACTCTTGCAGTTTTCGCTCCTTGATTTTATTCAGCGTTCCCTTGATAGAAACGTCGAGATATTTCTCGAAAAATACTGCCACTTTCTTGACCGTATTTTTCTCGCCTTGCCTCACGCCGTCGTAGTAGCCTTTTGAGGGCTTGTTGGGTGCTATGCCATACTTGCCCTCGTCTTGACCACCACTCGTTTTATTGCGCAACTGATAGCCTCTAACGGCGCAATACTTGATATAGTGTCGCTCCCAATCGTCAAGTGCGTTTTCGGGAACGTTGACCGTCCAAAGGTTCCAACCGTTGAGGTTGTCGGCGCTAAACAGTCCGTGCTTTTTGAGCGACAAATCTATGTGCTGGTATCCGTCGAGGTGTTGCGCAAGTCTTGTAAGCACGTGCTTTGCTTGCCCGACGTAAGCGTACTTGAAGTCGCCCTCTTGGCGTGTCAGCACGTATACTCCGCTCCCGTCGGATATTTCTCCAAACGTCGCTGTCCACTTGTTCTTGTTGATTAGTTCTCTCTTTTTGTAGTCCGTCATTTTTCCGTCCCCCAAAGTGAAACAAGCTCGGCAAGTTCTTGCGGTGTTCTCGTCTCGATACCGAGCTGCTGTGCCTCTTGCACCGTTCCCTCGATGAGCCTCGCCATTTCCTTGCTATCCAGCGTGTGTGTCGGCTTAAAAATATACCAATCATTGCACGGTGTCTTTGTTCCCTTGCTCTCGCCGATAAGCTTTGAATACTTGTAGATGTCGTCAAGATTTGCGTCGGCTGGTATTCTGGCGATAAACGCAACGGCGCCATAATCGCATACAAGCTGTCGTTTAACGTCGTCTATGCTTTGATAATCAAGCTCGGCAATCTTACTCACTAGCACGTGGAAGTAAGCGTTTGCGTCAAGCGAGCGTGCCTCTCGGTGTTGTTTGACCTCGATACTCAAGTCTTTAGTCTTATCCTGCGTTTTAAGCTTCAAGACCGCATTTTTATCCCTCGTGATAAACGTAACCTCGTACGCCCCTAAATCGCCTTGTAACGCTCTTGTAAATTGTCCTTTGAATCTCATATGCAATACCTATTAAGCTCTTTCATCGCAAGCACTGTCACGGCTAGCAAAAGCGCGCCGAACAAGCACGTGATTATTATTCTTAAAATCTCTTTCCACATCTGTACGCTCCTTAAAAAGGTAAGCCCTCTTCTTCTATCGGCTCAAAGTCTGGATTAAGTCGCTTATCATCAAGAATCAGCTTTGCTCCGCAAATCGCCGTTGGATTCTTCGAGTTCTTCACGATATACTCAAGCTGGTCTTCAGAAAGCTCGTTAAAGTATTTCCCTCGCGCCGTTTGCAGATTGTAAGCGTCAATAAGCGTGAGTTTGCGGCTGGGCTCGACAGATTCCTTGCTTTCGGGCTTTCGCTCGGTATTCTCCGCTTGAGAGGCTCGTTGCGCGCCGTTGCCGTAAATGACTTGTCCGTCACCCGTTATCACAAGCTTGCTTATCTTGCCGTCCTTGTACTCGATTGCGCTCACGTCCATAGTCTTGAACGTCGGTATCCACTTTTCACCGGAACGAGCTGGAACGCTCTTCGTATTGCCTTTGATGTATATAAACGGGGCTGTATATAACTCTCGTCCGATACCCCAGTTAAAGCACGCACGCTTGAAAGAATCCGATGCCTCGCCTTTCTCTTTCTCGGTGTTGCTCTCCGTTCCGCAGTCCCATTTCGTTATCCATTGCGACTTTTGCTCGTCCCATATCGACACGCCGCAGAAAAGATTACCCTTGCACTCCTTGTGGTCTCTTTGCCAATTCGTAAGCCCGACGGTTTCGTCAAGTATGTTTTGGTCGCATCTTGCATCTTTGTAGAGCAAAAGCGAAAAGCCTTTCTCATTGCACGTGCCCACTCGACACTCTATCTCGTCCGCTCTTAAAGTCCTAAATTTGTTCATTTCTTCTTTTCTCCCTTGTTTCCTTATTTGATTTGAATATTGCTATTTTGAACAAGCTCTGCGCCTTCGACCAGCTCGCCAAATTTAAGCGCGTCTCCGATAGCTTTTTTATCAATCTTGACGACGGTTTCCGTCTTTGTATACGCGCTCGGAATTTTTGCCTCATCGAGGATATTTACAGCTACAGACTTTCTAAAGCTTATCTTTGCTCGCGCGCTCTCGAACGGCGCAGAATCCAAAACGCTTGTAAGATACTTCTTAAGCTGTTCAATCTTGTTTTCTTTCGTCTTGCGACGTTCCGAAAGGTTCGTCTCCTCTTCTTTGAGAGCCTTGACGTCGGCGGTGAGATTCTTGATAAAAAGCGCGATATTCTCAATCTTGACGTCTCTTGCAATCTGTAATTGTTCCAGCTTTTCTTCGTCGAGGACTTCCCCCGTCTCAAAGTCGATACAGTCCTCTATTTGCTTGTCTATTTCATAAATACTTGCCATAACTTTTCTCCTTTTATCTTCCTAATCTTGGGAATCTATGCGCCCAAGAACTTTCTACTTCACCCACGCCACACGGCGATAAGCAATCGCAATCTTTCTTTATCTTTCGCTCGCCTGCTTCAGTCTGCTGAATAAGCTCCTCCATTCGCACTTTTGCTTCGTCTTGAAACACTATTCGCGGCGTTTCGTCAAGACCGATGATGTCTTGCGTATCCCAGCTTTTGCCGTTAAAACGTTCGATAATCCAATACGTCCCAAAATGCGTCACGAAGCCCTTTTCTTCGTCGTAATCCGCTTGGGAACACGTGTGAAATTTTGCTCGCCACTTTCCCGACTTGTCGTAAATCGCGTTCATACCTCACCTCATCTTCAAAAACGGGGCAAGAAATTGCATCATAGTCGGGTTGACATTGCTACCTATCGGGTTGCTCTCTTCCTTGCTCTCGGCGTTCTTCTTCGCAATCGCCGTCATTACTCTGCACGTGTCTCCGTGTTCGCAAACGAGGCTTGAAAGCTCGTCGCAAAGTTCTGTTACTTTTCCATTAAATGCTGTCTTCATTTTTCTTCTCTCCTCCTTAAAATCTGCTTTAATCGATAACGTTGTCTATCTCAACTTCATAATAGTTTTTAATCCAGTGTAACGAAGCGTATCCTTTATTCTTCAAATCCAAAGCGTGTGCTTGCATTTTTTCGTCAACCTCATTCTCGTTTCCTGCAACAACATACATCTCTCTTCTATCGTCGATGTCATCGTCCCACCAACAAATAACTTTGTATACCGTCTTATATTCCATAGTTCTTGTGTCCATCATCCCCCCCCCCTCAAAAAAACTCACGCATTTCACATGGATGTTGTATAGTCCGAGCAAGGTACCGTGTGCGATTGCCAGCGCTTCAAAGCAAGATTCTCTCAATCGCTTTTCACTTTCATCACTGCCGTCACAAACGATTTGGCCGTATAGATTGAACGACAATGCACTTTCGCAATCCCCGCCATCGCAATCTTTTCCGCCATAAGTAATCACTACTTTTGTCATAATTCATCTCCTTAATTTGTAATAATCCAAGTAATCTTGGGTGTGTAATTTGCCTCGCTCATTCACTCTCGGGGTTTTGCAATGCTTGATTTTACACATAACATCACTTGCCTTTTTTGTACTAACACCCATCAATTCGGCAACATCTTTTACAGACAAGATGTCCTTTGCTAATATTTGCTCTCTTTCTTCAAACGTCACAATTTCCTCCTTTGTCGCACTTATGCGACGGTAGGCGCAAAAAAAATTCCCAACAATTCATCCGCATTAAGCGCAATCGAACTTGCTATTTTTTCTACTTCGGAACACTTAAATGTGTTTTTTTCGACCTTTCTATAGAAAGTAGAAACATTAATTCCTATATAATCTGAAATTTCTTTTACACTCTTACCTGCTTGCGCAATCTTGTAAAGTAACAGTTTCTTGTTTATCATTTCGCACTCCTCATTTTTATTGTCGCATTTGTGCAACACATACAAAATACACTTTTAACAAGGGCTTGTCAATAGTTTTTTCGCATTTTTGCGATATTTTTTGCAAATTTTATTTTAAGTGTTGCATTTTTGCAAATTTGTGTTATTATATATGTATGGAAGACATTAGAATATCAGACAGAATAAAACAGCGCCGAGAGGAACTTGGTATTTCAGTTACTGAATTAGCAAAACGACTTGGCAAGAATCGTGCAACCGTATATCGTTATGAAAGCAACGATATTGAAAACATGCCCTCAACGGTATTGGAGCCGCTTGCAAAAGCGCTGCACACTACACCGGCATATTTAATGGGCTGGGACGATTCCCCCACAGATAACACACTACCAAAATACTCAAATGTATTCCCTATGGAGCCTTATGTAAAATTGCCGATTCTCGGTATTGTGCGAGCAGGCAAACCAATATGCACTGACCAAAACAACTATGGAGAATGGGAATATGCCGATGCAAAGTATAGTGACGGCGAATATTTTATTTTACGCGTAGAAGGCGACAGTATGCTCCCCACTATCCCGGACGGTTCGTTGGCTATAATAAAAAAACAAGACGCTGCCGAGAAGGGACAAATTGTGGCATTCGCAATGGACGGAGAATATGCAACGCTAAAACGCTATTATCCGCAACCAGACGGCGCTATACTTTTGCGCGCCGACAATCCCAATGCGGATAGTTATATAGTCACGCAAGAACAATTGCAAAACAAAGAAGCGTTTATACTCGGCGTATGCCGTAGCTATAAAGTAAATTTATAAGTATCTTTTAGGGGGAATTTCATGTATAATACGCCGTTTGAGGAACTTAATGAAGCTTTGAAAAACAATAAAATCAAAGATGATTTTAGCGTTGACGGCTTTATTTCACGCTTCAAGTATGCCATCTCTATTTGGAATAATGAATATAAACCATTGATGCGTTGTATTAAAAAAAGCAAATCTAAGCCCAAAATTTCGATTGATTCTACAAGGCGACTAACAAATTTGAATGTGATTGGATGTCTGAAACCATCGAATGTTTCTTCGATTGTTATTGCAGATCGATATAATTGTCTATATTCATCCTCTCTTGAACTTTGTGTAAATGAACATGGAGCCGTAGGTGCGTTGACACTGACAACATATTGGGATACTTTACAGATGTGTTCACTATTTCCGAAATATCGCAAACGACAACTTTCCGCAATAATGTCATATTGCCTAAGTACCTTTCAAATACAACAGCGCTCTGCCATCATGGCTATATGCGGAAACGAGTTATTGTACAAAAAAATTGTCTTGCCAGCAGTAAGCTGGATCTCACAATTTGAGCACACAAAAAACAATGCATGCGATTATATGGAATTTGAAGACGGCAAAATTAAACTACTAATCGAATGCACTCCCTTTGATAATAACAACAAGTTTGAAATTTATAAAACAAAATTGACCATCATTTTGAACGACTATATAGATACTCTAACAAAAAAACAATGAACAATAATTTCAAATACAACATTCAACCCCGCGAAACAAAGAATGGTATTGTTTATGATGTTTTCTTTTATGTTGTTACGTCCGAAGGGCGCAAGCATAAACGTTTAAGCGGTTTCAAAAACAAAACCCTTGCGAAAAAAGCATACACTGATTTCATGGCAAGCTATATCGCTATGCCGGTTAAAGTTAAGAACAAATTAAATGTTACATTCTGCGAGGCGTTCAGTTCATATCTTGGTGCGATACAATATAATGTAAAGGAAAGTACAATGTATGAAATAACGCATATATTCAAATTGCACATAAACGACTTTTTTGAAGATATGCTAATCGCTGAAATCGATAAACACCGCATTATCCGATGGCTTGATATGCTTTGGACAAAAACATATAAGGGCAAACCATATTCTCAAAAAACGCTACTCAAAATATATAGTTTCTTTTCCTCGTTTTATAATTGGTGCGTAGAGCATTATGAGATCGAGAACGCTCTAATCGGTGTTAAAACGCCCAAACGACGTGATAATAAAGAGCCTCGTCAGATATGGACAGAAACGGAATTCGAGCGTTTCATAGCCTCTGTTGACGATTTGAGATACAAAGCACTCTTCACTACTCTTTTTTATAGCGGATGTCGCATTGGAGAGTTGCAGGTGCTAACCCCCGCAGATTTTAATAGCTCTGAACTGCACGTACACGCAACATACTCACAAAAGACGCTAGATGGATCTTCGTATAGAATTACCGAAACTAAAAACTACAAATCAAGAAATATTCCTATTCCACAAAAGGCGATTGATGTTTTGAACGAATGGTTAAATGAAAAGGAAAAAGCACAAATGCCAAACAAATTTATTTTCGGCGGAGAAAATCCGCCGTCCAGACATGCCATACAAGCAAAAATGGAAACTGCTATTGCAAAAAGTGGCGTCAAACGTATACGCATCCACGACCTACGACATTCTTATGTTTCTCTTTTGATGGCACGAGGAGTTAACTTTGGCGTAATTGCCGCTCTAATAGGCGATACACTCGACCAGGTTGTAAAAACATACGCCCACCATGTTGAGTCGGATAAGCTAAAAGCCGTAGCATTACTGTGAAACATTTATGAAAACCGTCGTTAAAATGGCGGTTTTTTTATGTGAAAAAACATAAAATATGTGACACATTATGTGACAGAACAGGACGGAATGGGGCGGAAATAGCGGGATTCGGTAGGAAAATTGAGCCATTAAAAACGCAAAAACCCTACTGTTTAGTAGGGTTTTTATGATTTTGGCGGAGAAGAAGAGATTCGAACTCTTGAACCGCTTTTGACGGTTACGCGATTTCCAGTCGCGCGCCCTCGACCAAACTAGGCGACTTCTCCAAAACTTCTCTTTAGAAAAACAAGCGCGTTTCTCCAAAGCTATATTTTAAGTGGGTGGCAGTTGGAAGCCAATGGTAAACAAAGCCATTTCCTCCAACTGTTCAGCGAGACATCTCGTAAACCCAACGTGATAGATTATATATGAACAAATCGAATTTGACAAGTGCTTGACGCATTTTAATTGCGAAATATTGAAAAAATATCCGCTCTTCCCTTGCAAAACATATTTACAAATCGACGTTTATATGTTAACATAATTGACATAACTAAGCTAACAAGGAGAATTTGATGGGCAATTTATTGAGTGCGGCATCGGATCCTGACCCTGACAGTATAATTTTATCGTCGGTATTTATCGTAATATTGGTGCTGTTTTCGGGGTTCTTTTCGGCAACGGAAACGGCTTTCAGTTCCGTTAACAGAACAAAATTGAAGCTTAAAGCGCAAGGCGGCAACAAAGCCGCGCAAAACGCGCTTTATCTCTTGGACAGATTTGACAAGCTACTTTCCACTATTTTGGTGGGAAACAACCTTGTCAACATCACGCTTTCAGTGCTTTTCAACAACATATTTGAAACGGTTATTCCCGACCCTGCGGTGAGCGGCGTCGTATCTATCGCCGTGTCCACCGTTATCGTTTTGACGTTCGGAGAAATCACGCCCAAAATGATTGCAAAGGAAAATTCGGAAAGGCTTAGCATGGCTTTCGGCTACCCTATCCGCGTGATAATGATTATCCTTTATCCGATAACAATAGTGTTTGCAGGCTTGAAATGGGTGTTGAAAAAGCTGTTTAAGTCCAAGGACGACGACAGAATCACTGAAGAAGAATTGCTGTCTATGGTTGAAGAAGCTCAAGAAGACGGCTCGCTTGACAACGCCGAAAGAGAGCTTATTTCGAGCGCAATCGAATTTGACGACGCAGAGGTTGAGGATATTCTCGTTCCGCGCGTAAACGTGATTGCGGTGCCGATGAATATGTCGATGGACAAAATCAAGGCGATTTTCCTTGAATACAACTTCTCTCGACTTCCCGTATATAAGGACACGATAGATTCCATTGTCGGAATGATACACAACATCGACTTCTTCACCGCGCTTGAAAAAGGCGAGAAGAATATAAAGAGCTATATCACCCCCGTTGCAGTCGCAACCGAGCATATGAAAATATCCACCCTGCTCAAAACCCTACAAAAGCAAAAGGTACATATGGCGGTTGTCGTGGACGAATACGGCGGAACTCTCGGCATCGTCACCCTTGAAGACATTTTGGAAGAGCTTGTCGGCGAAATCTGGGACGAACACGACGAGGTGATAAACTACTTCACCAAAATCGACGACGATACGTATATGGTTGACGCACGCGCAGAGCTTGACGATTTCTTCGAGCATTTCGGCATAGACGAGGACGAAAACGAAAAGTTCGACTCGCAAACGGTGAGCGGTTGGGTTATCGAGCAAATCGGCGATATTCCGCAAAAGGCGCAATCCTTCGATTATCAAAACCTGACTATAACCGTAACGCGCCTTACCCAACGCAAAATTCTCGACGTCAAGGTTCGCATAAATCCGACGGAGGACGAAAACGAGGAACAGCAGGAAGGCAAATTCAAGCTGTTTGACAAATCGGACAAGCGCGACGAAGACTGACGGTCTGACAATAATAAATCGAGCAACCCTAGCGGTTGCTCTTTTTTTTACATCTGTTGTACAAATATATTTTCTTTTAATATTTATTTAATAATAAATAAAATAATCCCCTATCGCGGTTGAAATGACTTTTTGAATATGTTATAATGTACACGATTATGCAAGCTATGCTTGCAACAACGAAGGACGGATTATGAAAGGATTGAAATTTGCAAATTATGCAACGCTTGCAGTTTTCATGCTTGTGCTTGTTATAGCACTCGGCTCCGCATTCGGTTATATCGGCGCATTTACCGTTTGCGCGCACGACCACACGTGCGAACAGGTTGCCGAAGCCGACAGCGACTATTATGCGAGCATAGAATCGCTTGCAAGCGACGTGCAAGGCTCCACTTTCAGAAGCAAACTTGCACAGCTTATCATAAGCACTCACAAGACTCAAACGTCATACGACGGATTGAGAACGGTATTCCCCAAAACGGACAAGGACCCGAACAAGAGCGGAAATATCATCTGGTTCTACACCGGCACAAGCGTATCGTTCTCGGGTTCGTTCAACACCGGCACGAACCGTGAACACGTATGGCCAAAAAACGCCGGAAAAGCATTTACAGCAGAAAGCGGCCCCGGCTCCGACTCTCACCATCTCCGTCCCTGTAACGACCAGCTGAACTCGACAAGAAGCAGTCACCAATTCGGCGAGGTTGCGACCACGACGGGAAATATCGTAAAGGAAAGCGGTTCGACGTCATATGATAATCTTTGTTATCTTTCGGGCAACTACTTCTACCCCGGCGTCGGCTATCGCGGAGCGACGGCAAGAATTTTGATGTATATGCAAACGCGTTGGGGCGATGAATTTAGCCTTCAATTCGTTGTCGGAGAAGGCGGAAACAAGAATATCGGCGATATAAAAACCCTTCTCAAATGGCACTATCTCGAGCCGCCGACCGAAGAAGAAAAAGCGCGTAACGAAGCCGTATACGCAATTCAAGGCAACCGCAATCCTTTTATCGATCACCCCGAATACGCAACGAGAATCTATTGCTATGACGGAAATTCCTACAACAGCACCCTCCAATCGGTTGCCGCGCAATATGACACGTACAGCGGCGAACAAGCCGAAATCGAAACAATCACCCTCGACAAGTCAACGGCAACGTTGGCAGTCGGCGGTCAAATCACTCTTCAACCCTCGGTAACTCCCACAAACGCAAAACGTGATTTTACTTGGAGTTCCGACAACACCTCCGTTGCGACGGTTGACTCTACCGGCACCGTTAATGCAATAGCAAACGGCACGGCGACAATCACCTGCGCAAGCAAGAGCAATCCCGGCATTTCCACCTCTATGACGGTTACCGTAAAGAGCGTAACGGATATTTCAGTCAGCGGTTCGCCTACAAAAACGGCTTACTATGAGGGCGAGACGTTCAACCCCAAGGGCTTGACGGTAACTGCGACGTACTCGGACAATTCGACTGCTATTCTCAACAACACCGATTGCCAGTGGCTTGACGGTACAAGCAAAAACACCACCCTTTCTCTCGGCTCTACGAGCGTCATATGCAAGTACGGCACGATTGAAAAGACGGTAAGCGGTATAACCGTCGAGGAGGGACAAGGCGGAACGATTACGATAACAAGGTCGAACTTCTCGGCAAGCGGATCTTATAGCTGGTGTGATTGGACGAGCGACAACGTATCCGGACAAGCATTCATTTATCCAGGCAACACCTCGGAAATACAAATGAACGTATCAAAAGCCTCGTATTATTTGTTTAACACGACGGCAATTCCCGGCGATATTTTGTCAATTACCGTTAAGATGACGGACGGCAAGTCGGCAAGAGAATTTGACGTGAGAACTCAATCCACAGCGTACTCTCAAGTGTCGCAATACCCCACCACCGGCACAAGCTACGGCGAAAAATCCGCTACCTCCGACGGTACGACTTGGGAAATCAATTCTTCAGACAGATTTTTTACAATAAACTATACGTACGACGACAGCGATAGCGCAGCGGCATACATCAGCGAAATCATCATACAATACGGCGCAAGACAAACAAATGCTTGCTCGCACAGCTATACTGATGTTGTCACTCCCCCGACCTGCGCAAATCAGGGCTATACAACCCATACCTGCTCGAAGTGCGGAGACACCTACAAGGACAGCTACGTCGCCGCTACAGGTCAACATACCTACGGCGAATGGACTGTAACAACTCAACCTACCCAAACAACCGCAGGCGTTAAAACGCACACCTGCACGGTTTGCGGTAAGACCGAAACACAAAGCATTCCTGCTACAGGTTCAACCGCTTGCGAGCATAACTACACCGCTGTCGTCACTCCCCCGACTTGCGCGGATCAAGGTTATACGACGCATACCTGCTCGAAGTGCGGTGATAGCTATGTTGACAGCTACGTCGCAGCAACTGGTCAACACACCTATGGCGAGTGGACTATAACCACTCAACCCACCGAAACAACCGCAGGCGTTAAAACGCACACCTGTACGGTTTGCGGCAACGTAGAAACGGAGAATATTCCTGCTACAGGTTGCATACACAACTATACAGCCGTAGTCACCGCTCCGACTTGCGCAAATCAGGGCTATACAACTCACACCTGCTCGAAGTGCGGAGATAGCTATAAAAATAACTATGTCGCGGCAACAGGTCAACACACATACGGAGCCTGGACGGTAAAAACACCGCCGACGGATACAACCGTAGGCGTAAAAGAGCATACCTGCTCCGTTTGCGGAAAGGTGGAAAGCGAAATCATCCCTGCAACAGGCTCTACGGCTTGCGAGCATAACTACACCGATGCCGTCACTTCCCCGACTTGCGCAGAGCAAGGTTATACGACGCATACCTGCACAAAATGCGGTGACAGCTACAAGGATAGCTACGTTGTGCCTACCGGCCAACATACCTATAACGATTGGACTGTAACGACTCAACCCGGTCAAACAACCGCAGGCGTTAAAGAACACACCTGCACGGTCTGCGGCAAGACTGAAACGCAAAGCATTCCCGCAATCGGCTCAACCGCTTGCGAGCATAACTACACCGCTGTCGTCACTGCGCCAACCTGTACGGAACAGGGATACACGACGCATACCTGCTCGAAGTGCGGAAACTCGTATAAGGACAGCTACGTGCAAGCGACAGGACACAACTTCGGCGAATGGACGATAAGCGTCTTCCCCACAAATGACGCGGAAGGTAAAAAACAACACACTTGCTCAAACTGCAATTACGTTGAAAGCGTATCAATCGACAAGGTGAGCGGAACGTGCGCACACGTTTACAAAGAAACACTCCTTTCGGAAGCGACTTGCGACGAGCGCGGCTGCATCGAACACACGTGTCTGTTGTGCGACAATTCTTATTTTGAATATCTCCCTGCACTCGGTCACGATTACGGTTCTTGGACAGATAACGGCGACGGCACGCATACTCACGTGTGCTTAAGAGACGAAAGCCACACCGAAACAAAGACCTGCGAGTGCGTCGATACCGTTGTCGCTCCCACCTGCGGAGAAGACGGCTACACCTCTCACTTCTGCCCCGATTGCGGAAGCTACACCATCGATACGTTTGTTAAACACCTCGGTCACACCTACGGCGATTGGAGCATGACAAAGGGCGCGACAACCACCGAAAACGGCGAAAGAGTGCGCACCTGCTCCGTTTGCGGTCACACCCAAAAGGAAGTTATCCCGGCGTTCGGTAAGACGGAATGCAGCCATAGCTACGGCGAATGGACAATATTCATTCAACCCACCAAAGCCGACGACGGACAATGTATTCACATCTGCTCTATCTGCGGACACGTCGAAACAAAGGCTATTCCGAAGCTCTCCGTTTGGCTTGACGACTTTGAAAATGCAATCAAGGCTATAGACGATGCTATCACCGATGAAGAAAGACAAATCGCTATCGAGTATGCGCAAAGCATGTATTCAAACCTCTCTCTCGAGGTAAAAGAGTCGCAAGAAGGAATCAACGCATATCAATCCTTGCAAGACAAAATCAATCCCCCGACAATCGAGGAACCGTCGGACGGTCTCTCGGGCGGAGAAATTGCAGCTGTCGTAATTGGCTCTTGCGCCGGCGCCGGCTTGCTTGCAGTCCTCGTATTCTTCCTCATAAGAAGACGTCGCGTCTAATCTCAACCAACCCAAATCCCGCTCCTGCGAGCGGGATTTATTTTTGTAACACAAAAGCGTGCCGTGCGGCACGCTTTTAATGTAACTTAAATAAAATCGATATGAAATTTAATCAAAAATCAATCAACCGAGAAGCTGCTTGCACAACGTAAAAATATCTGTGTTGTCTATTCTGTCGGGCAGGTCGTAATCGTCAAGAGTCTTAAGCTTCCAAGACGAATAAATGCGAACGTCAACCTTTGTATGATACGTTGCATGGAAGAGCGAATCGTTGATGTCACTGCCCGTTTCGCCGTTGTATTGCAAATCTCCGCATTCGTGGTCGGCTGTGACAATCATCGCGTAATTGTCAACATCTTTAAGCTTGTTGCTCACCGCTTCGATTGCGTCGTCAAATTCGTCAAGGTACGCCATCATGCTCGTTATATCCTTATTGCTGCTCATCTTATCGATGTGCGCGCCTTCAATCATAAGGAAATAGCCGTTGGGATATTTTGCCTCGAGATAGTCGATTGCAAATTCCGCAAGCTTGTCCAAGGTAGGAGTTTCGTCCGTAAAATCGTCGTTGACGACTTGTGCGAACGAACCTATGATTTTGTCGCTTTCGAGATTAAGCTCGCTATAAAGAGTCGAGAAGGTGTATCCTGCCTCTTCAAACTGCGTTCTATATTCAGAATATCCGATGTCGTCATCGTCGTTTTCGTCCTTATACAGCCCTGCTCCGAGGAAGATGTCAACGCCCGACGTCAGCTGACTTGTCATAATCGTAGCCTTGTCGCTTCTCTTGCTTGCATGCGCCGAAAAGCCTGCAGGCGTTGCGTCGGATATAGTTGCCGTCGTAACGATGCCTACACCCTTACCCAAGCTCTTTGCGATTTCGGTGACGGATTGCATATCCACACCCTTTTTCTGGGCAATTTCACCTCTTGAATACTTATAGCCTGTCGCCATTGCGCTTGCCGCCGCTGCGCTGTCCGTTGTCTGAAATTGACTTGCGCACGCCGTATTGACGTATCCCTCGAGCTTCCAATCGTCGAAAAACAGCTCCTTTTGATAATACGCTTCGGTTACCTTAATATGGTTTTCGCCCATACCGTCGCCGATAAACAAAATCACTCTGTCGCTTTGACCTTGAAGCTCCGAAAAGGTGTTGGAATCGATATATCTCGTGACAGTGTTGCCGCACAGCGTACATTTTTGCGTTTCCGTGCCTTTTTCAAAAGCCGTAGCCATAGTCACGACAGGGTCGCCGTAAACGTGATTGCAACCGAAATCGCCGTCGCTATCTTCGTCGTTGTCGCAAGCGACGAATACGAATACGGACGAGAACAGCATCACAATCGCCGTCAACAGCACCAAAACGGCTTTAAGCTTGTGTTTGTTTGTCATAATTTCCTCTTACGTATCAAAAATTATTTCTTCTTTTCTTGTCTGCGCTTGTCGTTGATAATCGCAAGCGCGTTTTCGTCTATAAGGCTGATTCCCTCGCTTTTTGCAATATCCACCATCTGTGTGAGCGCGGCTTTGAGGAATACTCTCGGTATCTTTGTAAGCTTTGCGCACGCTTCGTCGGTGAATTTCACTTCGGGATCGATACGGCTCGCCGCATATTTGACGGAGTTGACGTCCCCTTCCTTTGCCTGTATTTTTTCGGGATAGGGTTTTTTGAAACGAGAACACCAGAAATTCGTGCTGTCTCTGTATCCGTAATCGACGGGAACCTTGGGATAATTATTCTTTGTAACGCCGTTGATTATGGAATCGTAATACTCCTCTTTCATCCAAATCTTGTCGATTTTCAAAATGAAATGCGCGCCGAATTTGCTTGTGATTCCGTTAAAATTGCGATACGGCGGTTCATATCCCTCCAAACAACCGGGCTTATCGAGATATGCGTCCTCAAGCGAGCTGTCCCACGTGCATTCAAACACCTGAAACGCCTCTTGAACGATTTGCGGACGGTCGTTTCCGAGCGTGCTGTCCGAAAGCGTAAACAGGCAATCCTTCATTTTCTGCTCTGTTGTGTCGCCGGGAAAGCCTAATCTTACCGCCTCTTTGAAATACTTTTTATCGTCCGTGATGAAATTGAGCGCAATCTTGCCCGTACGCAAGAGATTTTGCGCGGTATTCGAGCTGTTGCGAACCTCGAGTATCATAGCATAGTAGTCCTTGCCTGCGATATAATACGGGAAGCAAAGCGAATACGAGCCGATGTTAGTCTGTCCGCTTTCCGACACGGTAGACGCAAGCACGACCGGCATCGGGAAAAATGCCGACGTCTGATAAAAATTGTCTACAATTCTCAAATCCTTAAATTCACTCATTCTCTCACCTCGTCAACGTTTGTTTCCGACAAACGAATAGCCTTCCTTTTGAAATACTCTAAGCTGCAAATTGAGCTGTTCGATAAACTCCTTGTTCGACGTTGTTTTGACAATCATGCCGATAAGATTTTCCGTTGCCTCGGCATTGTCGGTGTTTGAAAGCATTTTGCGAATGCCCCACGTACCCTCCAGCTCGCTTTGCGTAAGCAACAATTCTTCCTTTCTCGTACCGCTCTTTGCAAGGTCGATTGCCGGGAAAATTCTCTTTTCGCTTAATCTGCGGTCAAGATGGATTTCCATATTGCCGGTACCCTTGAACTCTTCAAAAATCACGTCGTCCATACGGCTACCGGTGTCGATAAGCGCGGTGGCGATAATTGTGAGCGAACCGCCGTTTTCGATATTTCTTGCCGAGCCGAAGAAACGCTTTGGACTATGCAAGGCGCCGGGATCGATACCGCCCGAAAGCGTCCTGCCCGTCGGCGGAATGGTAAGGTTGTACGCTCTTGCAAGGCGCGTAATGCTGTCGAGCAATATAACGACGTCTTTTCCAGATTCCACAAGTCGCTTTGCTCTTTCCAAAAGCATTTCCGCAGTTTTGGTGTGATGCTCGGGAAGCTCGTCGAAGGTCGAATAAATCACCTCGCCTTTTATAGAACGTTGCATATCGGTGACCTCTTCGGGACGTTCGTCTATAAGCAGAACCTTCAATTCGATGTCGGGATAATTGGTGGCAATCGAGCTTGCAATCATCTTCAACAGCGTTGTTTTACCGGCTTTCGGCGGAGATACGATTATACCTCTTTGTCCCTTTCCTATCGGCGACACGAGATCGATACAGCGCGTTGCGTATTCTCTCGGGGACACCTCGAGACGTATACGTTCGTCGGGATATATCGGCACAAGATCGTCAAACTGCGGACGCTTTCCGACAGCCTCCGATGCTATACCGTTGATTTTGGTGACGCTAATCACTGCGGCAGGCTTGTTTTCTTGCATTTTTTTGCAAAGGCTATGCACGTAATCGCCGCGTCTTAAACCGTATTGCTTGATTTTCATTGCGGAAACGTACGCGTCCATATCGTTAAATTCGCCGTTCTTTACGCGCAAAAAGCCGTAGCCGTCGGGATAGATTTCCAAATATCCTTCTCTCTCCTGCAAATCCGTATCGTCAAGCTCCTTGCGTTCTGCAAATACGTGGTCGCGATTTTGCGATTTAAATTGCGACTTTGAGTTGTAGGGTTGGCTTGACGGACGGAAAAACGGCTTGAATTTTGCCTTGTCCTTATCTTGAGAATCGACAGCGTTTCCGCTTGTCGGTTGAGGTTTTTGCTCAACCTGCGTTTTTTCGGCAGCTACTTCCGAGGTCGGTTGCTCAGTGGCTTCCACCCCGAATTTCTTTGGACGTCCGCGTTTCGGTGCGGTCGGCGGTTCGATGATACCGTTGGAAATTTTGTAAACGAGATCAATCAATTCACCTTTATTAAGCTTGGTCGGCGCGCTTACGCCCACTTCTTTTGCAAGTGCGCGCATTTCAAAAATGCTTTTTTCTTCAAGTTCGGTGACCGTATATTTCTGCATATCTGCTCCATCTACCGCACAATGTACGGTATTAATTTATTTTTATAATAAAAGTTGATATATATAAATCGGATATTTAACCGCTCGCGCCCTTTAGGCGCAAGCGATTTTTTCAAACGTAAAAATTATTTGACGAGTTTGTCCAAAACAAAAACCTTTGTCTCCTCGCCGTCAAAATCGGCGCGATCAAATTCAACGGTGGTGTCGTCAACGTGTACGACGTTTTCATCGTCGAAAAGGGACAAAAACTCGTTGATTTTGTCAATGTCAAGCTCACAATCCTTTGTCTTGTAGTGCATCGGAATCACGACGTCGGGCATTATTCTGTCAACGTATTCCTTTGCCTGCGCCGCGTCAATCGTATAATTTCCGCCGACAGGGATAAGCAACACGTTTACGGGCATAAGCGATTCGACAAGAATTGCGTTGCATTCCTCGCCGATATCGCCCATATGACACACGTCAACGCCGTCCATACGGTATTTGAAAATAACGTTGTTCCCTCTCAACGCGCCCTTTTGATCGTCATGATACGAGCGTTGAGCAAGAATATGTACTCCGCCGATTTCGTATGCTCCGACTCTATTGATAACGGTCGGATTTCCGCCGACGTTGGCAACGTTGTCGTGGTCGCCGTGCGAATGCGACACGGTAACGATGTCCGCTTCTACCTCGGGCATTTCAAACCCTACGTGCGAATGATAAGGATCGGTGACAATCCGAGTTCCGGTGCTTTCTTCAAGCAGAAACGAGGAATGACCAAGCCAAGTGAGCTTCATAGTTTTCTCCTTTTAGAACTAGTCGTTGAGCTTTGCGACAAGTTCGCGTATCTTTTGAGACGGATCGAGCAGAGTCGCAACAGACTCGTTCACGTTTGCCGCCGCAATAATGTATGAAATATATTTTGACAAATCCGCTTCAACAAACCATTCGCACTCCGAAAGCTCGGGAATGTGATATGAAAGATTTGTCGAAAGCACAGCGTCGAACACACCCTCTTTATATGCCTCGTTAAACTTGTCTACGCCTTCTGTAAAGAGTGCGAACGTCGCCGACAAAAAGACGCGCTTTGCGCCCTTTTCCTTGATTTCTTTTGCAAGACGAAGAATGGAATCGCCGGTTGCGATCATATCGTCTGCGACAAACACGTTCATTCCCTCTACGGAAGAGCCGATGTATTCGTGCGCAACGATGGGATTGCGTCCGTTGATTATTCTCGAATAATCTCTGCGTTTGTAGAACATACCGAGGTCAAGCCCCAGCACCGACGCGTAATAAACGTTTCTAGGTATTGCGCCCTCGTCGGGAGAAATCACCATAAGGCTGTCCTTGTTGAGATGCACCTCCGGGAATCTTCTCGTCAGCTGTTTGAGAATCTGATAGTGCGCAAAGTAGTTGTCAAAGCCCATAAGAGGCACTGCGTTTTGCACACGCGGATCGTGCGCGTCAAAGGTTATAATGTCGCTGACTCCCATATTTTGCAACTCTTGAAGCATCAATGCGCAATCGAGAGATTCTCTTGCGTTTCTTCTATGCTGGCGACCGCCGTAAAGCATCGGCATAACCACGGTGATTCTCTCGGGCTTACCCGTACAGGAGCATATTATGCGCTTCAGATTTTGATAATGCTCGTCCGGCGTCAGTGGCATTTCCTTGCCGAAGAACGGATATGTCTCGCCATGGTTTGACGGATCGCAAATTATATACAGGTCCTTACCTCTAACGGTTTCGTAGATAATGCCCTTCGCATCGCCGTTTGTGAAACGCGGACAAGCAGATTTTAGGATAAAAGTATCGTTGTGAAGTTTTTTCCCTAAATGCGATTCGCTAAAAAGCGTGATGAGCCGTTTGTCAATAAGCTGTGCAAGTTTTTCTGCGCCGGGAGTTGCAATAAGTGCAATCGGTGCGCTCGGTGTTTCGCCGAAAACGGAAAAGTCGGGTGTCATTAGTACCTCCGAATATATTTAGAGTATATCAAACATTTTTGAAATTGACAATCATAATCGCGCAACAAATCTCGGACAAACGGACTTTCGACAATAATAGTCAAAAATTCCGCCTAAAAATCCTCCAAAATCTCAACAAGAATCGAGTTCATAACCGCCAACCCTTCTCTCGTGAGCGCGCAATAATCGCCGTCGCATTCAAAAAATGCTTGTAGTCGCTTCGGAAAAGAACCCAAAAGTTCTCTTCTTACCCCATTTGTCGTACGCAAGCCCAGCATAATTTGCTCGTTGCGCTCGTCTTTTTTGCTCAAATATTCTGTTTGCTCTTTCAAAATATCCGCATATGCGTTTGCGTTTTCAAGTGCGGATACGTATTTATCTACGGATTTTACGTTGGCATAGCGCGTTTGCATTTCAAGTACGTTCACGCCGTCCGCGGTCTTTACGAACGAGGACGCGCCTGCTCCCAATCCCAAATACTCTTCGCGCGTCCAGTAGCCGTAATTATGGCGCGAATAGTATCCGTCTTTTGCGAAATTCGACACCTCGTATCTTGAAAATCCAAGCGAATCAAGTTCGTCCACGGCGATCTCGAACAGGTCGCGGATTTCATCGTCATCCGGCAATTTTACCTTACCGTCGGCAACGCGCTTAAAAAGCGCGGTACCCTCCTCTAACGTCAATTCGTAAACGGAAACGTGCTTGACGTATTGAGAAACACGCTTTATCTCGTCAGCAACGATTTTTGCGCTGTCAAACGGCAATCCGACGATAAAATCGCAGGATAAATTGTCAAATCGTCTGCTTGCAAGTTCAAGCGCGTCGAGAGCCTGAGAGGACGTATGCAATCTGCCCACGCTTTTCAAATTCTCGTCCGACAGACTTTGCACGCCGACGCTTAAACGATTTACGCCGAACCGCTTGTACGCAAGCAGTTTTTCGTCGGTGATGCTTTCAGGATTACACTCAATCGTAAATTCCGAAACGCCGGACAAATCGAAGCTTTTTAGCAGATTTTCGGCAAACAATTCAAATTGCTCTCCAGATAGTATGCTCGGAGTGCCACCGCCGAAATATACCGTGTCGATTTTTGCTCTGTCGTATTGCTCGCCGGCAAGCGCAATTTCCTTGTTTAATGCGGTTAGATACCGCAAAACCCTCGTATCATCATGGCAGACGTACGAATTGAAATCGCAGTAGGCGCACTTTGATTTGCAAAACGGCAGATGTATATACAGTTGCATATTCTTATATTATTATACCTCGAAAAATTAGCTTTCGAGGTATACGTATCATTTGTTCGGATCGACCTTAAGAATTGAGATAAACGCTTCGCTCGGCACTTCGACGCTACCGACCTTTCTCATGCGTTTTTTGCCCTCTTTCTGTTTTTCAAGCAGCTTCTTTTTGCGCGTAATATCGCCGCCGTAACATTTGGCAAGAACGTCTTTACGCATTGCTTTCACCGTTTCTCTTGCGATAATTTTACCGCCGACGGTCGCTTGAATAGGCACTTCAAAAAGCTGTCTGGGGATAACGTCCTTAAGCTTTTCGGCAATACCTCTTCCCCTTGCGTATGCGTTGTCCTTATGCACGATAAGCGACAAGGCGTCGCAAAGCTCGCCGTTTATCATCATATCGAGGCGCACCAAATCGCTCTTTTCATAGCCGTCCATTTCGTAGTCGAGCGAAGCATATCCGCGAGTTCTAGACTTCAAGCTGTCGAAAAAGTCGTAAATAATCTCGTTCAACGGCATACGATAAATGATTTGCACGCGCGTCGGATCGATATACGACATATCGATAAATATACCCCTCTTACCCTGACACAGCTCCATAATCGGACCGACGTATTCTGGCGGTGTGTACAGCGTCGCCTTGACGATAGGCTCCTCGATAGACGCAATTTCGCTCGGATTGGGAAGCGCGGTAGGATTGTCTATGGTAAGCTTTTCGCCGTTTGTTTTCGTCACTATATAGGAAACGCTGGGAGCGGTTGTAATGAGATCCAAATCGAACTCTCTTTCAAGCCTTTCCTCAATGATTTCCATATGCAAAAGTCCGAGAAAACCGCAACGGAAGCCGAATCCCAACGCGGTCGATACCTCCGGATCGAAGCTTAAAGACGCGTCGTTAAGCTGCAATTTCAACAAAGCTTCCTTCAAATCGTCATATCTTGCGCCGTCCGCAGGGAAAACGCCCGTGTATACCATCGGCGTTGCTTTTTTATAGCCGGGAAGCGCCTCTTTCGCAGGATTTTCTGCGCTCGTAATCGTATCGCCGACCGCAGTGTCGCTGACGTTCTTGATGCTTGCCGCAATATATCCGACCTCGCCTGCGCAAAGCTTTTGACAAGGACGCATATTCGGAGAGAAATACCCTACCTCTACGACCTCGAAAACCTTTCCCGAGGACATCATTTTTATTTCGTCGCCTGCTTTAACGGTTCCGTCCATAAGGCGAACCATAGAAATCGCGCCTCGGTAATTATCGTAAAAGCTGTCGAATATAAGAGCCTTCAACGGCGCGTTGTCGTCGCCGCTCGGCGCAGGAAGCTTGTCGATAATTTGCCCGATAAGTTCGTCGATGCCTATTCCCTCCTTTGCGGAAACAAGCGGACAGCCGTCGGTATCTAAACCGATGATGTCTTCAACCTCGAGCTTTACGGCATCAACGTCGGCAGACGCCAAGTCAATTTTGTTGATTACAGGGAGAATCGTAAGATCGTTTTCGAGCGCGAGATAAACGTTTGACAACGTTTGAGCCTCTACTCCTTGCGTGGCGTCAACGATAAGCAACGCCCCCTCGCAAGCCGCCAAGGAACGCGACACCTCGTATGTAAAGTCTACGTGACCGGGAGTATCGATAAGATTCAGCACGTATTCTTCGCCCTTGTACTCATAATACAATCTGCACGTTTGAAGCTTTATCGTAATTCCGCGCTCTTTTTCGATGTCCATATTATCGAGTAATTGCTCGGACATATCGCGAGAAGAAACCGTACCGGTTTTTTCGATAAGGCGATCCGCCAAGGTGCTTTTACCGTGGTCGATATGTGCGATTATTGAAAAATTGCGAATATGTTTCTTGCTCAAAGCGTCCTCACTCGTGCGATTAGGGCTGATTTTTCAAAATTTAACGATAAATTTGAAAAACTATTGATTTTATTATAATTGAAATATATAATTTTATCAACAAAAACGAAAATAAAAACGAGGGTAATTATGAATTTTCAATGGTTATTCGACAGACCTATCGCTCACCGCGGCTTGCATGACGCGCAATATCCCGAAAACAGTATGCCTGCATACGAAAAAGCGATAGAAAACAATTTCAATATCGAAATCGACGTTCACGTCACCATGGACGGCGAGGTCGTCGTGTTTCACGACGACAATTTGAAGCGCGTATGCGGCGTCAACAAAACCATCAAGCGTTGCACGCTTGCGGAGCTTAAAACCTATCCCCTTCGCAACAAAGACGGACAACCGACCGAATATACCATTCCGACTTTCAAGGAGTTCCTTGCTCTTGTAGACGGCAAGGTTGGCATTCTTTGCGAAATTAAAGGCATGAATCCCCTTGACCATCGCATCGTGCGCGAAACTATAAAGGTGCTGAACGAGGTAAACTACACCGGCAACATCGCGCTTCAATCCTTCGATTTCGGCGCAGTCATCTATGCAAGACGCCACTCGAATTATGCCGTCGGCGAGCTTTGCACCTGGTCGTCGCCCTTGTGGAAAAAGATTCCTAGAAGCATATTCACTCTCTTTATGGGACAATGCTGGATAAATCTTGTCAGCCGTCCGCACTTTGTCGCCTACGACGTGCGCGCCGTACCCCCAATCAACCTCTGGATAAAGCTTTGGGGCTGCTTCCGTCCCGTATTGATGTGGACAGTCAATACAGAAAGACGCGTAAAATGGGCGCAAAAATACGCAAACAACATTATTTTCGAGCAATTATCTCCCGAATACGTCGAGAGCAAGGCAGGGACGTTTATGCCCTTCACAAAATGCTCCGAAAAAGTCCTTACGCGCAAAGACAAAAAGCTTAAAAAATGATTTTACGTTATATACGATATGAAAAACGGCACTCAATCGAGTGCCGTTTTTAACTTGATTCTCAATCAGTTTTCTTCTTTCTTAAGCTTGCTTTTAAGATTCTTGAAAGAAGCCTTGAGCGAATCGCCGACAGACAGGGGCATTGCCTTGATGTCGACAATCTTCGTGTTGTTGGTTATCGAATACGTCACGTACGCATAGTAGCCGATAAGAAGCACGGCAAATACGCTGAACGTGATGTAGAATGCGCTCGTCGTTTCAAAATTGGTGATTGCGTTGGACACTACACCGCTCTTGATAAATCCGCTTTGATTGAGCAGCTGCGCAAAGTTGATAAAGCCGAGCGTTGCGATTCCTCCGCTGACAAAATACATTCTCTTGTCGCCGCTGACCATCGTATACATAAGCGCGAGCGCAAGTGACAAGAAGAGATAAGTGTACGTAACCTTAATCGTGAACACTGCGACTACCGCAAGCGTAAACGACGCGAGGAGCAAAAGTTCTTGCTTGTTGCGATTCTTAAAGTAGCAGGAAATGACGTACGCTTCAAGAACGAGCAAGAAGATAAGGTTGAGGATATTCACGCTCTCTTGCGACGACTTGTTGTTCATACCCACCATACCGTAGAGGTTGAAGGCGTTTTGCACGAAATAAGTCGTATTGGAGATTTCTCTCATGATAACCTTAAATCCGAAGAAGGCGTCGCCGTTTCCGATTTGATGAATTGCAACCGGGATTGTCAACGCATATGCCAAAACGAAGCAGCCGACAAGGCCGAAAACGATTTGCGCTCTGTGCGCCGTAAACTTCTTAATATCGTCGTTGTCGCGGATATACATATACACGAAGTAAGCGACGACAATCGGAGCAACAGCCATAGCTCTGATGTCAAGCACCGAGGCAAGCGTCATGACGAAATACGTTGCGAGATACTTCTTGTCGAGCATCAGGATAAGCGATGCGATAACAAGCGCGATGAGCAAGGCTTCAAACGAGCCGTTCATACCGCTCATAATCAATGAGAACGGAAGCAGTGCGTATACAGCTGAATAAATAGTTGCAAGCTTGTTGCCGACGTGCTTTTGACCGTATCCGTAAATCATTCCCACAACCGCGACGTCCGCTATAACGTTGATAAGGCGGAAAATAATCGAGGATTGCTCGTAATTAAGTCCCTTTGTCGCAAATCCGAGAATTGAAAGAATGTATATCTCACCAGGCGAATACGTAACAGTTCTTCCGAGCTTTTCCATATTCTCGAAGAAATTGAATACGCCGTTATTGACGCCGAGATATTGTTTTGCAACGTTGATTGTCGAGGTCGTTTCGTTGCCCATACCGTAGGTTGTAAGCAACAAAACAAGACGGAGCAAGAATGCGCCGAGCATGATTACGGCAACGATAAAGGCATTGTTTTGATACCATTTTGCCTGTGCGGGAGCCTTCTTATCGTAAACAACGCTCGCTCCGAAATCCGCAAACGCGTCTCTTCTTGCGTACACGCGCTTGATAAGCACGTATGCGCCGACTAAAATCGCAACCGAAAACAGAGTGAGAAGCACCACAAAGCAAATACCGCTTGCGTTCTCGTTGGTATTTACGGTTTTAGCCTTTCTGAAATCTATGACCTCATAACCGTCCGGAACCTCGTCCACTCTTTGCACGGACACGTCGTCAAAATATGCTTTACCCTTGCAGTTGGCGTCTTCGGAGCCTACGCAAAGAGCAATAGTGAGATAGTCCGTATTCTTGGGCTTGATATAAACGGTGGTCGTCTCAAAGCCCTTGGTACTTTCGGTGTGCTTTGCAAATTTATAATCGGTATTTTCAAGGAAAGTAAGATAAGCGCCGGATTTGTTGGACAACTCGCTCTTGACAGAGACCTTGACGGTAACCTTATAAATCTTGTTGGTGTCAACCTTTACGGATTGTTTCAAATAGTTGTATCCGGCAGTAGAGTTGTCGATATACAAATATTTGTTGCCTTCGTCGTCCGAAGCCGTCGATTGTCCGAACGTCATGCTCGAGGACGAGGTTGTCCAGCCCTCGAACTTGTTACTGCTCGAAAATTCCGAAAAATCGGAGTTTACGACAAGCTCTTCACCGACCTCTGCGCTTGCGTTGTTGCAAGCCGTAAATGCGAAAAGTGCTAGCACGAGTACTAGCACCATTGCACTGATAAACATCAATCTTTTTTTCATTTTGTTCCTCTAAAAAAACGAATTGCTATCAGACTTCTTTAAGCTTTGCAGCCTTACCGGTTCTGTTCTTCAAGAAGTAAAGCTTTGCACGTCTTACCTTGCCGTGACGCACAACTTGAATGCTGTCAATCTTCGGCGAGTGAATCGGGAACGTTCTTTCAACGCCGACGCCGAACGTAACGCGACGCACAACGATTGTCTCACGAATGCCGCCGTTCTTCTTTGCGATAACGGTGCCTTCGTAGGTTTGAATACGCTCTCTCGTGCCTTCAACGACTTTAACGTTTACTTTAACTTGGTCGCCGATAGCGATTTCAGGCAAATTTTGCTTCATGCCTTCTTTTTCAATAGTGTCGATAATGTTCATTTTTGACCTCCTGTATTTACGAAATGTTCTTTCACAAGTCTCTCTTGCCAGCGGAACATCCGAGTCACGCGTGTTATAATATCATAAATAAAAACTTAATACAAGCAAAAACAATACAAAAATGCAAGATTAAGCTGTTTTTTTCATATTTTTTCTTTTCGCACCGATTGCAAAACCGAAACGAGCTATACGTTACGCGGATATTTCGCGTCGTTTGCGCCAAAAGCGTTTTCGATGTGTCTGTATCCGTTATCGTCGATTGCAAAAATATCGAAACGCACGTTGTCGTTCGTATACCCGTTTTGCGAAATATACGCTTTTGCGGCGGTAACGTATCTGCCTGCCTTATACGGTGTGACGGCTTCCTCAGGCGCACCGAAATCATCGGAGCTTCTTCTCTTCACCTCAACGAAAGCTATAGTCCTTTCGATTGCGCAAAGAGGTTGGATTTTAAGCAATTTTCTAAAAAATCTCAAAAGCTTATTTTTGAAATTAAACTTGATTAGTTTGCCGTTTTCGTCGGTATAGCACTCACATATCACGTCAACTTCGCAGCCGTTCGCCTCGTAGTTGCGCTCAAGGATTTTATACCCCTTTTCTTTCAGTACGTCAACGGCTATATTCTCGCCTATGCTTCCGCTGATTTTCGTACTCATTTGACGAAATTTCCTATAAAGCTGTTTCTGTGTATCGGCGTCGGTCCTAATTGTTTAAGCGCAGCGATATGCTTTGCGGTGCCGTATCCCATATTATGCTCGAAATCATATTGCGGATATAACGTCGCCGCTTCTTCCATATACCTATCTCTCGTCACCTTTGCCACAATCGAAGCGGAAGCAATCGTATATGACAATGCGTCGCCGTGGATTATTCCGAAGGTTTTATACGGAATGTCGAGAGTAAGCGCGTCGACAAGAACGATGTCGGGCTTTACGGGCAACGACATAATAGCCTCTCTCATACACGCTTTCGTAGCGTTGAGAATGTTCAATTCGTCGATTTTTTCGGGCGGATATGAAACGGTAGAAACGGCAACGGCTTTCGACAAAATTACGTCGAAAAGCTTTTCGCGCTTGCCCTTGCTCACTTTTTTGCTATCGTTTACGCCGACAATCAAATCGTCCAAATCCATAATAATTGCCGTGCAGGTCACGGGGCCTGCAAGCGGACCGCGCCCAACCTCGTCTACGCCGCAAATATAGCGATAGCCTTTATCTCTTAATTGATTTTCGTACGTAAGCAATTCTTTTGGATCTACCATAATTTCCTCTTTTGCATAATTCCGATATTCTAATAGGGTGAAATTGACAAATTAGATTTGATATACTCAATCGAAATTAGGCTTTTCAAGCATAATTTTTCCGAGCTTTCCCTTGCGAAATTCGTCGATAATCATCTTTGCCGTTCTATCGTAGTCGGGTTGATTGCCCTTGACCTTAAAGCCTCTAGAAGCGGCAATTTGCTCGAATATTTGTAGCGTTTCGTCCTCTAAAGTGCCAAGATTATATCTTGTTGCGATATTTTGAGGATAAGTGATTTTCAATTCGTCGAGGAAATCGTAAGCCAACTCGCTTTCGTCAAGAATATCGTCTCTTATCGAACCTATATATGCCAAGTGATGCGCGGTTTTTTGGTCGTTGAATTTACCCCAAAGCGTACCCGGCGTATCGAGAAAATCGACGTTATCGATAGACAACCATTGCTTTCCTCTCGTCACCCCCGGCTTATCCCCCGTAACCGCCTTGGCTTTTTTCACCATAGAATTGATTATCGTGGATTTTCCGCTGTTCGGAACGCCGACAACCATAGCGCGCACGGAAATTTTCGCGCCTTTTTCGGCATATTTTTCGATTTTATCGGCAACCACCTGTTTTAGACCTGCGACGATTTGAGAGCAATCGCCCGAGGTGCCTATAGCCTTAACGAAGGGCTTTCCCTGCTTTTTGAACTCCTCGCACCAAAGCGCAAGGTCGTCCTTCTCCACAAGGTCGCATTTGTTGAACACGTAAAGCACCTTTTTGCCTTGCAAAAGCTTGTTGAAAAGCGGATTGTCGCAGGACGCCACCGCCCTTGCGTCGATAACGTAAATAAGCGCGTCGACAAGACGGAGATTTTCCTCCATCATTCTTATCGCTTTCGTCATATGTCCGGGAAACCACTGTATGTTCATACGCCCTCGAATATCCGTTATACGTTAAAAACCCGTCTTTAGCGACGGCGTTTCGATTTTTTAGTCGGCAAAAACTGCTTCAAATCGACCTCTTCAAATAGGTCGGGACGATTTTTCATCGTAATTTCAAGCGACTTTTCGAGCCGCCATTTTTCAATATCCTTATGATTGCCCGTCAAAAGCACTTGCGGCACCGTATATCCCCTATAATTTTCGGGGCGAGTATACTGCGGATATTCCAAAAGTCCGTTTGAAAAGCTTTCCTCTTGCGTGGATTCGTCCGAGCCCAAAACGCCGTCGATATAGCGCGCCACCGTATTTATAACGACAAGCGCAGGCAATTCGCCGCCCGTAAGCACGTAGTCGCCTATCGACAATTCCTCGTCGATACACATATCCAGAACGCGCTGATCCACGCCCTCGTAATCTCCGCAAAGGATAAGGATATTATCTTCCCTTGCAAGGCTCTCCACCTTGCTTTGATTGAGAGTTTTACCTCTTGGCGACATATATATGCGCCATGCCTTATGACACGGGTCAACCGCCTCGATAGCGTTAACGATAGGATCGGGCATCATAACCATACCCGCGCCGCCTCCGTAAGGCGTATCGTCGGTTTTAGAGTGCTTATCTCTTGAAAAATCGCGAATATTCGTTATTGCAACGTCAAACTTCCCCTCGTCGATAGCCTTTCCGAGGAGACTTTGCTTAAGCACGTCGAAATATTGCGGAAAAATCGTGAGAACGTCAAAGCGCATATCAGTTATACACCACCACTCTAGCAAAGAGAATATCGTCGACAATCATACAGCCGTTGTCGAAATCCACCTTTTTGATAATGCTTGGTACGGCAGGAAAATTCAACGAAGCGTCGCCGTTTTTGACAACGTAAACGTCGGTAGAGCCGTATTGCAGCACGTCGGTGATTTCGCCAACGCATTCGCCCGAAACGATAACGTCAAGCCCTATCATATCGACGATATAATACTTGCCGTCGGGGAGCTTTGGCAAATCGTTTCTGTTTGCGGTAACAAGCTTATTGCGAAGAGACTCCGCAAGCTCGATTGTGTCGATACCCTCAAGATAAACGTATCCTGTCGCGCCCTCGGGAGAAATGCTTTTCACCGCGTATTCGATGCCGTCGATTTTAACTCTTTTAAGGCGAGAAAACCGTGCGGAATCCGAGGAGTACAGCTCAAGCTTAAGCTCTCCCTTCAGACCGCGCGGTTTCAAGACCTTGCCGATTGTCAATTCAGATTTCATTCTTCTCTTCTATGACAACGTTGTATCTTGCGCTACTTTTTGAGGAGGCGGATTTGACAAGCGTACGAATAGCTCTTGCGATTTTACCCTGCTTGCCGATAACCTTGCCGATGTCCTTTTTAGCGATAGTGACAACGATGTCGGTTGTTGCGCCGCCCTCTCTCTGTTCGACGGTATAATCGCCGTTCGGAACGAGGGAAGCAACGAGATATTCAACCAATTCAATCATCTGAATCACCGATTACTTCTTTTCAACGATACCTTGAGAAATGAGCAATCCCATAACCGTATCGGTGGGTTGTGCGCCCTTTGCGAGCCAATCTTTGGCTTTATCGGCGTCGATGACGATTTGCTTCGGTTCGGAAACGGGGTTGTAGTAACCGATTTGATCGATATACTTACCGTCTCTTGCCTTGCGTGAATCCATAGCAACGATGCGATAGAAAGGAGCTTTAGTTGCGCCCATTCTTGTGAGTCTCAATTTAACCATAACAGTCAATCCTCCATTGTGAAATTTTGTTTTATTTTGTTATATATTTTTGATATATCGATTATTAGAACAGTCCTTTAAGACCGCGAAGCCCTTTCATACCGCCCTTTTGCATACGCGCCATCATATCCTTGGTCATTTCAAACTGCTTGAGAAGCTGATTGACTTCCTGAATACTTGTTCCGCTACCCTTTGCGATACGCTTTCTATGCGAAGCCTTGAGGATTTCGGGATTTCTGCGCTCCTTGGGCGTCATGGACTGAATTATAGCCTTAGTTCTGGCAATCTGTTTTTCGTCGATTTGCGCGCCGTTTTTCAGCTTACCCGACAGCCCCGGAATCATGGACATCATATCCTGAAGATTTCCCATTTTCTTCATACTCTCGAGCTGATTGAGATAATCTTCGAGATTGAAGGAATTTTCCTTAAGCTTCTTTGTGAGCTTCATAGCCTCTTCTTGCGAAATGGCTTGCTCTGCTTTTTCTATGAGCGTAAGCACGTCGCCCATGCCGAGGATTCTCGAAGCCATACGTTCGGGGTGGAACGGCTCCAAATCCTCCATTTTCTCGCCGGTACCGTTAAACTTAATGGGCTTGCCGGTCACCGCCTTGATTGAGAGTGCAGCGCCGCCTCTTGTATCGCCGTCGAGCTTTGTCATGATAACGCCGGTAATATCAAGCTTTTTGTTGAAGGTGTCCGCAACAGTAACTGCGTCTTGACCCGTCATGCTATCCACGACAAGAAGAATCTCGGTGGGTTTAACGGCGTTTTTCACGTCGATAAGCTCCTGCATGAGCGTCTCGTCGATATGCAAGCGACCTGCGGTGTCCACAATCATGGTGTCATAGCCGTTTTTAAGCGCGTATTCCACGGCGGCTTTTGCAATCTTAACGGGATTGATTTGTCCCATCTCGAAGCATTCCGTATTAGCTTTTTTTGCGACAACCTTGAGCTGTTGTATTGCGGCAGGTCTGTATATATCCCCTGCGACAAGCAAAACCTTCTTGTTTTGCTTTTTAAGATAGGTGGCAAGCTTTCCGCACATGGTAGTCTTGCCCGCGCCCTGCAAGCCGCACATCATATAGATTGTGGGCTGTCTGTCGCTCACCGCAAGCTTCTGGTGCGTGCTTCCCATAAGCGCGCAAAGCTCTTCATTGACGATTTTGACGATTTGTTGCGCAGGCGTAAGGGATTTGAGTATATCCTCGCCCAAAGCCTTTTCGCTCACTCGTGCGGTAAATTCTTTGACGACGTTGTAATTGACGTCCGCCTCGAGCAAGGCAACGCGGATTTCACGCATGGCTTGTTTAATTTCAAGCTCCGTCAGCTTACCCTTGTTGCGAAGCTTCGAGAAAATATGATTCATTCTATCCGACAAGCTTTCAAACAGTGCCATCGCTCATTCCTCCAAAATGCCCTTCAACTCCGATATATACGCAAGCGCCCTATCGTCCGCCCCGACGCTCATAGCGTCGAGAATGGCGCGAATACGATTGTCCTTCTCAACAAGCCCGAGTGCGGCTTCGTATTCGACAAGATGTTTTTCGCCCTTGTTGATGCCGTCAAGCACCGCTTGGCGCGAAACGCCTTCGATTTGAGCAATTTCCCCGAAAGACAAATCCTCGTCATAGTGCATGACAAGCATCTCGTTCTGTCTTTGAGTAAGAAGCTTGCCGTAATAGCTTCTCAATGCGGAAATTTCAAATCTATCCATATCGGTGTCAATCCTTATTGCTTGACACCATAATACACTTATAAAATAAAGGTGTCAAGCGTTTTTGCTCGACACCCCAAAATAAATATATGGTTTTTTATTCAAAGTCATTTAACTCGATTGCTTGTTATTTTCAATCTCCATCTGCGCCCAAAACTCAGGACAGATTTTTTTTATTGCAGGTGAAGCATATTCACAAATTGATTCATTATAGTCTATCATCACATATTGTTCGTCGTCAGCAGAAGTTGCCTTGATGATGAATTCAGGATATTCATCTCTTCCCTCGATATTCCAAGACTTTTCGACAGTCAATTCGTAGCCCCGACTTTCCAATTTGGTAAATTTGTCATCAATTTCATATTTGTTTTGTTCAAAATATTCTTCATTTTCTTTTGAATTGAAATTTACGCAAGTTTTTTCAATATATATGCTGGGATTGTCCGATAATATGTCTAATATCTCTTGACAAGTTTCATCCCCAGTTATGACATTTGCCATCCTAAAAAATTTGTCCGCTGACGAGAAAATTGAAACTCCATTAACTTTGCTTTCTTGAATAAAACTTCCGCTTAAATACGCGGTACCACCATATCTATATATCCCATTGATTTGTCGAAGAACTAAATTTGCATATCTATATGAAAAAGCTTCATTTGATAAAACTGCATTTTTCACCACATCAATCGTTTCATAATATTTTTTCTCTTGGTCAACAGCTTTGATTTGTTCTTCAACATTTTGTTGCTCTTGTTCTGCCCTCTTTATTTCTTCCTCGCTCGCATTGGAGTCCTTAAGGTTTTGGAGGCGTTGTTCAAGTTCTTGTTGACTGCTTGTCAAATCGAGGAGTTCTTGTTTGATTTCTTCTTTTCTTGTTTCTTCTTGTTGTTGTTCTTCTTCGATTTCTTTTTGCAGCTTCTCCGACTCTACAAGCGCATTCACAAGCTCCAATTTCTCTTCTTCGGACATATTTTCAAAAATCGCACCGCTTATGATTTTTTCAAGCTTCACGTCAAAATCAGACCTTTCGTCTTCGCTTAAAGAGATATAATAGTCGCTGTTATGCGCAATTTCGGTATAATCCGTTTCACCTTCGCCGCACGCAACAAGCATACAAGCGGTTATCGCAAGAAGCGTTACAACAATTAAACCCTTGCCAAACCTTTTCATAATCCCACTCCTTTGCAAGCGGTGAAAATTTACACCGTATAAAAATATAACAAGTGCAGTTCCGCTTGTTTTGCGACAAACCAAACATAATAAAATATCCACTATGTTACGCGAAAAATGCACCTGTTACCGAAGGTAATAAGCGTGGATACTTTAATATTAAGTTTGTCGCACCTTTATAATACGCTTGCAAAGCGAAAAAGTCAATAAAAAGAGCTATGCGCAAGCATAGCCCCGTTATCGTAAATGTATAATACGTCAAATCAACGCGTTGATAAAATCGGTTGCGTCAAATGGGATAAGGTCGTCTATTTTTTCGCCGACGCCGACGTATACGACGGGCAAGCCCATTTCCTCGCTTATCGCAAACACAACACCGCCCTTTGCCGTGCCGTCAAGCTTGGTGAGTATAATTCCGTCCGTATCGATGTCCTCGCTGAATATTTGAGCCTGCGCAACCGCATTTTGCCCTGTCGTCGCGTCAAGCACAAGATATTTGCGAAAATCCGCATTCGGCAATTCTCTTTCAACCACTCTGCATATCTTTTGAAGCTCCGCCATAAGGTTCTTTTTGTTGTGCAGTCTTCCGGCAGTGTCCACAAGGATAACGTCGTTGCCCTTTGCCTTTGCGGAAGATATTGCGTCAAACACTACGGCGGCAGGATCCGCGCCCTCGTTGTGACGTATCACTCTCACGCCTGCGCGCTGTCCCCATACCTCAAGCTGTTCGCTCGCCGCCGCTCTAAAGGTATCTGCCGCCGCAACGACAACGGATTTTCCCTCTTCCTTAAACTTGTGCGCAAGCTTGCCGATAGCGGTTGTCTTCCCTACGCCGTTAACGCCTGAAAGAAGTATCACAAGCGGATATTCATATTCGGGTATATCATAGTCAATATCCTCAATCATAAGCCTTGCAAGCACGTCCTTTGCGTCTTGCGGCTTTTTGATTTTCAAGCGGAACGCCTCGTCTTTAAGTTCCTCGATAAGCTTTTGCGTCGCGGAAACGCCAACGTCTGCAGTAAGCAACGCTTCTTCGAGGTTGTCGTAAAACTCGTCGTTTAATTCTCTTGCCGAAAACGCATAAAACAGCTTTTTAGAAAAAGCGTCCTTTGTCTTTTTAATTCCGTCTACGATTTTCTGAAAAAATCCCATATCGCCCTCCATTGCTCACGTTTTCTTCACAAGCAATAATTTGAAATGTTAATTGTTAATACAACCTCTGTACACGCCCAACACTCATTCGTAGTCCACTTATACACGCCCTCTGCCTATTCAGAGCGCACCTATACCAGCACCATACCCAATTCGTAGCCTACCTATACACGGTATCTGCTATTTCATACACTCTGCACTTGTATTTCCCACGGTGCGCGCTACGCGCACCCACCAAGCAGATAATTATCACGAAATGTTGCAGGAGTTTTTATACCGGCTGTAAGGTTTAGTGAATAATTATCTGTGCGGAGCAGATTGAAAATCAAATGTGGCTCTCGGCTATAATCGCACTTAATTATATCTTATTATTTTGAACGCATTGATAATTCATTGCGATTATTGCCGTTGCCACGATGATGATTTTCAATCATTTTGCGTGTTTAACCGCCTCTTCAAACTCAATCGACACTATCTTCGTTACGCCCTTTTCCTCCATCGTAACGCCGAAAATCGTATCTGCGTGACGCATTGTCGGTTTTCTGTGCGTGATGACGATAAACTGCGTATAATCGCTAAATTTCTTCAAGAACTCGGCAAACAGGTTTACGTTTGCGTCGTCGAGAGCCGCTTCGATTTCGTCAAGCACACAGAACGGCATCGGCTTAAGCTTGAGTATTGCAAACAATATCGATATTGCCGTCAACGCCTGCTCGCCGCCGCTCAACAAGCTGATGTTTTGAAGCTTCTTTCCCGGAGGTTGAGCGAATATATCGATACCCGCTTCGAGCACGTCGTCGGTGTCCTGCATATTCAAGCGCAATTCGCCTTTACCACCGCCGAAGAGCTGCATAAACACTTCCTTGAAGTTTTCGCTTATCTTGTCGAATGCGTCCGTAAACTTGGTCTGCATCTCGCCCGTAAGCTCGTTTATTATCGTGATAATATCGTCGTATGCCTTTTGAATATCGTCGCGCTGGAGCGTTTGTGCTTCAAGTCTTTCTTCGGTTTCTTTAAGAGTTTGCAGCGCGAGCGGATTGACGTCGCCAAGCTTGTTTCTTGCTTTTTTAAGGTCGCTTATCACCGTAAGCGCGCCGTATGCCTTAAACTCGGGGTCGCGCAATTCAACCGCGCTTGCATATGTCAAATCATATTCTTCAAGAATATGCTGTTGTTGATTTCTTATTTCGATATCAACGTTTTCAAGCATATTTTCGTCGCGGAATTTCTTTTCGGTTATAGCCGTGCGCTCGTCCGAAATCTGCGACTTTTGAGCGTCTAGCGCAACGATTTCATCTGCAATCGTACGCTTGCGCTCGGAAAATTCCGAAATCTGCTTCTCGAGCGTTGCGATACGCGCCTCGTCCTCTTTTGAGAACACCGTCTTTTCGGGAGCGTTGCTTATGCCGTCAAGTTTTTGCTGTTCGTGCTTGAGCGACGCCACCAAATCGAGCTTCTCGTCCTCGAGAGCCTCTCTTTCTCTGTTGAATCTAAACAAATCCTGCTCGAAGCCGTCAAGAACGTTTTTCTGCTCGGCAAGCTTGATTCTCGCATTGGTGACAAGCTCGGCAAGTTCTTCTCTTTCGCTCTTTTGCGTGGTATTGCTGTTTTTGGAGCTTTCGAGCAAGGCGTTATATTCCTCTCTCTTCTCGCTTACTACCTTTTCAAGTTCGTCAATAGAGCTGATTTTTTCTTGAAGCTCCTTTATCGTAGCCTTGACGATTTCGTATTCCTTTGCGTTTTTGGATATTTCTGCTTGCAGGGCTTCGGTAACCTCAAAAGCCTGCTTTGCCTTATCCTCGTTCAAGCTGTATTCGATACGCAATTCGCTGACAAGCTGATTGAGCTGTTCGATTTTCTTTTCATATTCGGCAAGCTCTTCTTCTCTCTCGTCGCGTTCTGCGTTCATGCTTGCGATATTATTCTTGATTTTTTCGAGATTGGCTTGTGCCTGTTCGATTTTCTTTTCCTGCGCAAGCAAGCCTTGCGTTTGATTTCTTCTCGAACCACCGGTAATTTCGCCGCCGCGCGAGAAAATATCGCCGTCAAGGGTGACGATTTTCACCGATTGGTTATACTTTTTGAAGATACGCACGGCGTTGTCGATATTGTTGACAACCACCGTTCCTCCGAGAAGCGTCTGCACAAATCCGTCGAATTTAGCGTCGTATTTAATGAGATTGCTTGCAAGCCCGTAGCACCCGGGTTCGGTCAAAACTCCGCGATTTTCGGGAGTCAATGGACGCGGACGACAAGACGTAAGCGGTCTGAACGTAACGCGACCGTAGCCTTTCTGCTTCAAATAATTGATAAGGTCGCTTGCGTCGCGCTCTGTTTCCACAAGCACGTTTTGCATTGCGCCGCCAAGCGCGTATTCGATTGCCGCTTCATAATCGCTCGGAACGGTGATAACCTCAGCCAGCACGCCCCATATTTTATTTGCAAGCACCGGGTCGTGCTTTGAATCCTGCATAAGACGTTTCACCGCCTCTTGATAGCCCGAATACTCGTTTTTTATAGACGTCAGCAAATCCAAGCTACCCTTTGCAAGTCCGAGCTTTGAATTGAGGCTAACGATGTCCTCTGCATATCCCTTGATAGCCTCTTGGCACTCCATTTTCCCCGACAAGGCCTCGTTGTATTCTGCCATCGTCTGGCGCATACGCTCCTTGGTAGCCTTTGCCTTGCCGTCGTATATGGACAGATTTGTAAGCTCCTCGTCGAGCTTTGCCTTCTGCTGATTTACAAGCGTAAGCAAGGATTTTGCTCTCTCGTCGTTTATACCCTTTTCGGCGATAAATCCCGACAAATTTGATTTAAGCGCGCCCAAATCCTCGATTGCGCGAATATAATCGACGTTGCGAGATTCCAAATCCGTTTCCGCGCCTGCAAGGGATTTTGTAAGCTTGGAGTATCTTTCCTGCAACGCCTCGGCTTCCTTGCTCGATTCGAGATATGCGTTGAATTGCGCTTCCTTTTTCTGCTCGGTATCCTGAATAATCTGCGCCGAAGCGGTCAGCTGTCCGTCGATGGATTGAAGCTCGCTGTTAAGGCGCACGATTTCGCCTTGGATATTCTTGATACGCTCCTTCAAAACGCCGGCTTCGCCCTCCAATCTGGCGGCGTCAACCTTAAGCGCAAGCAATTCGCTGTTGCACTCGTCGTAAATTCTGTCGATATTCGAGGATTCACGCAGGCATTCGTCGTACTTTTTCGCGCATTCGTTGAACTGCATTTCCTTGATTTTCAGTTCCTTTTCGGCGACCTTGAGCCTATCGTAAATCTTTTGCTTAATGCTCTGGTTATTCTCGTAATTGTAAATATACAGATTAACCTCGTTCTTTTTAAGCTCGTCGGTCAATTCAAAATACTTTTGAGCGGTTTCGGCTTGTTTCCTTAACGGATTTATCTGCCTTTCGATTTCCGAAATAACCTCGTTTGCCGTCTGCAGGTTCGTAGCGGTTTTTTCGAGCTTGCGTTCCGCCTCCGTACGCTGCGCGCGAAATTTGGATATACCTGCCGCCTCCTCGAAAATCTGGCGTCTGTCGCCGGGCTTTGCGGACATAATTTCGGCGACTCTGCCCTGTCCGATAATGGAATAGCCCTCTTTACCGATACCGGTATCGTGGAAAAGCGAAATAATATCGCGCATACGCACGCGATTGTGATTTATGTAATACTCGCTCAAGCCGCTTCTGTCGAGCTTTCTTGTGATAACCACCTCTTCAAAGGGCATTGACGGGAAAATATGTCTGTCGCTGTTATTGAAAGTAAGCGAAACCTCGCAATACGACATACTTTTACGCTTTTCGGTACCTGCAAAAATGACGTCCTGCATACTTTTACCGCGCAAGGATTTTGCACTTTGCTCACCCAAGGTCCAGCGAATAGCGTCCGCAACGTTAGACTTACCGCACCCGTTAGGTCCGATAATCGCGGTTACGCCCTCTTGAAAGGGAATCTCGATTTTATCCGCGAACGACTTAAAGCCCCTCGCTTCGATTTTGACGAAATTTAACAAAATCGTATACCAATCCTTATTTTAATACTCATAAATAATATCACACGCACCCGAAGTTTTCAAGCGGATTTAGAGATGTTTCACAAATGTTTCACATAAACCGTGAAACAGTAAAATTTAGAATGCGGAAATTTGCAAAAATATAGCGTTAGATATTCGTTTTCTTTATTTTCAAAAATGCGCCGATTTTGTGAAACATTCGACGCAAAATTGCCAAAGGCTAAAGAAAAAGCCTTCTTGCGAAGGCCAATTTCAGTGTAATCTTATTTTATCCAAGGCATTGCAAGCCGCTTCCTGTTCGGCTTCTCTTTTGCTTTTTCCCTTGCCTACGCCTGCAACGAAGCCGTTGACCTTCACCTCGACGGTAAACGTCGGATTGTGCACGGGACCCGTTCTGTTTATCTCCTCATAAACGACCTCGACGTCGTTTCTTGAGGAAAACTCGTTCAACCTGCTCTTATAATCCTCAGCGCCGACATGCTTACAGTTACCGTTAAACATATCCGACAGCTTTGACAGAATAAATTTTTCGGCAACTTCGATGCTTCCGCTATCCAAATAGATTGCGGCAATTACCGACTCGAAAATATCCGACATAATTTTAGCCTGCGAGCTTATCGCTTTTGCGTTTTCGCCCTTTCCGACTATCAAATATTTTTCCAAGCCAAGCTTTCCGATTTCGGCGGCAAGCGGTTCTTTAGACACTATAGACGCGCGCAATCTTGTAAGCGCGCCCTCGTGTGCGTCGGGATTTATCTCCATAAGCCTTTTTGCAACGATAAAATCGAGAATACCGTCCCCCAAAAACTCAAGCGACTGATAATTTTTCGTTGCGACTCTCGATGCGGAGGCGTGCGTAAACGCTCTTTCAAGCAGATTTTTATCCTTGAACTCGTAACCGATAATTTTTTCTATTGCGGATATATCTTCTTTTCTCATTTATCGGATTATTCCTCTTCACCGCTCACGTTCAACGCCTGCACGCATTCTCTGATTTTTCCGCAAACGTCGTTTTCGGCAAGTGCCTTTGCCTGCAAAATGCTTGCAGTGATTGATTTTGCCTTGGACGCGCCGTGCGATTTTACCACAACTTTATTCACGCCGAGGAAGCACGCGCCGCCGTGCGCGTTGTAGTCCATTTTCTTTTTGACGTCCTTAAACACGGACTTGAGCATAACCGCGCCGAGCTTCGTACGCAAGCCGCCTGCGTACACGCCTGCTTTTATGAGCGTAAGCATGGTATTCGCCGTACCCTCCGCGGATTTCAAAGCGATATTTCCGTTAAATCCGTCGCACACAACGACGTCGAAATCTCCGCTTAAAATATCTCTTGCTTCGCAGTTTCCGACGAAATTGATTCCCTCGGTCTCCTTCAACAGCTTAAATGCCTCTTGAGCAAGTTCGTTGCCCTTATGCTCCTCTACGCCGTTGTTAAGAAGCCCCACTCTCGGATTTTTTGCTCCGAGCATAGCGGTTGCGTATGCGCTTGCCATAATTGCGAAATGCTGAAGATTTACGGACTTACAATCGACGTTTGCGCCGCAATCGCAAAGCACAACGCCGTTTCCCTTTAACGTGGGAAGCACGGGCGCGAGCGCAGGACGGGATACGCCCCTTATTCTTCTAACCTTCATAAACGCGCCGACAAGCACCGCGCCGGTAGAGCCTGCAGATACAAAGCCGCCGGCGTTTTCGTCGCTCATAAGCGCGTCGAACGCCTTGACGAGAGAGCTTTCCTTCTTCGTTCTTATCGCTACGGTCGGAGTATCGTCGTTGGTAATAACGTCGCTTGCGTCGACAATATCTATACGCAAGCCGTCGTATTTTCCCGAATTTTTCTCATAATCCGTCATTACGGGTGCGATTTTATTTCTATCGCCCACAAGCGTAACGCACAAATTTTTATCTTCCTTAACGGCTTCTATCGCCCCGATAACGATTTGCTCGGGAGCGTTGTCGCCGCCCATAGCGTCAACGATAATTCTCATATTCTCACCTTTGTGATTTGTTGAGTACATTATAACAAAGCGCACGTATTTTTACAAGGCATTTTGTAAAACAGTGCGGATATGCAAGCAAAAACGCTTACTTGCACAAAAGAAAAAGGAGCGATTATTAAATCGCTCCTCGTTGCTTACGACCAATTATTTATCGCTCTTTTTTTGAACGACCTGTTCACCATCGTAGTAACCGCATTTCGGGCATACTTGGTGGCTCTTCTTCAGTTCGTGGCATTGCGGGCATTCAACAAGACCCGGAGTTTTAAGCTTCCAGTTTGCAAAACGGGAATTCGTTTTAGATTTTGAAACTTTATTTTTAGGTACTGCCATCTTCTTACCTCCAATATTTTCGCAACATATTGCTTTACACAGCTTATTGATTATATAAAATAAACGATAAGATGTCAAACGCTTTTTTGAAGTTGCCGTCATTTGACTGATATTTTTTTATATTTTCGGGCAATTTAGGCGCATAATCTCCCAAATTGCCCGACAAAAGCTTTCTTTTACAAGCAACTCGCCTTTTAGCGAGAGATTTTAAGCCGCTTAAAACGCCAACGCTTTCGTTTCTCTTGCGATTGACAGCTCTTCGTTTGTCGGAAGGATAAGCACCTTAACCTTGCTTGTCGGCTTTGAAATCACGCTTATATCGCCCTCGGGGTGCTTGTTTGCCTCGAAGTCGAAATCAACGCCGAGATATTCCATATCGGACATAACAAGACGACGCATAAGGTCGCTATGCTCGCCGATACCGCCGGTAAACACTATTGCGTCCACTCCGTTGAGCGTTGCCGCAAACGAGCCGATGTATTTCTTGATACGATAAGCCGCAACTTCAACCGCAAGCTTGGCTTTTTCGTTGCCTTCGTTCATTGCCTTTTCGAGGTCGCGCATATCCGAGCTTAATTCGCTCACGCCCTTCATTCCGCAATTCTTATTGAGATACTGCACAAGCTCTTCGGGGCTTAAACCGAGCTTCGCACGGATATATTCGCTTGCCGCAGGGTCTATATCGCCCGAGCGCGTACCCATAACAAGTCCTTCGAGCGGAGTAAAGCCCATAGTCGTATCGAGGCACTTTCCGTCCTTAACCGCGGAAATGGACGAGCCGTTTCCGAGGTGGCATACGATGATTTTGCTGTCTTTTTTATTGAGAAGTTTGATTGTTTCTTCGCTTACGAATTTATGAGATGTGCCGTGGAAACCGTATTTTCTCACCTTGTACTTGTCGTAAACCGAATACGGAATACCGTACATATAAGCCTTTGCAGGCATAGTGCTATGGAAAGTCGTGTCGAACACCGCAACCATAGGCACGTTTGGCATAACCTCTCTACAGCTCTTTATGCAAGCGATGTTGCCCGGCATATGAAGAGGTCCAAGCTCCGCGTTCTTTTCGCAAATGCGGATAACCTCGTCGTCGATAACCACCGAGGATTTGAAATCCTCTCCGCTGTGAAGAACTCTGTGTCCCACCGCGCTTATTTCGTCGGTGGATTGAATTGCGCCGTAATCCTTATCGACCATGGCTTTGAGAACAAGCTCGATTGCGTCCTTGTGATCCTTCATATCCTGCTTGATGTGAAGTTCTCTTCCGTCGGACGTCTTTTGCGTAAGCTCTCCGCCCTCTGACGTAATGCGCTCGCAAAGTCCTTTAAGCACCGCTTGCTCCGTTTGCATATCTATCAACTGATATTTGAGAGACGAGCTACCTGCGTTTATAACGAGTATTTTCATTTTATATCTCCTATGTCGGTTAGTCTTTTACAGATTGCAAAGCGGTTATCGCCGCAACCGCCGCAATATCCTCCGCTACGCAACCGCGGCTCAAATCGTTTACGGGAAGAGCCAAGCCTTGCATAATCGGACCTATTGCCATACAATTTCCGAAACGCTGCGCAAGCTTATAGCCGATGTTACCTGCGTCGAGGTTGGGGAACACCAATACGTTTGCCTGTCCTGCGACCTTGCTGTCCCCTGCTTTTTGTTTTGCTACGCTGTCAACGATGGACGCGTCGAGCTGAAGTTCTCCGTCAACGTTGATTTCGGGATGCTCCGCGCGTACCTTTTGATATGCGACTCTGACCTTTTCGACGGATTCGTGATTTGCACTGCCCTTTGTCGAGAAGGAAAGCATAGCGATCTTCGGCTCCATTTCGCAAATCTTTCTTGCGCTGTCCGCAGCCGCGACAACGATGTCCGAAAGCTGGTCGGACGTCGGATAAGGAATGACCGCACAGTCGGAGAAAATGTATGCAGGATACTTTTTATACTTAAATTCCTCGGGAGGAACCATCACGAAGCAGCTTGATACCGAGCTGATTCCCGGAGCCGGCTTAACAACCTGGAACGCAGCTCTCGATACGTCCGCAGAGCTGTACACCGCACCGCCGACAACGCCGTCCACGTCGCCGTTTTTAAGCGCGACGCAAGCATAGAACATATTGTTGTTCGTCACAATTTCAAGCGCTTGCTCTTCCGTCATACCCTTTGCCTTGCGAAGCTCGTAAAGAAGATGCGCGTACTCTTGACGATTTGCGCTGGTTTTCGGATCTTCAAAAATCACTCCCGTCAAATCGACGTCGGGATTATTTGCCTTGATTTCATTTTCGTTGCCTATAAGCACAACCTTGCATACGCCTTGACGGGTAAGCATTTCGGCGGCTTTTACGGCACGTGCGTCAAAGCCCTCGGCAAGCGCGATCGTTTTGTTAAGCTTGCTTGCTCTGTTCATCAAATTTTCAACGAATTGCGTCATAATAACTCCTAAAACATTATAATTGATTGCAATTATATTTGTATTTGATATAATTATAGATAATTCAGCAACAAAAATCAACACAATACGAGGACTATTTTGAAAATTACAGCCGTCATTGCCGAATACAACCCGTTTCACAACGGACATTTGAAACAGCTCAAAAAAGCTAAACGCGAAACGGGAGCAGACGCTCTTGTCGTTGTCATGAGCGGTTCTTTCACCCAACACGGCGATATTTGCGTCAAGGATAAGTTCACTCGCGCGAATTGGGCTATACAGGCAGGTGCGGATTTAGTTCTCGAGCTTCCGACGGTATATTCGCTCTCAAGTGCAAAAGGCTTTGCGGAAGGCGCGCTGAAAACCTTATCGATGCTCGGCGACTACACCCTGTCCTTCGGCACGGAAACGGACGAACTTCAAGACCTTAATATGGCGGCGGAATTTATGAGAAGCGAATCGAAAGATATGTCCAATCTTCTCAAAGGTTTTCTCAACGAAGGCTATTCGGTTGCAAAATCGCGCACGATGGCTCTTGATCAAATCCGTCCCGACATTTCAAATATGCTTCAATCTCCCAACAATATTTTGGCTGTGGAATATATGAAAGCAGGCTCCGCATATTCGGGCGTGCAATATCATTCCGTCGAGCGCAAGCCCGACGACGGCAAAAAATTTCTGTCCTCCACCAAAATTCGCGGTATTTTGAATGAAAACGGCGATATTTCCGCTTTCGTACCGCAATTCGTAAATCTTGAAAATCACACCGATATAGACAAATACAACACCATTTCCACCTATGCTATGAAAGCGATGACGGCGCAACAGCTCAAGAGCATCGCAAATATCAGCGAGGGTATGGAAAACAGAATTTCACAAGCCGATTTCAACAATATGGGCGAATTTCTCAATCTCACAAGCAAACGCTACACTCGCTCGACGATAAAGAGAATTGCCGCTTGCGCAACGTTGGGCATAACCAAAGATTTAATCGAGCTTGCAAAAGAGCAAAAGCCCTATTGCACAGTTCTTGCCTTCAAGCCCTCAAAAAAGAAAGCCTTGTTTTCGCTGTTGGCGCAATCGGACGGTTATTTCTTTTTCAAGCACAGCGATTGCGAAAAGACCTCCCCCGTTCGTCCCTTGGTTGATTTGGACGAAAAAGCCGCAAAAATTCTCAAACTCTGCGAATAAAATCCCTCATATTCTTGAATCAAATCATTCATATTCTAGAATAAAGTTGCTCATATTTTACATAAAAACTACATATTTTTTTATGTGAACACTTCTACGCGATTTTCAAGTTCCGTCAAGCAAAATCAATCCGACAATTTATCGCCGACCTCTACGAATAGCTTTGCAAGCTCTCAAAACATAAAAAAAACGCAAATAAAAAACGTTTCTCTAAATTCTTTCCCCACAAAAAATACACAAATAACGCATCTCTCGACCGACTCATTTTCCACGGAAAAATCACAAACAAAACATATCTCGACGAATTCGTATTCCATAGAAAAATCAGGAACACAACTTTACTCCGAAAATTCAGTTTCCTCAAAAAAATCGCGGATAAAAAACATCTCAAAAGCAAACGTAGCGCGCGCAATCGCGTGCGCGTTTATCATCGCATTTATCGCAT
>CAZUZK010000005.1:0-7030 GCA_964624745.1 uncultured Bacteroides sp. | reverse complement strand
AAAGCAAACGTAGCGCGCGCAATCGCGTGCGCGTTTATCATCGCATTTATCGCATTTATGCTTGCAAAACCGCAGTATTATCTGCAATCCGCGCAAAAAGGACTTGCGCTGTTTGCAACAAGCGTGCTTCCCTCACTTTTTCCATTTTGCTTTTGCTCGCTGTTATTGACGTATATGGGCGCGGTGAAATATATTTCACAGGTCGGCAAACGCCCGATACAAGCGTTATACGGCACTCCGAAGGAAAGCGCGTACGTATTGTTTTTAAGTATGCTTTGCGGTTATCCGGTGGGCGCAAGCACTTGCCTTGAATTGTATCAGGAAGGTATAATCGACAAAGACGACGCAAAGCGCATATGCGCTTTTGCCTCAACCTCCGGACCTATATTTATAATAGGAACGCTGGGCGGTTCTATTTTCAAAAATCCGCAAATCGGTTGGCTAGTATTATCGGCGCATTATCTAGGCGCAATGATAAACGGATTGCTATATAAAACGCACAAAAAAACCGGTGCAAAAAGAAACTTTGCATTGCCAACGTGCAGCTCTACGCCTTATAAGCTACGCAAAAAAAACAATGTAAAAAAGCCTAACTCACACCGTAAACAAATAAAAGCCACGCAAGTATCGACGATAAACGATAAGCACTCGCCTAGCAACGCTACAACACAAAGCAAACACGCTTCCGACAACGAGAACGTTGCGAAAAATGGAGAAAAAAACGAAAAAACTCACGCGCAGGCGATTACGCCTACGCGAAGAATCGACGAAATTTTGTCCGAAACCATATCGAAATCCACCATAAATATGCTGTTTGTCGGGGGCTATATCGTCATATGCGGAATGCTTATCGATACGCTTGAGCTTGTCGGAATACGCGACGCTATTTCAAGCCTCGGCGAAATGTCGCAAGCGATAATTTCCGTCCTGTACGGCGCAATAGAAATGACAAGAGGCTGTATGGAATGCGCTAAATGCGCATATCTCCCCTTGTCCGTCGCGCTTTGTACGGGTGCGGTTTCCTTCGGAGGCTTATCTATAACGCTGCAATGCTACTCTTTTCTATCGAAATGCGACGTATCTATAGGCAACATTCTTTTAAGAAAACTCACGCAAGCCGTGATTTCGGCTGTTTTCGCATTCCTGTTCGCAATCGTATTTATAATTTGAAAGCCTATAAAAATTCACCGAATAATCGCTAATAAACATTAAGGCTCTTCGTTTGACTACGCAAAAAGCGTGACATAAAACATTGACTTTTCAAAAATCCGTTTTGTATTGTTTTACTCGGCAGGAGAATATCGGGATTTCAACCCAAACGGAGGAAAAATCATGAACAAAAATTGGAGCAACACTGCGCTTGTTGCTTATTCGCTATTGCCAAAAATAGCAAAGCAACTCGATAATGCGATTCTAAATCGCATTAGAGCGGGATTTCAAAGCAAGCATTTGCAAAGCGGCGTAAGCACGCAAAGGCTCTTGAACGAAATCATCGAGCTAACGGAGGAAAAAAGAAAAATCGTTAATCTTCGTTATATAGTAAACAATGCCTTAAAACAGCTTGACGACGAAGAAAAATCAATATTGAACGAGCGAATAAACGACAAAAAAACCTATAAGGAAATCGCAAAAGAATACGGCATTGCTCTTCGCACAGCCTTTAGAAGAGTGGATATTGCCGAAAATCATTTTGCAAAAGCACTCAAAAACGACGGCTACGGCGAAAGCTGGCTTGCCAAGGAATACTCAAACGACAAATACATCTACTCGATATACAAAAGAATTGAAAACGAAAAATACTTCGTCGCAAAAAGCTTATAAGCTTTTGCCGACAATGCTCGTAAATTCTCCCTCTTACCTGCAACGTCGTTTTATATACATATACGAATTTAAGCAAAGCACTTAACCTTGAAAAGCTTTGAAATACGCAAGATAAAACGCTAATCCTCGCGGCGTAAAAACACAAAAGATAAAACAATTCTAACAAAAAAGCGTAAAAAAACTCCCTGCCGTACGGCAAGGAGCGTTTGTCAATAGCTGTTTTGGATAAGCACGTTAAGATAAGCGTCGAAATTGAACTTCGTCCACGGCTCGATTTCAGGCGGATAAACCCTGAAAACCATTTCCTTTTCGCTGACGGGGTGAGCGAAACGAAGCTCGGACGCCCAAAGGCAAAGCGGATAGCGAGTACCCTTTCCCTTGCCGTATTTTTGGTCGCCGACAATGGGATTGCCCATATTGGAAAGCTGTACGCGAATCTGGTGTCCGCGTCCGGTAATAAGATTGACAAGAAGAAGACTGCAATCGGGCTTTGTGCAAAGCACCTTGTAATCAAGCTCTGCATATTTCGCACCCTCCGAAAGCGCGGGAACAACCTGAACGGTGTTGGTGTCGGGAAATTTCTTCAAATAGCACGTGAGCTTGTCCGCCTTATATCTGGGCGCGCCGTCCACAATCGCAAGATAACGCTTCTCCACCTTGCCGTCGCGAATGGCTTGGCAAAGTCTTGCGGCGCATTTTGAGGTCTTTGCAAACACCATAACTCCGCCCGTCGGTCTGTCAAGTCTATGCACGAGTCCGAGATATGCGTCGCCGGGCTTATCGTACTTTTCGACAAGGTATTGCTTGAGCATTGTGAGCATATCGGGATCGCCGCTCTTGTCTGCTTGCACGGGCACGTCGTAAGGCTTAAGCACGACGAGAAGATGGTTGTCTTCGTACACTATTATCAAATCTTTGTAAGTCATATATCTTTCCGTAAAATGTATTTTTTATGTTTTTCGGTTGGTTAGAATGCTTGTTTTTGCGCTTTACCCTCAAAGGTCGCAAATGCCGTACAGCCCGCAGGCAGAACAAGTCCTTCTTCTGTGGCGATACCGATTTCGTCGGCGTCTATCACCGCATTTTGAGGAAGGCAAAGCTTGAGAATGTTTGCCATAACCGTCGGTTGAAGCCCTGTTGTATAGCTGTTTAAGCACACAAACAACGGGTTGTCGCTTAAAAGAGAAGCGACAAGCTCGCACAGCTCGGATATACCCTCTTCTATCTTCCACTTCTCACCGTTGGGACCTCTTCCGAAGCTCGGAGGATCGAGAATAACGGCGTCGTACTTTCTGCCTCTGCGAATCTCTCTTTGGCAGAATTTGAAGCAATCGTCGATGATATATCTCATACCCTTGCCGTCAAGCCCCGACAATCTGACGTTCTCGCCGGCACGCTCGACCATAGCCTTTGCGCTATCCACGTGGCACACGTCCGCTCCGGCTTTAAGGCAAGCAACGGACGCCGCGCCTGTATAGCCGAAAAGATTTAGAACGCTTATTTTGCGTCCGCAACCCTTGATAAGCGACATCATTCTGTCCCAGTTTACGGCTTGTTCCGGGAATAACCCCGTATGTTTGAAGCCCATAAGCTTGAGAGAGAACGTCATATCGCGCCACGAAATGCGGAAATCAGACGGCACGTGGGTGTTGTATTTCCACATACCGCCCCCCGTTTGACTACGCTCGTATACGGCGTCGATGCCGTCAAACGAGCGCAGGGGCTTTTTTGCGTGCCATATCACCTGCGGATCGGGGCGCAGAAGCGTTAGATTTCCCCAACGCTCGAGCTTTTCACCGTCTCCGGTGGCAATTACGCTATATTCCTTCCAATCGGGTGCAAGCTTCATATCACTTGATTTTCTTTATCGAAATTGTCACGCGGTTGCCGTTGATGTCGCAATCCTTGGTGAAGCCGTCAAGCTTATCTGCGATGTCGTCTGCAAGCACGTCCTTGAGGAAGTCGGCTTTTTCAAGCACTTGATGCGCTATACCCTCTGCGATATAACCGATTACGATATGGTCGGTGACGTCGAAGCCGGCTTCTTTTCTCATATTTTGAATCTTGGATACTATTTCTCTTTCAACGCCCTCGAAAATAAGCTCGTCGGTGAGCGAGGTATCCAAAACAACGGTGGTTTCGCCGTCGCTTTCGCTGGAGAAGCCCTCTTTGTTCTTCATGGTTATGAGCAAATCGTCCTTTGAAAGCTCGATAGAGCGTCCGTTTGCGTCGAATTTGAACAAACCGCCGTTCTTCACCGCCGAAACGATTTCGTTGGCTTTCTCTTGAAGAATGCTTCTGATAAGTCCCAACAAGCTACCGTACTTAGGTCCGAGCGTTCTTAATTGCGGTTTAAGGTCATAGCTTACAAACACGTCGTTCGCATCGGAAACCTCGACGGATTTGACGTTAAGCTCGTCCTCTACAAGTGCTTTGAGGTCTTTTGAAAGCTCATATCTTCCGTTGTAGAACAATCTCGAAAGAGGTTGTCTGTTTTTCAGGTTGGAAGCGTTGCGCGCCGCACGTCCCAAAACTACAAGCTTCAAAACGTCGTTCATGCCCTTTTCGAGTCTTTGGTCAATCAATTTCTCGTCGGCAATCGGGAAAGCGCAAAGATGCACGCTTTCGGGTGCGGTTGCGTCAAAGCTGCGCACGAGATTTTGATAAATGCTTTCTGCCATAAACGGCGTGTACGGAGCAAGGAGCTTGCTCAACGTCGAAAGCACCGTGTAAAGCGTTGTATATGCGGCTTCTTTATTCTTGGTCATTTCGCTACCCCAGAAGCGGTCGCGAGAACGACGAACGTACCAGTTGGAAAGATTGTCAACAAATTCGGCAATAGCACGCGAGGTTTCGGTAATCTTGTATTCGTTCAAGCCCTCGTCAACCGTCTTGATAAGCGTGTTAAGGCAGGACAATATCCACTTGTCCATTATCGTCAAGCTCTGCTCCTCGAGCTTATGCTCGGTGGGATTGAATTTGTCGATTTCGGCATACAGCACGAAGAAGGCGTACGTGTTCCAGAGCGTACCCATAAACTTGCGCTGGCTTTCGCTTACGGCGTCGGCATGGAAGCGCGACGGGAGCCAAGGCGCGCTTGTCGTGTAGAAATACCATCTTGTGGCGTCTGCGCCCTGTTTGTCCAAAACCGTCCACGGATCTACGACGTTGCCCTTGTGCTTGGACATCTTTATGCCGTCCTTGTCGTTGACGTGTCCCAAAACTATGCAGTTTTTGAAGGGCGCGCGTCCGAATAGCACGGTGCTGACCGCAAGAAGCGTATAGAACCAACCGCGAGTTTGGTCAACTGCCTCGGATATGAAATCCGCCGGGAAAACTCTTTCAAAAACTTCCTTGTTTTCAAACGGATAATGCCACTGCGCAAAGGGCATGGAACCCGAATCGAACCAGCAATCCAGCACCTCGGGCGTGCGAACCATCTCGCCGCCGCAGTCGCATTGCCACGTAACATTGTCGATATACGGACGATGCAGTTCCACGTCCTCTTGAAGCTTTGCTTTTTCGCGAAGCTCCGCACGAGAACCGATAACGTGAATCTTTCCGCACTTGTTGCAAACCCAAATAGGAAGCGGAGTGCCCCAATATCTTTCGCGCGAAATACCCCAGTCGATTACGTTTTCAAGGAAATTGCCCATACGTCCCGATTTGATGGTGTCGGGCATCCAGTTGACAGAATCGTTTGACTTGAGAAGCTGATCTTTAACCGCCGTCATCTTGACGAACCAGCTCGAACGAGCATAGTACAAAAGCGGAGTGTCGCATCTCCAGCAGAACGGATAGCTATGCGTAAATCTCAACGTTTTGTAAAGCTTATTTTCGTTTTTGAGCTTTTCGATGATATATTTGTCGGCGTCCTTGCAGAACAAGCCCTTGAAATCGTAAACGGCGTCCTTGAATCTACCGCGATCGTCTACCATTTGCACGAAGGGCAAGCCGTACTTTTTGCCGACCTTGCTGTCGTCCTCGCCGAACGCAGGCGCGATATGAACTATGCCCGTGCCGTCGGTGAGCGTAACGTAGGAATCGTTGGTGATATAATATGCCTTTTCCTTTGCGCCCGTTGCGTAATCGAAGAGCGGTTCATACTCGACGTATTCGTATTCGCTACCCTTTTTCGTGTCCACCTTTACGAAATCGCAATCGACGAATAAGGTGGAAATAAGCGCGTCGGCGAGTATATAATACTCGTCGTTGACCTTGAGCTTGGTATAGTCCTCTTTTGCGTTCATACAAAGAGCGACGTTGGACGGAAGCGTCCAGGGCGTTGTCGTCCACGCGAGGAAATACGTGTTTGCCTCGCCTTTAACCTTGAATTTGACAAAAACGGAGGTTTCCTCAACGTCCTTGTAGCCCTGCGCGACCTCGTGCGAGCTTAACGCCGTTCCGCAACGCGGACAATAAGGCACTATCTTGTAGCCCTTGTAAATAAGCCCCTTATCCGCCATTTGCTTGATAGCCCACCATACGGACTCGATATAGTTGTTGTCGTAGGTGATATAGGGCTTGTCCATATCCGCCCAGTAGCCGATACGGTCGGACATCTTTTTCCATTCGTCCGTGTATTTCCACACCGATTCCTTGCACTTCTTGATGAAAGGCTCGATGCCGTATTTTTCGATTTCCTGCTTGCCGTCAATGCCGAGTAGCTTTTCTACCTCAAGCTCTACGGGAAGACCGTGAGTGTCCCAACCGGCTTTTCTCAACACGTGATAACCCTTCATCGTTTTGTAACGAGGAATGATGTCTTTCATAACACGGGTGAGAATGTGTCCGATATGCGGCTTGCCGTTTGCAGTCGGCGGTCCGTCATAAAAGCTAAACTCGGGATTGCCCTCGTTTTTTTCTACACTCTTGCGGAATATGTCCTCTTGCTTCCAAAATTCGAGAACTTCTTTTTCGCGCTCGACAAAATTCAAATTTGTCTCAACGGGTTTGTACATATATTGCCTCTTAAATCTTTATGATTAAAAATTATAATATACAATGCTCAAAAACGCAACCGTTTGACGGAAGCAATAAAGACAATTTTCTTGACAAATATTTTTGTCGTGCTAAAATCATAGGCGTTGCGGGCGTAGTTTAATGGCAAAACGAAAGCTTCCCAAGCTTTAGTCGTGAGTTCGATTCTCATCGCCCGCTCCAGAAAAAAGCACTTGCACTCGCAAGTGCTTTTTTCAACTAAATCCGC
>CAZUZK010000004.1:11871-54290 GCA_964624745.1 uncultured Bacteroides sp. | reverse complement strand
TCTATTTTAATATGTTCGCACTACACCCCATTCGTTGCCTATCTATTCACGCACTATCCCCTCTTTATTCCGGTTTATTCCCCTGCGACGATTTTTGCGCTAGTCGACCCTCAACGCGTCCACCACGTTCTTTCTCGACGCGCTTATTGCCGGGATTATACCCGAGACGACCGTCAGCAGCAAGCTCAACAGCACAAGTATCAACGCGTGTAGCGGATTGAAGTGCAACAGCGAGCCTATACCCGTAACGGCTTTAATTATCAACGAAATAATCGGGCAAAGCATATACGTGACGGCGATTCCGATAAGACCACTCCACAGACCGATAATAGACGTTTCGGCAAGGAAAACGTGTCGTATATCTCGTTTTCTCGCGCCGATAGCTCGCAAAATGCCGATTTCCCTAATGCGCTCAATAACCGAGTTCGACGTAATCACCCCGATCATTACGGTTGACACCACAAGGGATATCGAAGCAACGGCGATAAGCATGGTAGACACAAGGTCGAGAATTATATTGATATTATAAAGGAACATCGACGACACGTCGAAATATCCGATATTTCCCTTCCCCTTGGAGTTCCACGCGTTGATATACGCGCCTGCGTTTTCTTTTTGCGTCACGTTATCGGGATATACGGTTATATAGCTCGGACTTTTAACTGCGCCGACCGCCCTCAAGAAGTACGTAAACTGTAGCGCAGGCGAACCGATAAGGCTCATAATGCTTCCGTTTTGCGTAATTTCGTCCTCGGACAGCACGTAGTCGAAAATGGTGAGATTATCCTCCATATGCTCGCGCTGATACTCTGCCACGTCGCTCTCATACGCTCTTTCCAAAGCCCATTCGGCAAGCTCGGGAGTGAAGCAAATCGCAGAATCGACGTACGAATTGATAGCTTTCTTTTTCTTTCTCACAACGCCGACTATGGTAAGCTCGGTTTCCGAGTCGTCGTACATTTCCTTAAGCTTGCCCTGCTCCTCGTCGGACGCTCTCGTAGAGGAATATCCCCACGTCATGGTGTTGGGATTAAAATTCAAATCCTCATAATATCCGTCAATCTCGTTAAACGTATAGTATTCGTCGTTATCGATAAGCTTAAAGCTTTGTCCGATAAAATAATCGGCGGACATTTCGCTCGTATCTATGGTTATGGGTTGTCCCTTGTCGTTGAGCTTAAGCGAGCCGTCCTCGTTCTTTTCGTAAAGCTCGATTCCGAAGCTGTCAAGAAGCTGTTGGCTTATGCTGTTATCGGGATTTACACACAAAAGCACCTCGTTTTTATTTTGAGGGTATCTGCTGTTCTCACCCAAGAAGTCGTACGACTCCATCATGGTTTTTTCGTCGCCGACAAGCGTTTGCCAGTATTTTGACTGCAAGCCGTTTTCGCCGAGAACGGTTGAAGCAACGGCAACCGCCGTCAAATTTTCGGGCTGTTGCGACACGTCGAGATATAGCGTATTGCCGTTCGAGTCATAGCTTTTTCTCACAAGATTATATCTCAAGCCGTAAGACACGCTCATGGTTTTATAGTAATCCTTGGGCATAGCCTTCATATATTGCGTAAACTCTTCGCTCAAATCGTTTTTGGTTATACCGTCAAGAAACGAACCTATAAAATCCGTCAAGAAGCCCATCGTGCTATCGCCGCCCGAGCTGTCCACAACAAGCTTATCGCTATCGGGATAAGCATTTGCGTCCTCGTCCGAAGTCATCATGTTGGACGCCAAATCCATTATTGCAGAATCCTTTACGTTATATTGATATATTCCTAGAGGGATACCCGCAAGCATCTCTGTCTGCATCTTGTCCACGTAAATGTTAAAGCCGTTGGATATTGACAACACAAGCGCGAGTCCGATAATTCCTATGCTTCCGGCAAAGGACGTAAAGAAGGTTCTGCGCCTTTTTGAAACGAGGTTTTTAAGGCTTAACCCGAATGCCATTCCCGCGCTCATAGACGTAGGCTTAAACGATTTATCCCTGCGCTTTTTCTTTTTTGATAGACTGTTGATTCCAAGCTTATCAAGCAAAGCGCGGCTTTCCTCACCAACCTTTTTCATTGCGTTTTTGCGCTTGCGGTTGGACACTCTTTTTTCTTTTTCGGGATTCTCGTTTTGCGCCGAATCGGCGTTTATTTCGCTATTTTGTTCGGGTAAAACCTCGATTGTGTCATTTTCAAGTTTCTTGTCGTCAAGCTCCGCAACGCCGTCTACACACTCTTCCTCGTTCGGATTATAAGGATTGGTATCCTCGATAAGCTGTCCGTCCTTAAATCTGCAAACTCTCGAGCAGTATTGATACGCAAGCTCCGAGTTGTGCGTAACCATAATGACAAGACGCGTCTTTGAAATCTCCTTGAGAATGTCCATAACCTGCACGCTCAATTCGCTGTCCAATGCGCCCGTCGGCTCGTCGGCGAGAATGATTTTGGGGTCGTTCACGATAGCCCTTGCTATTGCCACGCGTTGCATCTGTCCGCCCGAAAGCTGGTTGGGACGTTTGTTTATCTCGTCGTGCATATTCACCTTATGCAACGCCGCAACCGATTTAGCCCTACGCGCTTTTTTCTTTTCGCCGACAAGGCTTAAGGCAAGCTCGACGTTTTCAAGCACGGTGAGGTGCGGTATTAGGTTATAGCTTTGAAAGACGAACCCTATCGTCGCGTTTCTATACGCGTCCCAATGCTCGTCGTCAAATTCCTTCGTCGATACTCCTCCGATAACCAAATCGCCGCTCGTGTATCTGTCAAGACCGCCGATGATGTTCAGCATCGTCGTTTTTCCGCAGCCGCTCGGCCCCAAAATGGCGACGAATTCGCTTTCTCTGAAGTTAAGCGAAACCTTACGCAACGCGTGTACGGTGGTAGTCGCCGTCGGATAATCCTTTACAATGTCTTTAAGCTGAAGCATAGTTCACCCCGTTAAGCTTGTCGAGCTTGATTATATTACGTCTTTTTTCTCTCAAAAAAAGCAAAAGAGAGAACAACCGTCAACGTCATTCTCTCTTCTTGTAGATTTCAAGGACAAATCGTCAATCTTTGTTGTTCACGAAAAGAGAAATACCCTTGCTCATTGCGTCGGAGATGTGTCTGCACAGCTCCTCGAGCGTAAGAGAGCTCTTATGATTGAACCACATCTTAAAGCATTCTGTCATACCTGCCGCGGCAAAGGCGATGATATACTTCGCCTTGCCGAGGTCGGAAAAGTCCTCGGGCTTTAAGCAATGCATATACGCGTCAACGATGCGCTCGTTGATTTTATCGAGCAGCTGTCCCGACGTACTGCTTGAGAGAATATATCTGTTGTCTTGGTCTTGTCTTGCGATTTCGATTGCAAGCGTGCTAAGAAGAGGATACGGCGACGAAATGCTGTTCATCAAATCCGCTTCGTCCATAATCTTGTCGATGCGTTCGAGAATTTCGTTTTCAATATCCGTACGCACGTCGTTCACCGTGTTGTAGTACATATAAAAGGTACTTCTCGTGATATTAGCCCTTTGCGTAAGCTCGCTAATGGTAATATCCGACATATCCTTTACCTGCACAAGTTCCTTAAACGCTTCGTGAACCGCGTTTTTCGTTTTGATTACTCTTTTGTCTATTCTGCCGTTTTTCATAATATCGACCTGTTTCTCTTATTTTTTATGCAAACCCGTCTTTTTTTATCTCGACAGATTTACAATCTGGATTTTATCATATGTTTGTTCGATTTTCCATAGTTTTAGGAAATATTTATGAAATTAATAAATATTTAAGATTTGCGCACGCTATTTTCGGCGCGTAAGCGCAAAAGGAGAACTATGAAAATCAAAAGAACTAGACGCTACAACCCACCGCTCTCTCACAGCAACCTCGGCACAAACGCAAATCTGCGTTCTCGCTTCGATCCGAACGGAAGCTATACCGGCACGCCCGAACGCAACGGCTATCCGACTATTCCCGACGGCGAACTCCCCGTTCAGGACGCTGACGATTTATAAATCGCCTCGGCGTTACTTCGGATTAAGCGACCGTTTCGCGTTTTAGAGCAAGCGTTCATTGAACGCTTATCTCACTATTATCGCATCTCTTTCCGCTCCGACGGAAACGTATTTTATTTTACATTCCACAGCGTTTTCTAGATATTCTATATATTCTCTCGCCTTAAGCGGAAGCTCCTCGTACGTTCTGCATTTAGAGGTGTCCTGCTCCCAGCCGTCCAGGTATACGACGTTCGGAGTTGCTATATTGAGAGCTTCACCGCTCGGAAACTCGGTTACGACTTCTCCGTTCACGTCATAGCTTACGCACACGGGGATTTTTTCCGCGTTGTCGAGAATGTCCAATTTCGTAAGCGCGATTTCCGTTGCGCCCTGCACTCTGACTCCGTATTTCGAGGCAACCACGTCAAATCCGCCCACTCTGCGCGGACGTCCGGTAGCCGCTCCGTATTCTCCGCCGGCTTGTCTGAGCTTCTCCGCCTCCTCTCCGAAAAGCTCTGCGGTAAACGGCCCCTCGCCCACGCACGTGGAATACGCCTTCATAACGCCTATCGCGCCGTCAACCTTATGGTTGGGGATTCCTGCGCCGACGGGTCCGTATGCGGTGATTGTAGACGAGCTTGTCGTAAAGGGATATATGCCGAAATCAATATCTCTCAACGCTCCGAGCTGTGCCTCGAGCATAACGTTTTTCCCTTCTTTAAGCGCGTTGTCGAGATAATAACCAGTGTCGCAAATAAACGGCTTAAGCGGCTCTGCGTATTTTTCAAACCATTCAAGCAACTGTTCCACGGTATACCCGTCCCCTCCGTATGCGCCCTTTATGGTGAGATTTTTCCATTCGACAATCGTTTCAAGTCTTTCGCGCAGGTAATTCGGGTGCAAAATATCCCCCATGCGAATGGCTTTTTTCATATACTTATCGGCATAAATCGGGGAGATTCCGCGTCTTGTCGAGCCGAATTTCTTATCCCCCAATCTATCCTCCTCTAGACAATCCTGCGCAACGTTGTACGGACAGCACACAACCGCCTTATCGCTTATCTTCAGGTTTTTCGGGGTAATGGAAATACCTGCTTTCGTCAACCTTTCGATTTCCTTGCAAAGGTGCTCTATATCTATCACCATGCCGTTACCCATAACGTTCACCTTGTCCTCTCTAAGGATAGCGGACGGCAAGAGATTAAGCACAAATTTTCCCTTGTCGTTTATGACGGTATGCCCGGCATTGTTACCGCCCTGATAGCGCACCACTACGTCTTGAGTCTCCGAAAGCAAATCGACCATACGCCCCTTGCCCTCGTCGCCCCAGTTGATACCAACGATAGATGTCAGCATTTTTATACCTCTAAAAAATTTTTATCACACGTTTATTTGCGCAACGCTCCCTATGTCGTCGCGATTTTTTTCAAGCAGAGGGTCTACGATTTTTGCTATATAATCCTCCGTCTGCTCCTCTGCAAATCCCGTAAAACTCTTCGCGTTTGCGATTTCGTCAAGTTCGTCGCGCGTAAGATTAAAGGCGTCGTCGTTCAGTATGCGCTCGAGCAAATCGTTTTCCTTGCCCTCGACCTTAATCGCATACGACGCGTCCACGGAATGCCTGCGTATCGCCTCGTGCAGCACCTGTCTGTCCGCGCCCTTTTTAGACACGCAATACATGAGTATGTTTTCCGTCGCCATAAAGGGTAATTCCCTATCGAGATTTTTCTGTATAACACGCGGATAGAGGGTTAAACCGCTTATTATGTTATTGTAAAGTGCCAGTATTGCGTCAACCGCCAAAAACGCCTCGGGGATTGCGATGCGCTTGTTCGCGCTGTCGTCAAGCGTTCTTTCAAACCATTGCGCCGACGCCGTAATCGCAGGATTAAGGCTGTTGCAAAGCACGTATCTTGCAAGCGAAGCCATACGCTCGCTGCGCATGGGATTGCGCTTATACGCCATTGCGGACGAGCCGATTTGCTTGCTTTCAAACGGTTCTTCCACCTCCTTTAGATGGGACAAAAGTCTTATATCGTTTGAAAATTTCGTCGCGCTTTGAGCAATCGAGCAAAGCACACTCGTCACGTTGTAATCCACTTTTCTCGAATACGTTTGACCGCTCACGGGATAGGTTCCCTCGAAGCCGAATTTATCGGCAATCGCCTTGTCAAGCTTCTCTACTTTTTCGCGGTCGCCGTCGAACAATTCCGCAAAGCTTGCGGCTGTACCCGTCGTACCCTTGCACCCGAGCAGGCGCAGTCTCGAAAGCTGGAAATCGAGGTTTTCAAGGTCGCTTATCAAATCTTGAAGCCAAAGCGTCGCGCGCTTACCGACGGTCGTGGGTTGCGCAGGTTGAAAATGCGTGTACGCAAGAGTCGCAAGTCCCTTATTCGCGTAGGCGAAATCGCGCAGGGAACGTATACACGCAAGCAAGGAAGAACGCACGATTTTCAACGCCTCTCGCATTTGAATAATATCGGTGTTGTCACCCACAAAGCAGCTGGTCGCTCCAAGGTGAATTATCGGCTTGGCTTCAGGGCAGGCTTCGCCGAAGGTCAACACGTGAGCCATAACGTCGTGGCGCACTTCTTTTTCCTTTTGCGCGGCGACGGCGTAATCGATATTATCCGCATTCGCCTTCATCTCGTTTATTTGCTCGTCGGAGATGTTGATACCCAAAGCCTTTTCGGCTTCGGCGAGCGCAATCCACAATTTACGCCAAGTGCCGAACTTAAAGTCCGGCGAAAAAACGTACTGCATTTGTTTGCTCGCGTATCTTTGGCAGAGCGGAGAAACGTAAACGTCCATACTTCCCTCCAAAAACAAAAAGTGTCCGATTTTATTTTAACCGACAGGTTAAAAAAAAATTGAGAACACCCTTGCTTTTGCAAAATATTTTCTACCAACAATATAGCATTGCCCCCTCTAATTTGTCAAGATAATATGACACTCAAAAATCGAGCGACGCCACAAAATCCCCGTATTTAACGGTATAAAAGCGGAATATTTTTCACAAGAAATCGTCTCAAGAAATATTTTGATAAAGGCAAGCGGATTTTAGGGAAGGGTAAATGAGAAAAAAATCGACGACATTCAAGAGCATGGTATTTGACGACGATCGACTAAAACGCCGCATATCTCCGCGCGCGTATTACGAGCTGCGCCATCGAAGAGATTTCGATTGCTCTCTATCTCTATCCACGCTGACGCAAATAGCAACCGCCATGAAAAACTGGGCGATTGCAAAGGGCGCGACGCACTACACGCACTGGTTCCAGCCGCTAAACGGCGCGACGGCACAAAAGCGCAATTCGTTTTTATCACCGTCAAAAAGCGGCGCGATTTTTGAATTGAGCGCAAAAGAGCTGATAAAGGGCGAATCGGACGCAAGCTCTTTTCCGAGCGGCGGCTTGCGAAGCACGTTCGAGGCACGGGGCTACACCGCATGGGATCCGTCGTCGTATGCGTTCGTCAAGGACGAAACTCTATATATTCCGACGGCTTTTTGCTCGTACACAGGCGACGCACTCGACAAAAAAACTCCCCTTTTGCGCTCTATGGAGGCATTGAGCAAGGAGGGCGCGCGCCTATTGTCCGTTCTCGGCAAACGAACCTCTCGCGTACGCGTTAACGTAGGCGCGGAGCAGGAATATTTTTTGCTGGATTCCGCCCTATACGCAAAGCGCAAGGACTTGTTTTACACGGGGCGCACTCTTTTCGGCGCGCCGTCGCCGAAGGGACAGGAGCTTGCCGAGCATTATTTCGGAGCGATAAAGCCTCGCGTCGCCGAATATATGAAGGAGCTTGACGAGGAACTTTCAAGGCTGGGAATACTCGCAAAGACGGAGCATAACGAATCCGCGCCCTCCCAATACGAGCTTGCTCCGCTATACGCCGACGCCAACGTTTCCGCCGACCAAAACCAGCTCATCGTCGAAACCATGAAAGCCGTCGCCGCAAAGCACGGCTTGACGTGCGTTTTTCACGAAAAGCCGTTTGACGGAGTAAACGGAAGCGGAAAGCACAACAACTGGTCCTTATCCGACGATAGCGGCAATCTTTTCGAGCAAGGCGAAAGCCCCAAGGACAACGCGCGCTTTCTGCTTATGCTTTGCGCGGTGATATGCGCGGTGGACGAGCATCAAGACCTGTTGCGCGCCTCAATCGCGAGCGCGTCCAACGATTTGCGTTTGGGGGCAAACGAGGCGCCGCCAACAACGATAAGCATATTTTTAGGCGACGAGCTTACTGGCATACTTCAAGCCGTAGCGGACGGGCGCACGTATTCGCGGCGCGCGAAATGCGAGGTGCAAATAGGCGCAAGCGTCCTTCCCAAATTCGCCATGGACGCGTCCGACCGCAACCGCACCTCCCCCATAGCCTTTACCGGCAACAAATTTGAATTTCGCATGCTCGGCTCCTCGCAAGCCCTTGCGGACGTCAACCTCGTGCTAAACGCCGTGATTGCGGAGCAATTCAAGCGTTTTGCAAACGAACTGGAAAACGCAAGCGACGTAGCCGACGGCATTTCGACGATAATAAAGAACTCGATGCGCCGCCACGGCAAAATCATCTTCAACGGCAACTGCTATTCCCCCGAATGGCAATCGGAGGCTCGTCTGCGCGGACTGCTCTCTTTCCCCTCGACTCCCGACGTCCTTCCCTGTCTTACCGCCGAAAAAAACCTGCGCTTTTTCAAGGAATACGGCATATTCAGCGAAGCGGAGCTGCGCTCTAGGCAGGAGATATATTTCAACGACTATTGCCGAACCGTAAAGCTTGAAGCCGCGACCATGCTCGACGTTGCGCGCACGGACATAATTCCCGCGATAATCGGCTATAAAAACGAGCTTCTCGACGTCGCGTTAAAATGCCAAGCTCTCAACCGAAGCTCCGACGTGGAAAACGGCATTTATGCAAGGCTTTCGCTTAAGCTTGAAAGGATAGAGCAAGCTCTGCGCGCGCTTGACGATACGGCGCGCGAGGTTGAAAAAATCTCTCCGCTTGCCGAGAAAAGCAAGGCTTATTGCAACAGGGTTCTTCCCAAAATGCAAGCCCTGCGAGCCTCCTGCGACGATGCCGAAGCAGACCTTCCAACCTCTCGCCGCCCCTTCCCCTCTTACGGCGAGCTTCTTTATTGCGAATAACCGTTTGCCCGAAAACGCCTTTTACGTCAAGTCGAATCGATTTTATACCGTCGCCGAAAGGGCGGCGCAAATCCGACATTTTGCTTATTAAATATGGTTATATCTTGTACTTAGCGCGGCGCACCTCTTTACAATCCGTACAAACTGTAGTAAAATGTCCGTATCAAACCGCCTAATAAGATATTAGGCGAAGCAATTTTCAAGGAGAAATTATGAACAAATCCAAGAAAACTCTACTCCTGTTGTTAACGATTGTTCTTGTCGCAATAACGAGCCTCGCGCTTGTTGCTTGCGGCGAATCCTCAAAGACGTACAACGTGAGAATTTATCTTTACGGCTTCTTATCCGAAGTGATAACCGTCAACGGCGGCGAAACGGTAACTCTGCCAAAACTCGAGCTTGATAAATGCCAAGCCCTCGATTATTGGACTCTCGACGAGCAGGGCACAATCAAATTCGACCCGTCGCAGCCGATAACCAAAGACATCAGCCTATATCCGATGTTTTCGTATCACCACACTCCCGTCGTAGACGCGGGGACGCCGGCGACGTGCGGAAAATCCGGCTTGACGGAAGGCTCTCACTGCTCTGTGTGCGGCGATACCATAGTCAGACAAGATCCTATCCCCCCAACGGGACACGATTACGTGGACGGCGTATGCTCCATGTGCGGATATTTTGAAACGCAGCTCAACATTACGGTTGTTGACGACAACAACGCCCGCGTTGAGAGCGTCGGCACGTTCACCGGTTCGGAGCTGGTGATTCCGAGCGTAACAAATGACGGCGTGCCCGTAACGTCTATATCCGACCATGCGTTTCAATGGAACGAAAGCATAACGAGCGTTGTGATTCCCAACAGCGTTACGAGCATCGGAGAGTTCGCCTTCCATGAATGCACGAACCTTACAAGCGTAACAATCCCCGACAGCGTGACCGAAATCGGCGGAAGTGCCTTCGAGCTTTGCACGAGCCTGACAAGCGTAACGCTTCCAAGCAACCTGAAAAATCTGAGCATTAGCATTTTCGAGGGCTGTTCGAGCTTATCGAGCATAACCCTTCCCGACAGTCTTACAATCATAAGCAGTAATGCCTTCAATAATTGCAGGAGCCTTGCGAGCATAACGATACCCGACGGCGTTACGCACATAGGAAATCAATCCTTCTATTACTGCACAAGCCTGACAAGCGCAACCCTGCCCGACAGTCTGACAAGCATAGGCAAAAGTGCCTTCTACAGCTGTGAAAGCCTTACGAGCATAACCTTGCCCGAAGCAATCACGAACATCGGCGAAAGCGCGTTCAACCATTGCAAGAACTTGACAAGCATAAACATACCGACCGGCATAACCACAATAGAACCATACGTTTTTATGGAATGCCGCAGCTTAAAGAGCGTCACAATACCGGACGGCGTAACAAGCATCGGTAATAGTGCCTTTAACACGTGTAAGGATTTGACGTACATATCAATCCCCGACAGCGTGACAAGCGTCGGCGAAGACGCCTTCTTCCAGTGCATGGGACTCATAAAGGTTACGCTCGGTAGCGCAGTTACCGAAATCGGCGAAGACGCTTTCTATGACTGCATGAAGCTTGTCGAGATATTCAACAAATCCTCTCTGACGTTGAGCGTCGGCTCCGACGATTACGGCGACGTATCGCGTCACGCAAAGAATATTTACACCGACGAAAACGAGAGCAAATTGTCAACGGACGACAACGGCTTTGTTTCGTACACGGACGGCGATGACAAGCTTCTCGTCGCATATGTCGGCAATGAAAAGGATATTACGATTCCGACCGATATAACCGAAATATATCTATACGCGTTTAACAACAACTACTCCATTTCAAGCTTAGTAGTCCCAGGCAACGTCAAAACAATCGGAGAGCGCGCCTTTGTCAACTGCTACAATTTGTTGAGTGTTGACCTCCGATACGGAGTTCAAAAAATATGCGAAAACGCTTTCTATAATTGCAACAATCTGCTCAGTATACATCTTCCCTACTCCCTGGAGAGCATCGACCGTTTCGCCTTCTACCTCGACGTTAAGCTTATTGAGATATTCAACAATTCGCAGCTCCTGTTAACCGTCGGCTCCGTGGATTACGGCTACGTCGCATATTATGCGCTTTATATCGAGGACTACAACTCCGACTCTCGCATTTCGGTGGACGAAAACGGCTATGTCGTATATTCGGAAATTATCGAAATAAATGCCGGCACAACGTACAATATCCTTGTGTCCTACCAAGGAAACGAAGACAATCTTATCTTGCCCGAAAACATTGACGAAATATATAACCGAGCGTTTGCGGAAAAAACGAATATAAAGAGCGTAACCCTTCCCTCTCGTCTTAAGGCGATAGGCGCAAATGCCTTCTATAATTGCACGGGCTTGACAAGCGTTGCGATACCCGACAACGTTACGAGCATAGGCGATAGAGCCTTCAGCGACTGCGCGAATTTAACAAGCATATCGATACCCAACAGCGTGACGAGCATCGGTCAATATGCCTTCTCCGGCACGGCATGGTACAAGAATCACGAGAACGGCTTGGTGTATGCCGGCAAGGTTGTATATATGCACAAGGGAAGCGGCGACGACGGGGAAGTTACCGTTAAAGAAGGAACTATAGGCATTGCCGATTATGCCTTCTGGAACTGTGACTATTCAAAAATAACGCTCCCCGACAGCATAACGGTGATAGGTATATCCGCCTTTGAAGGATGCGCGAATCTGACAAGCATTACAATTCCCGACAGCGTGACTTGCATCGGCGAATGCGCATTTTTCAACTGCTCGAATTTGGCAAGCGTTACAATCGGAAACGGCGTGACAAGCATAAGCAAATCTGCATTCCAAAACACGGGCTTGACAAGCATAACTATCCCCGACAGCGTAACAAGCATAGGTTCTCAAGCCTTCGATTATTGCTACGACTTGACAAGCGTGACAATCGGAAACGGCGTGACAAGCATAGGCTCTAAAGCTTTTGAGTATTGCAATGATGTGACGAAAATCGAGTATACGGGCACTGTTCAACAGTGGAAAGCTATCGAAAAAGGAGCGCGTTGGAACTATAATCTGACGGTGCATACGGTCATTTGCTCGGACGGCACGGTTACGTTGGATTGACAAGAGCAGCAACTCTTAATGTTGACAAAAGCGACGGTTTATCCGTCGCTTTTGATTTGTTATCCGCTTGTTTTTGAAATATTATCTTTTGTAATGTCGATATTCAGCGGTTATTTCAGCTTGTTTTTCACAACCTCGCGCGCCTTTATCGCAATGTCTTGTGCAGTTAAGTGATACACCTCGCTCAAATACGCGTTCTTGCCGACCTGTCCGAATTCGTCCTGCACGCCGACAAATTTTATCGGTACGGGACAATGCTCGCTCGTAACCTCCGCAACCGCGCTTCCGAGTCCGTTGTGCACGTTGTGATTCTCGCAGGTGACTATCGCGCCCGTTTCCCTTGCGCAAGCCACTATCTCGTCCTTGTCTATCGGCTTCCAGGTGTGGAGATTCACCACTCTTGCGTCTATGCCCTCTTCCTTGAGAAGCTCCGCCGCCTCCAAGGCTCTAGACACCGTTATGCCGCTCGCGATAAGCGTAACGTCCTTGCCCTCTTTAAGGCGTATCGCCTTGCCGAGCTTGAAATCGAGGCTGTCGTCGTACACCTTTTCCGCTTTCTTTCTGGGCATACGTATGTAGGTCGGCTCCTCGCACGCTATGATTTGCGGCAACGCCTTTTCAAGCATGGTCGCGTCCGTCGGCTCGAAGCATACAAAGTGCGGAATCGCTCTCATAAGAGCCATATCCTCAAAGGGCATATGCGTACCGCCGTTGTATTCCGCCGTCACGCCGGGGTCGGTGCCCACTATCTTTACGTTGCGATGCGCGTACGCCACGGATATAAAGATTTGGTCGTAGCATCTTCTCGTCGCAAACGGTCCGAAGCTGTACGCAAAGGGTATCTTTCCCATAGCGGACAGCCCTGCCGCAATGCCTATCATGTTTTGCTCCGCAATGCCCACGTTGACAAATCTGTCGGGAAATTCCTGCTTGAAGCACTTTGTCGCATGACAGCTCATAAGGTCGGCGTCAAGCACCACTATTCTATCGTCTTCTCTCGCCCTTTCCGTAAGCGCGCTTGCAAGCGTTTGTCTCATTTCTCTTTCATCTAGCATAGCTCAATACCTCCCCGTTTCCTTGCGCCACATATCCTCGGATATGCTCATGCTATGGCAATTCGGCGCACTCTCGGCAAAGGACGCGCCCTTGCCCTTGACAGTGTTAAGCACGATAAAGGACGGCTTGCCCCGTTGCGCTTTTGCGTTGTCTATGGCGGTTGATATTTGCTCTATATCGTGTCCGTTTATCTCCTGCACGTAAAAGCCGAACGCGCGCCATTTGTCCGCTACGGGAGCAATGTCGTTGACGTCGGCAACCGGACCGTCCAGTTGCATCTTGTTGTAGTCCAACAGCACGATTAAATTGTCAAGCTTATGCGAGCCTGCAAACATCGACGCTTCCCATATCTGCCCCTCTTGGCTTTCGCCGTCGCCGATAAAGCAATATATCGTCGCGGGATTTTTGTCCATTTTCGCGCCCAACGCCATGCCTACCGCCGCAGATAAGCCCTGCCCCAACGAGCCTGCCGTCATGTCTATGCCCGGCGTTTTTGTCATGTCACAGTGAGAGGGCAATCTCGTGCCGTTTTGATTGAGCGTGTTAAGCCATTCCTTTGGAAAATATCCCTTGTCCGCAAGCACCGCGTACATCGCAGGTCCTGCGTGTCCTTTGGACATTATAATTCTGTCGCGGTCGGGCTTGTTTGGCTCGAGCGGATTTATATTTGCCTTTGCATAATAAATGACAGTCAAGGCGTCCATAACCGACATCGCGCCGCCGATATGCCCCGAACCGAAGCGTCCGATGGTTTCTATTGCGTCGTCGCGAAGCTGTCTTGCCTTTGCGGTCAAAAACTCAAGTTGAGCAGTTTCCATACAATTCCTCCTAAAGATTATATTCAGTATACCACTCGCCGCACACGATTTCAAGTGTAGATATTTATACTCGTATAAATCCGCACGCACTACCGCACAAACATTTTTCAATACTGCGTCAAGCTTTTGTTTGACTTCCGAAATGCCGTGTAATGCGTTAAAACCGTTGCGTCACCGTTATTGTTAAAAGCCTCAAAAAAACACGTTGTGAAATTGGCTCTGCAAAACTTTATGTTAAATCCACGCAACAAAGTTGCGTGAACGACGCTCGACAGTTGCGCCGTTAACGTATTATAGTTTTATCCCCAGCTCGTCCGAAGCCTTTTGCTTGATTTCTTCCTTGCGTTCGGGGGTGAGCGAGGAGGAATACACCTCTCCGCGCGCCTTGACAAATGCAAGCATTTGAAGGTCGCTCATAGACGCAATCGTCGGAAAATCCGTATCGTCGCCCGTAAGCTTTGCAAAGTCGTATGCGATAATCGCGCCCTTTGCTTTTGGCACGCTTATTTCATAGCGTGAAGCAATTCTTTCTAGCTGTTTTTGCGACTTGTTTGAAAGCACCTTTTTAAGCGAAATTTCTCTCTCGTAGAACGCTACAACCTCGGGCGTTATCACATCGTAAATGCTTGCCGCGTAGCATATTTCAGAGCTGTTTTCGGCAAATTTTTTACGTGCAAAAACACGCTTTTCAACCGAGTTTTCGGCTAAAAAATTGTAGTTTTTAACACGGTTTTCGGCATGATTTTTGTATAAAAAATTGTTGTTTTCAACACCGCTTTCAACCAAAAATCCACCCGAATTTTTATATGAAAAATCAACTTTTTCATTGCGGTTTTTATTGCATTTTTTTAGCGAAAAAACGCAATTTTCGACATAATTTTCGGCTAAAAAATCATTGTTTTCAACACAAGTTTCGGATAAAAAATCGCGGCTTTCGATTTGCGTTTTTATCGGGAAATCGACGTTTTTTACGATTTGCTCACGCGCGGGATTCGCGCAGGCGATACGCCTAGGCGCGAGAAAATGTGCGATTTGCACCGCAATGAGCGCGATAAACACAAAAATTATCATTATGAAAAATCCGTTTTTTTTGACGTTTTGCATACTTCACCTTTGGCTAGTATGACGTTAAAAATCGCAAATATACCTCGTGTTTTTATATGCAAAAAATACGTTTTTTCGTCGTTTTTTTGTATTTGAAAATGCTTTTTATTGTGGATTTTATATGAGAAAAGCGTATTTTTATCGTTTTTTTTACAGCTTAAAAATACTCGTTTTCGTCACTTTTTCACATCTGAAAATGTGCTTTCCCCTTATTTTTTTATCGAAAAATCGGCAAACTGTTTCTCGACGGAAAAGTCAACGGGATACCAAATCCGAAACGGAATAGGCATTTGACAAAAATGTTAATCGATATGGTAACACCCGGCAAAATATCAATCGGATATAATATCAAAGACGGTGTACAAGCCTGCGCTTTTATCTATGATAAAACGCACTGCTCTTTCCGCACCCTCGGCATAAAGCGCGCGAGAATGGGCAATGTGCTTTAAGATTATCGTTTCGTTGCCTGTGTTTATTCGCACCTCATGCTCGCCGAACGTGTTGCCAAGCCTAAGAGAATGCACGCCGATTTCTCCTTTCTTTCTCGCTCCGCAAGTATGTCTTCCGACGTGTATTTCTCCGTGATTTCTTGCGCTTCTCACGGCGTTGGCAAGCATAAGCGCGGTTCCGCTGGGCACGTCCGTTTTGGAGGAATGGTGCGCCTCGACAATCTCTACGTCGGCATTGTCAAACACGCCTGCAAGCTTTGCCGTATAGCTTGAAAGTATTGCGATTGCAGGAGATAAATTGCTTGTGAAAAACACGGGTATATACTGCGAAATTAGGCAAATATATTCCTTTTCGTCGTCGGTATGCCCGGTGGCGGCGATAATGCAGGAAATATTGCGCGACAGAGCAAAGTTGAGAGTTGCCGCGCTTTGTCGGTGGCAAGAGAAATCAAGCACGACGTCCGCAGGCTCCTTCACGTCGTTTATATCGGCGTATTTTGCACTTTTTATATTCTCGTTTTCCACTACCCTAATATGTGGATTCTTTACGTTTATTTCGTCAAAATTTGCATTTTTAGAAGCTTTTTCGTCAAAATATGTCGTTTCTTTTGCATATTTTCCGTCAAAATGCGACAGGTTTTTCGCATTGGTTTCGTCTATGTGTTTAACGTCCGAATTATCGGCGTAGGCGACGTCAACCTTGGCGACGACGCATATGTCCTCGACGCTTTCAAGACGGCGAGAAATTTCTCTTCCCATTTTTCCGTTTGCTCCGCACAAAACAAGCCTTATCACACAAATAGCTTATGAATAACAATCGGGATAAATTAAGAAAAACAAGCAAAAATCGCTTGTTTTTCACGGGTTTTTATAAAAATTTTCGTCGAATACGCTTTACTATTGAATTTCTTTGCTAGCGAATTCCGTTACCGTAGGATTTCTGTGCCGCCGTATGCGCCTTACCGTTGGATTCGCTTTATCGTCAAATGCCTTTACTGTCGAATACGCATTATTGTCGAATTATTTATCGTTGTGTTTATCGCGCTATGCGACGGCATTTGCGTTTTACTATCGTGCATCTATACGTGCATAAGGCATTTTTCGACTTATGCCGACATATCTCGACAAAATTTCTTAATCTTCGCACAGATAAGCTGTAGCCATATTCCCTTTTTTGCGCTATATCGACAACATTTGCATCCTTCCTATACGACGAAAGTTTTTGCCTTGTCCCTTCACGCGCGGCGTGTTTTACTATCGTGCATTATCCGCGAGAGGTCTTTTCTACGACGTCGAGAATCTTTCTCTTCAACGCGCTTGTGGCAAATCTGTTGGATACGCGCCACGTCCAGTTGCCGGTGGCGGTGGCTGGCGTGTTTATTCTGCCCTCTCCTCCGATTTCCATATAGTCCTGAAGCGCGACCATTGCGAGATTTGCGCGAGAATCCAATGCGAATCTAATGAGCGCGTACGTCGGGGTTTGACCGAAACGCACGGGACATTCCTTGAAAAATTGCTTCTTGGTTTCCTCGTCGAGAGCGTCGTACCATTCCTTTGCCGTAAGGCTGTCGTGCGTGCTTGTGTATACTATGCAATTAGAATTTTTGTAATTGCGCGGCAAATACTCGTTTTGCGCGTCCGAAAACGCAAATTGAAGCACCTTCATACCGGGATAGCCCGTTTGCTCCAACAGCTCGGTAACGTCATCGGTGATAAGCCCCAAATCCTCCGCGATTATGCGTGCGCGCGGTACGGTTTGGTTTATCCTTTCAAACAGCTCCTTTCCTACGCCGACAAGCCATTCTCCGTTTTCGGCGGTCTCTTCGCCGTATGGAATTGCATAATAACCTGCAAAGCCGCGGAAATGGTCTATGCGGAGCATATCGTACAGCTCGAAATTGCGCTTAACTCTTGCAACCCACCAGGAAAAGCCGTCTTCACGCATTCTCTCCCAGTTGTATATGGGGTTGCCCCAAAGCTGTCCTTTTTCTGCAAAGGCATCGGGCGGACAGCCTGCGACGATTGTGGGAGCAAGATTCTCATCAAGCATAAATTGGTCGGGATTGCGCCATACCTCTACGCTGTCGTAGGCGACGTAAATTGGCATATCGCCGATAATATCTATGCCGTTTTTGTGCGCGTATTTGCGAACCTCAAGCCATTGCTCGAAAAATTCAAACTGAACGAAGCACCAAAAATCGCATTCCTTTTCAAGCTCTTGCGCGTGCGTTTTCGCCTGTGCGTAGAATTTGTACTCGTCCTCCCATTCGCTCCAGGCACGATAATCGAAACGTTCCTTGAGAGACATAAACAAGGCGTAATCATCGAGCCAATCGGAATTGCGGCGTTTGAAGCCGACGTAGCGCGCGTTGGGCGTGAAGCGAGAATAAGCGGTTCTCAATACGTTTATGCGCGTTTGGAACAGCATACCGTAATCCACCCTGTCTCCGCTCACGCGATTTGCTTCAAGCTCGTCCTTGTCGAGCAGCTTTTGCTTGGCAAGAATATCCAAATCGATATAATACGGGCTTCCTGCAAACGAACAAGGCGATTGATAGGGGGAATCGCCGTAAGCCGTCGGGTTGAGCGGCAATACCTGCCAGCAACGCTGTTTGCACTCGGCAAGAAAATCGATAAAATCAAAGCTCGACTTGCCGAAAGAGCCTATGCCGTATTTATTCGGCAACGACGATACGGGCATAAGTATGCCGCACTTGTGAGTAAATCCGAAATTTATAAGTTTTTCTCTCATATCAACCTCAAAACAGTCCTATTATTTTTCCGTTTTCGTCAACGTCTATGCGTTCAGCCGCAGGCGATTTCGGCAGCCCCGGCATCGTCATGACGTCGCCCGTAAGCGCAACGATAAAGCCTGCGCCTGCGCTAACCTTTACGCTTCGCACCGTTACGTAAAAATCCGTAGGCGCGCCCGGCTTGCTTGCGTCGTCCGAAAAGCTGTATTGCGTTTTTGCCACGCACACCGGCAAATTGCCGAAGCCCAGCTCCTCGAGCTTGTCTATTTGCTTTTGCGCACTCGGCAAAACGCGCGCTCCCTCTCCACCGTAAACGCGTGTTGCCAGCTTGTCGAGCTTATCCGAAATCGAATCGCCGTCGTCATACGCAAACGAGAAAGCCGATTTCTCCTCGCAAAGGCGAATCACCTCTTTTGCAAGCGCGATACCGCCCTTCGAGCCGTCCGCCCATACGGTGGACGGAACGACGTTTACGCCTAGCTCCGTGCATTGCTCGACAATATAATTCATCTCCTCGTCGGTATCCGTCGGGAAGCGATTTACCGCAACGACGCAAGGAAGTCCGTATACGTTTTTGATATTGGCTACGTGCCTTAAAAGATTGGGCATGCCCTTTTTCAGCGTGCCTAAATCTTGAGAGCCAAGTTCGTTTTTGTTTGCTCCACCGTGCATTTTAAGCGCGCGAACGGTGGCGACTACGACAACCGCGGAGGGGGTTAGCCTTGCCTGTCTGCACTTTATGTCGAAAAACTTTTCCGCGCCCAAATCTGCGCCGAAACCAGCCTCTGTAACGACATAATCGCCTAGATAAAGTGCCGTTTTGGTTGCAATAACGCTGTTGCACCCGTGCGCGATGTTGGCAAAGGGACCGCCGTGAACAAGCGCGGGAGTGCCCTCCAGCGTTTGCACGAGATTGGGCTTTAGCGCGTCTTTAAGGAGTGCGGTCATAGCACCCTGCGCCTTAAGCTGTGCGCACGTGACGGGCTTGTCGTCATAGGTGTAGGCAACAATGATTTTCGACAATCTTTCCTTTAAGTCGGAAAGGGACGTGGCAAGGCACAACACCGCCATAATCTCGCTTGCGACGGTGATGTCGAAGCCGTCCTCTCTCGGCGTTCCGTTTGCCTTTCCACCTAGACCGTCAACGATAAAACGAAGCTGTCTGTCGTTCATATCCACACATCTCTTCCAAACGATTTTGCAAGGGTCTATACCGAGCGAATTGCCTTGACGAATATGATTGTCGAGCATAGCGGCAAGCAGATTGTTTGCCGCGCCGATTGCGTGGAAGTCGCCTGTAAAGTGCAGGTTTATATCTTCCATAGGAACGACCTGCGCATATCCGCCGCCTGCCGCGCCGCCCTTTATGCCGAACACGGGACCTAAAGACGGCTCGCGCAAAGCGACTACGGCGTTTTTGCCCATAGCGCGCAATGCGTCGGCAAGACCTATCGTCGTTGTGGTTTTACCCTCTCCGGCAGGCGTTGGCGTAATTGCCGTGACAAGCACGAGCTTGCCGTCCCTGCCCTTGCCCTCTTGAAGCATACGAGCATAGTCGAGCTTTGCCTTGTATTTGCCGTAATGCTCGAGGCACTCGTCGGCGATACCGCACGAACGCGCCACCTCGGATATGGGAAGCATGGTTGCGCTTTGAGCAATTTCTATATCGGTTTTATAGGTCATAAGCACACCTCTTTGTGCGCGCTACGCGAACGCGCGTGTCAATCATAAGAAATTATAGCACACTTATACACTCTGTTCAACAACAACTTTCGTTTGCTTGACATAAATTTTCTTTGGTGCTATAACACCTTTCGTAAATAGAACCACGGAGGAAGGATATGAAGGATTTTGCAAAAAACTATATCGAGAACTATGAAAAATCAAGCAAACTTATGAAGGTTTTGTTTTGCCTGCTCTGGGATATTCCGACAAACCTTTACCGCTTTGCAAAAAGCGCGAGAAACGACAATACGCTCGGAATGGTAATTGCGGTTATTCTTGCGATTTTCGGAGGCTGGATACTCTTTATGGCAGACATAATCTGCCTTGCGCTGAAGGATAAAATCTATTGGCTTGACGATTTTGTCGATAACGACTGCTCTGAAAGCTCTTCGGAATGCGTACACCAACAAAAGGCTCTCGGAGATAAGGACGACGAAAACAATTAATAATAAGCTTCATAAAAGAAAAGGCGCGCCGACGGCGCGTCTTTTCTATAGCGTTTGATTAAATCAATATGACGTTACCTTGAAGTTGATTGTGTTGTAGGAATCAGAGTTGCTCCAAGATACGACGACGGTGTACGTATAGCCGCTATACAGATATACGGACGAGCTTTTGCTTGTGTTGTAGGTGGAGAACACCGTGGTGTTGTCAACGGTAACCGTTACGTTCGCATAGCCGTAGTTGTTGGAAATCTGGAAGCTGTAGTAGTTGCTGCTGCTCGGCGAGAACGAATAGGTCTTCGAGCCGGAGGTGCCTTCGTATACGTTGAGATATTTGGTGGAATCCTCGTAAAGGCTGGGATATGAGCTGTTATATCCGTTGTTGTAGCCGTCGTTGTAGCTCGGATTGCTCGGACGCTCGAAGTCGCTCGGATCAATACCCAAGCCGAAGCCGAGACCGAGGATAAGCACTGCAATCAAAATACATACGACCAGCAAAGAAATGACGGTCTTGTTGCTTGCCTTGCCGACAAGATGCGCGCTGCAATCCGTGCTTGCGTCGAACAGGAAGGGCTGGAATTTGATGCCGCCCCAACCGTATACGTAGGCAAAGAGCATAAAGAAGAAATACATCGTGAAGAACACCATTCCGAACATCGCAAGCGCAAACTTGATGATGAAAATAAGCGGATAGCCTACAAGATAAAGCACCACTTGAATGGGTACGCTGTCGCTTTCACTGCGAATGCCGTTCAAAAGATAATCGACGGGCGAGCTTAAAAGCTTGTACATGAACAGCAAAATGTAGAAGGACGGTATCATGAAAATAACCGTCAGAAGGAAGGGCGAAAGCAATATGCCTGCGCAAACCGCAAGTCCTACGGGAATACGCTTGTACTGCTTGAATGCGAAAAATTCCTTTACCGTGTTGCGGATTACGTCTACGAAATCGCCTCTGTCCGCTTTTGCGGCTTTCTTTTTGGGCTCCTCTTCGGGCGTCGGGTCTGCCGGCTCGTCTTGCGTCGGTGCGTCTTCGATAGCTACGTCTGCAACCGGCTCTTCGGTCGGCTGTGCGACAGGTTCTTCCACAGCGGGTTCTTCGGGCGCTTGAGCAACGGGCTGTTCTTGAGCTGCTTCCGCGTTTTCTGCCGTCGCAGGCTCGTCATTCTTGACATAGAACGGATTTTTGTAACGTTTTCCGCACTCGTGGCACTCTAAAAACTCGGTGTCGGTGATAACGATTGTGCCTTTGCAATTCGGGCATTCTATCGTCGTCTTGTCCATAAGTTCCTCCTCCTTAGCCTTTTAGGCTAATATTTTTATTGATGTCTTTTCTTTTTGTTTTTTGCCGCGTCGTAGCGCGCGATTTCCGTCGGAAAATCAATCTCTTTAAGCTTGCCTTTGTCGGCAAGATAGCAGTGCTTGCCCAATGCAAATATGTATCTGTCGTGGTCAAGACTGTCGCTAAATACGTTTTCCACCTCGACGTCGGGAAGAAGCTCGTTGAGCCTTGCGACTTTTTCTTCCTTTCTGCATACCCTGCCGAGCAGTCTGCCGTTTTTGGCACTGTGCGGACTTGCTATGCAATAATCTATCTCCATTCTGTCCGCAATCTCTTTGATGAGAAAATCAGGGCTTGCGCTTATAAGCACCGCTTTGCGTGATTTGTCGCGATTTTCGGGCTTAAAGAAATCGTAAATATCGTTTTGGTGCTTGTCCCAATATTTCTTTACCGTCTTCTCGGTGTTGATAAGGCGAACGAAATTGAAAGCGATTTTTTTGAAAATCGGCACCGGCAACAGCTTTGTCACCATCAAAAAGCCCCATACGAGCTGGAATGGTAACAATATCAACGTCCACGGACAATGCGCCATGCTCCAAAACCAGTAGTGCAACGCGCTGTCATAGGGTATCGCCGTCTTGTCGAAATCGTAAATGTCGATTTTCATTTTGCTTTCGTTTTCCATATATATGCTATTGTATCATATATGTTTTTGAAAATAAAGCCCCAATTTTAAGCTTTTTTTAACGGAAAGCGCGCCTTTCGACGCGCTTTATCGTTATTTTGCGATTTCGATATGCGATTTTGCGTATCAGTCCGCCTCGTGCGATACGCCGTAATAGGCATAGTAGTTTCTCGCCTCGCAATCGAAGCTTCCGTCGCTCGCTACGCTTATCACCGTACAACCGCGCTGTGAATGTTCCTTGTAAATTCCAACGTATGCCAAATAGTCCGTGGACATTCCGTAGGTCAGGCGTATGGCTCTCGTCGCGCCGGCAGGCTGATAAAGCACCGAGAAGTTGTTGTAGTGGTCGTGTCCGCAGAAGATTCCGTTCAAGCCGTGCGTAAGCCCCTCTTCAAACAGGTTGTCTTCACGAACTCCGCAGAATACGCCGTACGTGCGCACGCCGTTTTTCTTCTTGTCGCTCTCGCCCATGACGCCGTATATGAACGTGGTTGTGCCTCTTTCGGTTTCCACTACCTTGCCCGCGCTCATTTCTTCACCGCTGTCGATAACGTTTGCCCATGCGCGTCTGTACTCCCAAAGCGGAATGTGGAAGAATGCCAAATTGTCCACTATCTTGCCGTTGTTGTGCGCGGTGAGCTTTTCGATTTCCTGAACATACCAATCCACCTGACATTGATGAATGTTGTCGTATTTCCACGCCGCGCCGAAATAATCGCCGTCGGTGTAGCTGTGGCTGTCGAGAGTGACGATGGCTTGATTGATGGAGCCGTCGGCGTTCTTGACAACTATCATGTCGTTGCCAAAGCCTCTTGCGTCGTCGCCGATATAATCCTTTTCGTCGCAGAAGCCTGCTCTAAACAAGCAGTATTTGAAGCCTGCGTTTGCATAATACTCGCAAATGTCCGTTCTGGAATACAGGCTGTAAAGCTCGGTGTCGTGGTTGCCGAACGCGAACGTCCAGTACACGCCGAGCTGCTCCATCATGCTTGCGAATATCTTGGTGGCGTTGAGGTTGTTGAACGTGCCTGCTTGCGGAGGCACGGGATACGCGATGTCGCCCGTGACTACTACCAAATCGGGCTGCTCGCGACGAATCATGGTTGCAACCGCATTCATTGCCCACGCGTCCTTCTTTTGCGAGAAGCTACCGCCGCCGATATGTACGTCGGTGAGCTGTACCACCTTGAAATCCCTGTCGGAATCCTTGGTGAAGACGTAATATCCCAACTCGGAATCGTAGGTGGGCGTAAGCTGTTTATGCTCGGTGTACTCCACGCTCGTGTAGCTTTGAGCTTGCTTGATAAGCGCCTTTGTGCCTACCGCGGTGGCTATGGCGCAGCTTCCGAAGAAAATAGCTATAACCAAAACAACCGCACCCGTGATGATAAGCGCTTTTATCGTGCGCTTTTTCTTTTGCTCGGGCGTCAATACCTTTTTGGGCTTCTTGCTTTTCTTTGCTTTCTTTTCTTCCAAATCGCCGAGAATGCCTTTTTGCGTAGGATTCTCGTCCGCTTCGGGTTGCTCTGTCGCGGAATCCGCTTGAACTTGCTCGTCAAGCTGTTCTTCGCCTCGCGGAGCTTGCTCCAGCTCTTCGGAGGAAACGTTGATTTCGTCGCTCATAATATTCTCCTTGCGTTTTACGTTGTTCTTTTTTATTCGTTCGCACGCCTTATACGTGCGTTGTCGCTATATTAAAATAACCGATTTTTTGCGTTTTGCCAACCCCTATCGCTAAAGTTGCTCGCTTTGCGAGGCTTCCGTGCTTTGAGCTTGTTCGTCTTTTTGCGTGAATTCGGCGTTTTGAGCCTGTTTTTCGTCTTGTGAGATTTCGACGTTTTGAGCAGTTGAGTCCAGTTGTTCGGCAAGGGGCGCATTCTCGTCTGCTTCCGAAGACGCGACAACGATGAACTCCACCTCTGCGCCGACGGAATCGAGCACCTCGCGCTTCATTGCATTTGAATCGGAAGCGTCGCTAACGTAGGCGGTACCGACCTTTGCGCCGTAACCGTAATCGTGCAAAACAAGTTTGTCGAGCTTTACGCCGCGTCGGGCGCATACGCTTTCGATTGCCGCCCTTTCCTCTTGCGCGTCATCGCCCAGCACAACGGCTTTTACGTTGTCGATAACCATTTTTATCGCAAACACGATTACGACTATGCTTATGACTATGCCGACGATAGCGTCCACCGCATAATCCACCCTGCTCGATACCGCAAAAGATATTAGGGACGTGAACGTAACGGCGACGTCGATAATGCTATCCAGCATAATTGCCTTTATCGCCTTGGAGCGGAGCTTCTTGTTGGCGACGCCGTATAACACCGCGATTGCCGCCTTGACGGGAATCGCAACGCAGATAAGCACGCAGTTTTGCCAGCTGAACCACACCGGCTCGGGCATGGCAAGTCTGTTGAGCGAATTGATAAAGAACACGCCGCCGACAACCACCGTCACGACCGCAACGATGAAGCCTGCAAGATATTCCCCTCTGCCGTAGCCGAAGGGCGCCTTTTCGCTCTTTGGCGACAGCAACACGACAAACACTATGAGCGTGACGATACACGTCAATATGTCGAAAAAGCTATTGGTTGCGTCAAGCATTATGCACAGGCTGTTCGAGCTTAATCCGACATACAGCTTTATAAGCGCGAGCGCGACGTTTACGACTATGCCGATACATATGAGCAGTACGGATTTTTTCACTCTTTCTTTCATTGTCATACGCTCACCTCTTGCCGTGTCTTTTCTTTTTAGAAGAAGACTTTTTATCAATCGCTTTTGCACAATTCGACGGTTTATTTACCGTTTCACGCACATAAACATATCTTTCTGCATTTCTCTTGTTGGCTTTTGCTCTTGTGACAAGCATACCGACAAGTGTGCAGAACGCACACAAAAGCATACCTGCAATCGCGCAAAGAAGGGCGAATACGAATTGATTAGGCTGGAAAGCGCACATCATACCGAAAACGCATAAGTTCATCTCAAATACCCCCTTTGTCGTTTGAGCGCGATTGCCGAAGCAAGCACGCCGATAAGCAAAGCTATGCACACGCAAAGCATTGCGATTATATCCGCGCTCCACACGAAAGCCGATTCCTCAACGGGATTGTCCCCAAAGAACCAAAGCACGTTTTTGCCCCCTGCAAGGGTGACGCCGTTTACGTCGGCAAGGGATAACAGGCGTTGCTCGTCACACTCGGTTGCAACCCAGCTCGCACCCTCGATTTGACCTTGCCAAGATACGGAATAAGACAAAGCCGAGGAAAGCTCGTTGCCGTCGTAGTCGGTGAAGATTATCTCATACGCGCGCACAAGCGTTTTCCCAGCCACGGATACGTCAAGCTCTTCTATATCGAGAAGCACGACGTTGACGTATGCGAAGTCTATAAATCCGCCGCCGCAATAGATCTCAAACGTAATGCCGTCCGAAGAGGTTACCACCGCTTTTTTCTCATACACGGTATATCTTCCCCATCTGGCAAGTTTGCTGTTGAAGCTGTGATTTGCAACGTAATAATTCGGATTGGAGCATTTTGCAAAAATCTTATAATCGTTGCTAGGCACGTTGACGTCTATGTTGCCGTAATAAAGGGTTATCCCCAAAGCCGCCTTGTCGTCGCCAAACGCAAGCTGTCCCTCGTCAATGACGTACGCGACGTTTTCGACGGGATATAACGGCTCGCCGACAAGCGAATAAGCGTCGCAAATTCGCACGTCTATTTTACGAGGGGAAACGATAACACGAACGGCTACGTCGTGAAGCTCGTTGTAATTTCCGCTACCGGGAATATAATCGAAAACAACGGTCTGCGCCAAAGGCTTACCGTCTTCGTCGTAACGCACTTTCGGCATTGACGATTCGTCGGCTTTTACCACAAAGCTACCGCCGTCCTTGACAAACACCGTATTGTCGGATAGCGCGGATATAAGCTTTTCGCTAAAATCCGTTTCTCCGTAAACTATTTCTATTTCGCCAACGCTCGGCATAGGCAAATCCGCTTTCTCGACGGCACATTCGACGACGTTGCTGTATCTAATCACGTTATATTGTCGATTCTCTTCAAAATAAAAACTCTCGCAAAGCGCATAGCGCACCTCGTATTGTCCGACGTCTACGCCCTTGCCGAACACCAACGCGCCGTTGCGCATAACGTACGGAGCTTCGACAAAATCCTTTTCGCCGAGCCTTCTATACTCCAGCACAACAGACGGCGTGGATACTATGACGTCGTAATCGGCGTACACCTCTATTCCGCCCTCCGACGTTTCGGTGTAAGTGCAAACGGATTGTCGAGCCTGCGCGTCGACGGCAGGGAAAGAAAAGGATATATCGCAAACGTCCGCAAGCAGGCTTCCCTCCTTATACACGCCGTCCGCTTGCAGCTCGCTCTTTATGCGAGAATACATTTGCACGGACACGGCGTTTTGATTACCCGGGTCTATAAAGGCACCGTCGCACTCGAAAATCAACGCGTCGTTTTTATACAACGACCAGCGTCCGTCCTTGTCAACGGCAATGTCGAAGGACGCGGAGGCGTCTTGCGCGTACGCCACGTCGCACGCAAAATCCATAACGACGAAAAGCGCGGCGGACACCGCTATCGACAGACACAAAACGAGAAATAAAAGCATACTCTTTCTCTTCATATCCATACTCCTTTTGTCGTTGTGAAAATATATTATAGCACCGAACGCGATTTTTCGCAATACGCGCGCGCATATACCGTATAGTTATACCGCGAGAGCTGCATTTTTATTTGGTTTTGTCCATATCTCGATATTTACTTTTGCATTTTAATATTGTTTTAATTTGCAAAAGGTATTATAATTTTCAATTAGGAGGCTCATATGAGAATACTGCTTGTAGAAGACGAAAAAGAACTTTCAAGAGCGCTTGCTCAAATGCTTATGAAGGACGGCTACGACGTCGATTGCGTATACGACGGCGCGGACGGCTTGAATTTTGCCTCAACCGGAATGTACGATATGGTTTTGCTCGACGTGATGATGCCCAAACTCAACGGCTTCGAGGTGCTTGCCAAATTGCGCGCAAGAAAGCTCGAAACGCCGGTGATTATGCTCACGGCACTATCCGACGAAAAAGACAAAATCGAAGGTCTGGATAAAGGCGCGGACGACTACGTTTCCAAGCCGTTCTCTTTCAACGAATTGTCCGCTCGCATTCGCGCGGTCTTGCGAAGACGAGGAAAGCTGTTGAGCGACAATAAGCTGGAATACCAAAACGCGTCTCTCGACTTGACGACGTTTACGCTGTCAACCCCCAAAGGCTCGATAAACCTGACAGGCAAGGAATTTGAGCTTGTAAGATACCTGTTTGAATACCCCAACTTTGTTGCGACAAAGGAAAATCTAATCCTTAAGGCATGGGGCTTGAACAGTGAATTTGAATCGAACAACCTTGAGGTGTATATGTCCTTTATCCGCAAAAAGTTGCAACATCTCGAAGCGAATTTCACGATAGAATCCGTCAGAGGCGTAGGATATAAGCTCTCACAACCCAAAATGTAAAAAGGGCGCGACACAAGTCGCGCTTTTCTAAATCTATACTTTATCTGCATAAAACACACAGATAAAGTTGCGATATGAGTGATATATGGATTTATTCAAAAAACAAAGAATAAACTACATCGTAACAAGCACCGTTATGGCGGCAATCTTTTTGCTTATCGTGCTGGGCGGGCTTTTCGGCGTGGTGTACGCCTCTAACGAGGTGTTTATCGGCAAGGCTCTAGAAAAAGCCGTGGAGCATCCCGACCATTACAACGAAGAGGTGGCAAACGACCTGAAATGTATCTACGTCATGGTTTCGGACAGCGGTCACATTCTGTCGCCCGACACCCTGAAGGATATGAAGGAGCTGTACGGCGACGAAGCGGCAGATATAATCGCAAAGGCTATGGCGGTCAAGGAAGGCAAATTCGACGTGGGCGAAAATTATTTTGTCGTTGCATACAAGGAATATCCAACGTATACGATTTATGCCTTTATCGACAGAACGTCATACCACAAGCAACTGTCCAACACCGCCGTTATGGTGGCTCTTCTCTACTGCTGCTCGATGTGCTGCGTCGCGCTTTTGTCTTTCCTATCCTCGGCAAGGCTTCTGCACCCCGTATCTCTTGCCGTAACAAAGCAACGCGACCTTGTGGCAAACGCTTCGCACGAGCTTAAAACGCCGCTAACCATAATCAACACAAATTTGAGCGTCATAAAAAGCGAGCCGCAATCCACCGTGGCGGACAATACGAAATGGATTGAATCTATATCCGCACAGCTCGAGCGCATGAAAGACCTTATCAATAATATGCTTGAATTGAGCAAGCTCGAGCAAAGCGAAATACCAAAACAAGAAACCGATTTCAGCGCGATAGCCGAGGGCGCGTGTCTGTCGTTTGAAGCAACCTGCTTTGAAAAAGAAGTCAAAATGTTGACGGAAATTCAACACGACGTCATCGTGTACGGCGAATCGAAATCGCTTGAAAGACTTATCGTCATTCTGCTCGACAACGCAATCAAGTATTCCGGCGACCACGGCAAGGTGGGCTTAAGGCTGTACGCCGACTCCAAAAAGGCGCATTTGTCCGTTATGAATACAGGCGAAAGCATTTCTAAAGAGGACGCGCAACACGTGTTCGACAGATTCTACCGCACGGACGGAGCAAGGAAAAATGCCGATAATCAGAGCTTCGGACTCGGCTTGTCCATTGCCGCCGCTACCGTAAAGGCGCACGACGGAACAATTACCTGCCACGGCGTCGAGGATAAGGGAACCGTATTTGACGTCACGCTCCCCCTCCTTAAAAAGAAAAAATCCAAAAAAGTGCAAGACTAATGATTTTTAAGTATATTAAAAGCTCTCCGCGACGGAGAGCTTTTGTGTTTTTATCTGCGGCTACGTCAATCAAGCTTTTGGTCGCCGAATTTTATCGCGCCGAAATGTCGCATAAGCTCGCTCACTCCAAAGGATATTGCCGCCGGCAACACAAACAAGCAAAGCACTATGCCTACGCCGAGCTGCCAGTCGGCTATTACGCCCTGCGACGCCTCTATCGTGCCGAATACGCCGACAAGTCCGCTTGTTCCCATTCCTCCGCCCGACGCGTTGCACCTCAAGCCCATAAGCACGGCAACAAGTCCGCTAATCGCGCTTGCGATAATCTCGGGAACCATTATTATCGGCTTTTTCATTATGTTGGGAATCTGAAGCATACTTGTGCCGATGCCCTGCGAAATAAGACCGCTTACGCCGTTTTCTCTGAAGCTTGCCACCGCAAAGCCTATCATGTGCGCGGCACAGCCTGCTACCGCCGCTCCGCCGGCTATTGCGAAAATGTCCGCGTTTTCAACTGCCGTCGGGCTTGTCGCTATGGCAACCCATATCGCCGCAGAGGACGTCGGCATAGTGAGCAAAATTCCCATGACGACCGCTACGAATACGCCGACTATAATCTTGACCGCCGAGCCTGCCTCTATCGCTAGAACTATGAGCTTTGCAAGCAAGTCTATAAGCTTGATAAACGGCCAGGCAAGGAATATTCCGCCAAGACACAAAAGCATCATGCCTATGGGAATCAATATTATGTCAAGCTTCGTCTTGCCTGCGTACAGACCCGCTATCTCGACGGTGAAAAGAGTGACGACGTACGCGCCTATCGGATTGCCCGGAGCACCGAACGCCAACGCGAACGCACTGCCCTCGCACAAGGCGCTAACCAAATTGCCTGCAAACGCTCCGACCAAGCCCGTTACCGCCGCAGTGAAAATGACGAGAGGCTTTGCGCCAAGCTTGTGAGCAATGCCGATGCCTATACCTGCGCCCATAAGCATTTTTGCAATGCTTGCGATATAGCCAAGCACCCTCGCGAAGCTGTTGTCGCCGCACCAGGACGCGATTTGAGCAAGAATAGTGCCTGCAATAAGCGTGCAGAACAAGCCTTGCGCCATACCTGAAAACGCGTCTATGAAATATCGCTTGCAATACTTTTTGACCGCTTGTATCGCCTTGCGTTTTTTGCTGTTTGCAACGTCCTCGACGTATTGAGATAAGACGCCCTTTTTGTCGGCCGATTCATTGTCAACACTCTCCGACTCGGGTACAAACTGCTCATCTTCTATCAAGCTTTTGTTTTCTTCACTCATATTTCCTCCGCTTGCGGTTTTGACAAAACCGGCGGTTTATTTGATTGTTTTGTGCGGATAAAGCATTATTTGCTTTCTATATCCACTATTTCCATTTCGGCAGACGGGGCAGGTGCGATTGCGTCGTGAGAAGGCTCGCTCCATTGCTTTTCCATGAGCTTTTGCATACTTCCCACCAACAACGCAAACATATTTTCCATATCCGCACGCTCTATCTGACCGCTTCTGTGCGTTTGCGAAATCACGCTTGCACTGGGATTGCCGTTTTGAGAAAACGCGTTTGAGGTGTATCCCTGCACGGAGTCGAGCTTGCGCAATATCGAATCGTGCTCGAGAGTGCGAATCGCTATCCCCTGCTCGCGCGCGCTTGCGTGAACGGACGATACGACGTCGGTTGAAAACGCAAGCCTGCGTATCGCGTCGTACTCTGCAACGCCTATATCTTCTCCGTTTACGTCACCAACGCAAAGCACGGTTGCTCCGGCTAGCTCCGGGTGTGCTGCAACAAACGCCTTCGAGCCGCAACGGCCGCAATTCTCCGCGCCCAAGGAAACGTAAACAAGCTTTGTATCATCGGGGAGTAAATCCGGATTCTCGACAAAGTACGCATACGTTGCCATTGCGGTGGCAGTCGAAACGCCGTTGGTTGCGCGCGAATACTTTTCAAAAGGGGAATAGTGAAGCACAAACGAGGCTATACCGAATATCCCCGAAATGAAAGGGAAAATCGTGAACGCGCTTATCTTTGCGGCGACGTTTTCGCCCTGCGTGCCTATCGAGGCTTTAAGTATGCAAAACAGCACGAATATAAATACGGAAGCAGGCGCGATTATCGGCGCAAGCTTTTGCACAAGCTCAAAGTCCTTTATCGGGCTTCCCTGCATCGCATCGTGATTGTCAACTATAACAAACGTGCGCTTTACGTTGTTGTCGTCCTTTGCAAACTCGCTCACGACGTTGTACGACACCTTGCCGGGCAAAAGCCTAGAGGTTTTGGAATTGCCTAAATAACAAAGAAGCAACACGCTTCCGCCAGCCAAAAACAGCGCGAGCGATAAAAGCGTCAACAATATTCCCGTAAGCCTGCTTCCTGCAAACGAGACGAAATAAAGCGCATAGCATACGGCATACCAGACACCCAAAAGCAAAAGCGAGCCACGCCCCGACAGCGGACGCGCCTTGAACGCCTCTAGCCGCGTTTTTGCGTCCGTTTCGTCGTGGAGCCTATTGCGAATGGCGCGCGCACACGCCGTTTCGTTTTCGCTTGCCGCAAGCCGAGAGGAATACTTTTTCAGTTCGTCGGAAAATTCGGCGATAAAATCCACGCCGTCCAACATATCCTCTGCGCTTACAACATATTTTTTGTCTTCTACACTATCCATACTTACATTATAACTAGTTTGTCGCCAAAAATCAATACGAGCGAGCTATAACGACGTTATATTTTGAAGCGCGACTCTCTCGCCGTTTATCGGTTCTTGCGACGTCACAAAACGCATTGGTTCTATTCTGCGGCTTCGCCGCTTTGCGCGCTTCGCTTGCCCGAATATAAATATCCCCGCCCTTTCGGACGGGGATATTATCGTATTAGGCATTTATATTTTTATGCTTGGTACGTCCAGGAATAATAGTTGCTTGCGCCTGCCGTTTTGATGGTCGTTGACAAATCGCTTACGGTGAAATCCTTTGTTGCTCCGATGGAGAACGTGATTCCGACGCCTGCAGTCTTGGTTACGTCTGCATCGACGGAAAGGACGATACCGTTTTCTGCGCTTACGTCAAACACTACGTTTGCGGAAGAAGCGAAGAGAGCTTTAAGGAAGGTCTTTGCATCGGTGTAGGACGCTCCGTTAATCTTGATGCCGTCTACACAGTCTGCAAGCCAACCGTCTGCATCATGCTCGACGATGGTGCCGACAAAGTTGTCAACCTTCATTTCTTTATCCCAAACGGTGCCAACGCTCTCGACTGCCTTGCCTACGTTGTCAACCGCAATCGTGAGATTGTTGTTTGTTTGGAGATACGGAACAACCTTCTTCACTGTCTTAATGACGTTGCCGATGAGATTGTTGATGACGTCGGCTTGAGATACCTCGTCAGCTTCCGTGTCCGCACCCGGCATGAATTGAGAAATGAGTTGCTTGAGCATGCTTGCGATATTGAGGTTGCTCCACACGCCGCCGGCGAATTTCTCGTTGAGAACGAGATGATCTGCATCGGAGAAGAATACTGCCGCGAAATCTTCAAGTCCGCTCGGATCGTCTTCAAAGAACGTGTTGAGAATGAGATTATACGCATGGTCGCCGAAGCAGGATACAAGTGCGGAAACGATGGGGACGTCGTTCACTTTTGCGTCGTGATTTACTTTGAATGCGAGCGTGTTGTTGACAAAGCTTGCTTCAACGATGTTTACCGCTGTCTTGCCGGTTTCTTGATAAGAAAGCACAACTGCCGCCTTGGTCTTGTTGTTGGTTTCGTTGATAAGATCGAAGCTACCCTTTACGGAGATACCGAGCTGTCCGTCAAGCTTGAAGCTGTCAAAGCCGTCAACCGTGGAGAAACGATTGTAGTTTCTTGCGTCGAATGCGGTCAAATCAAGCGTGATGCCCGAAAGGTCAACCTTTGCCTCGATGTCGAGAGCTACGTCGCTGGAATAATTCGTTTTGTCCGTTGCCATAACCACGTCTGCACTGCCTGCAGGACGAAGCTCGAGCTTGTTGAGGTTGATTGCGATGGACGGGTGAACCGTCTTGCCTTCGGAATTCTTTGCGGTGATGCTGTTGAGGTCGAGCTTAATGGTGAAGCCGTCCATCTCTTCGTTCTTCTCTTTGAAGATAAGACCGAGGTTGGTTTTGTCGTTCAAGATTTGAGCGAGGTTGGAAATGGCCTTGCCGTCAACCTTAATAAAGGAGGTTACCAAGGACAAAAGGCTGGAATCGAGAGCGGTTTCGTACGTTACGGTGTCGCCGTCGGTGGTCTTTTGCGTCTTGTCTGCGACGAAGAGCTGGCTTCCGATGTCACTTGTCAAAACGCCCTTGATGTTGAGCTTGCCGTCTTTGTCGAAAAGAACTTGCTCGGTGAGACCGATTTGGTCAAGAGTCTTTTGGAAGCCGGAAAGCATTTCCTTGATGTTAATGCCGGTGAGTGCCACTACTTGGTCAAGAAGCTTGTTCAAATCCCAATCCGCACCCATGTTGTCGGTGAATTGTGCAAGAAGGTCGCCGATTGTGAGCTTCTCTGCGCCCTCTTTACCCTCGTTGAGGTCCTTTTCAAAGATGAAATCGTGAAGCGTGGTTCCGAAAGAGGAATTGTCGCTGCCGATAGGCATCTTGATATTTTGTCCCGCATAATCAAGATAAAGATTGTTCGGATCGTTAAGGAAGAAGTAAACCGTTACCCAGTTTTCGCCCGCTCCGTAAAGTCTTGCCTTGATGGCGGTGTTTTTGCTGTCCTTGTTGGTTCTGTCAAGCACGAAGTCTACGTTTGCGCCGATGGTGACGTTTTCATATGCTTCGTACGTATCTTCGAGCGTTATTGCAAACGAGAAATCGAGATGTCCTGCCAAATCCTTGTTGGCGGGGATTTCAACGTTGCCGATACCGGAAGATTTTTCCCATAATCTATTGAAATATTCCTTCGTAGTTATGGTCGTCGTCGTGGGTTGCGGAACCGGAGTCGGATTCGGATTGTCGGGAGTCGGATTGTCGTTCCCTTCATCTCCGCAAGCTACGAGAGAAACGCACATAATAAGTGCGAGTGCAATCACGAGCAATGCTCTGATGCTAAACTTTTTCATAATTGCCTCCTAAAAAATTTCCCTTTTATCAAAATCTCCGCACGCGCATACACGCATATACGGTTCATTTGTGTATTAGTATTATATTATATATAAAAAACAATGTCAATCTGTAAAATTTTTCTTGCGATAATCTTAAGCTCATCTTGAGAAACTTAAAATTTGCGCAAAAAAAACCTACATTAAGCCGTCAATAGAAAGTATTTCGCCGCTGACATAGCGATTTTCCGCAAGGAACAGTATCGCCGACGCGACCTCGGACGGTTTGCCGAGTCTGCCGAGCGGAATGGAATTTTGACATAATTCGTCTATTTCCGCCTGCGTATACTCTTTCATCATATCCGTGTCGATTGCACCGGGCGCAACCGCGTTTACGCGCACTCCCGACGGAGCTACCTCTTGCGCAAGCGCTTTGGTAAAGCCGATAATCGCCGACTTTGTTGCGGAATAGCACACCTCCATACTTGCGCCCTTAACGCCCCACACGGAGGATACGTTGATTATCGCGCCGTCGCCTCTTGATAGCATATCTCCGACAACCTCTCGGGTGACGTTAAATACGCCGTTGACGTTAACGTCGAAAACGCTCTTCCATTCCTCGCTTGTCATGTCAACGAACAAGCCGCTCTTGCATACGCCGGCGTTGTTGACAAGCACGTCGATTCTTCCGAATCTCTTTTTTGCGGCGTTTACGGCAGCCTGTACGCTTTGCAGGGACGTCACGTCGCACTCGACGGCAAGAACTCCGCCGTACTGTGCGTCAAGCTCTTTTTGAAGAGCCAACGCGCGCTCTTTCGAGCGATTGTAGGTAAAGGCAACGTTATATTTGCCTGCGCTTGCGCGCACTACCGCTTCGCCTATTCCTCTGCTTCCGCCGGTGATGAATATCGTTTGAGCCATATCGTTTCTCCGCGCTTTGAAAAACGCACAAGTGCGCAAGCAAACTTGCGCACTCGAGCATTGTCTATTGAAAGAGTTTAGTCTTCGTCTTCTTCTGTTTCGGGTCTGCCGATTCCGACATACGTGCTTTCGGCTTCTTCGTCGCTTGCGTCGAACGTCTTAATGTTGACGGTGTGCATATAGTTGTCGTCGTCGCTTGCAAAGAAATAGAAATCGTCGCCGACGAAATCGAGAACGAGCCAATCCGTCTTGATACCCTCTTCTACGACAACGGTTGCGTTGTCCTTTTTCTCTTTATAAGAGATTTTGAAGAGCGCGCTTGCAGAGCTGGAAGCCGTGAAATACGCTACGCCCTCGGTTGCGTCAACCTTCCAAATCTTTTGAGAGGAATCGGACACTTGGACGGGGTTTTCGGCATTCTCGCCGTTGTACCAGCAATACTTGCTGTTTGCGTCAAAGGCAAGTGCGCCGTCGGCATAGCCGAGCGGAAATACGGTTGTGGAAGCAATCTTGTTGACAAGCTTTTCGGTGTTTTTGAAATCGCTTGCCTTTGCCATGAACAAACCGTCGGAAACCGTTTCGCTGTCAAGCGTATGCGTCTTGGTATAATACAAGGTTACGTCCTGATCGCTTTCGACGTACAAGCCGATAAGTTTGTATTCAAACACGTTAAGTTGTTCGTTGACGAGATTGTCGCTTGTAGTAAACGTGTCTTGCGTGGCAAGAACCTTTTGTCCCGAGCCGTCAACCTTTATGGTGCAAAGCTTGTTGTAATTCTTGTAGCTATCCTCGCTCGGTGCGCTTTGCACGTAAAAGATACTGTCGGAATCATAGCTCCAAACGACGTTCTCGACGTTTTCTGCAAGAATGCCGCTCGTCGCGCCCTTTGCGGAATCAGAGCTTTTGTTGGTCTTCATGCCCGAAAAATCGATATAGCTTATCGTGTTGTCGGTGAAATATACAACTCTGCTGCTTGTGAACATATACTCGGAGGAACGAGTGTTTATCGTGCCGAGAAGCTGCGTGACCGAACCGTCGATTCTTGTGCGCATAAAGTCGGTTTTCGTCGTGGACGCAACACCGCTCTTGTTCTTGTTGGTGTTGGGGCTTGCATAGTAAATCCATTCGCCGTGAATCGCGATACCGCCGTTTGCGTTCGCATTGTACACGCTCTTGGGGACAACGAGCTTTGCGGAATCGGGATCCACCGTTCCGTCCGCCTTTACGTCTGCACGGACAATGCCTTGCTTTGTCGCACTACCCCATGCGGTGTCGGCGTCGGAGCCTACGTAACCGTTGATGAAATACACGTAGTTGCCTTGCTTTACGACATAACCGCCGTTGGATTCCACAGGTGCGTTTGCGTCACCGCCGCCGATAGAATCGGCTTTGTAAGGATTGCAGGCAACGAGAGTCGCTACGCAAACCACGAGGACGATTGTTGCCGCAAGTACGCTAAAAAGTTTCTTTTTCATTCTATTTCTCCTGGGGATTTAACTCCCTTTTGATATTTCGTTTATTTGTCTTGTTCCTTGGGCATATCTATCTTGATATGCACGTCTTTGAGTTGCTTCTCGGTGACGGTCGATGGTGCGCCCATCAATACGTCGCGAGCGTTTCTGTCCATCGGGAAGGTGATGATTTCTCTGATGCTCGGCTCGTTTGCAAGAAGCATAACGATACGGTCAACGCCCGGTGCGATACCTGCGTGCGGAGGCGCGCCGAATTTGAACGCGTTGTAAAGCGCAGAGAACTTTTCTTCGATAACGTCCTTGCCGTAGCCAACGATTTCAAACGCGCGTTCCATAATCGCAGGCTCGTGGTTTCTCACCGCGCCCGAGCTTAATTCGACGCCGTTTACAACACTGTCGTATTGATATGCCACGATGTCGAGCGGATTCATGTTGTTGAGCGCGTCAAGACCGCCCTGTGGCATGGAGAACGGATTGTGGCAGAAGCCCAAAACGCCCTCGTCGTCGTATTCGTACATCGGGAAATCCACTATCCAGCAGAATCTAAACGCGTTCTTTTCAAGCAAATCCAGCCCGACGCCAAGCTCTGTGCGCACGTATCCCGCTTGCTTTTCAACGCCTTTTTCTTCTGCGAGAACCGCCACGAAGCCGCCGTTTTGCAAACCGAGTCTTTCAATGAGCGCGTCTTTATCGTTCGCAAGGAATTTTGAAATTCCGCCGGCAAGCTCTCCGTTTTCGTCGAGCTTGAACCAGTACATATTGCTTGCGCCGTTGAGCTTTGCCTTTTCGACAAGCGCGTCAATCCACTTTCTCGTTTCCTTAAAGCCGTTGACGGCTATTGCCTTTATGGTCTTGCCGTTTTCAAAGAACGGCGTTTTGCCCTGCAAAATATCCGTGACGTCCTTTACGAGAAGCGGATTGCGCAAATCGGGCTTGTCCGAACCGTAATCTCTCATCGCGTCACGATAGGTTATGCGGCGGAACGGCCCCTCGTCAACCTTGTAGCCTTCGGGAGAAAACTCCTTGAATACACCGCTCAAAACCTCTTCCATAACCGCAAAGACGTCTTCCTGCGTTGCAAAGCACATCTCCGTGTCGAGCTGATAAAATTCGCCCGGGCTTCTGTCCGCACGCGCGTCCTCGTCTCTGAAGCACGGTGCGATTTGGAAATACTTGTCAAAGCCCGAAGCCATCAACAACTGCTTGTATTGTTGCGGAGCTTGCGGCAATGCGTAAAAGTGTCCCGGATACAAGCGCGACGGCACGATATAGTCGCGCGCGCCCTCGGGAGAGCTTGACGTCAATATCGGAGTGGTGATTTCCAAAAATCCCAGCTCCGTCATCTTGTTACGAAGCCAGCTGACCACCTTTGAACGGAAAACTATCTTCGCCTTTACGTCGGGGTTTCTCAAATCGAGGAAACGATATTTAAGGCGCACGTCTTCTCTTGATTGAGTGCTGGTGGCAATCTCAAAGGGAAGAAGCTCGTAGCACTTGCCCAAAAGTTCTATCTTTTCGGGTTCGATTTCTATCATGCCGGTGGGCATATCCTTGTTCGGCGCGCTGCGCAGAACAACCGTACCCTCTATGCTTATAGTGCTTTCGCGCGGAATGGCGCGGATTTGTTCCTTCTTCGCCTCGTCGCTTACCACGGCTTGCGTATAGCCGTAATAGTCGCGCAATACGAAAAATATGACCGCTCCCAGATCGCGCACGCTGCTCAACCAACCGCAAAGCTTAACGTGTTTGCCTGCATCGGCTTGGCGCAATTCGCCACAATTATGAGTTCTTAATTCCATATTCACCCTATAAAGTATTGATTTTGTATTTTTGCCGCACTTACAGCAAATTTATCCCTGCCGTTTCGCACGCTTTTTGCATATCGCTTGGCCACAAGCTCGCCTGCACCTCTCCTATATGAGCTTTTTCAAGGAGGAGCATACACAATCGCGATTGCCCGATGCCGCCGCCTATCGACAGCGGAAGCTCTCCGCTTGCGATTTGCTTGTGATATTCGTTTTTCATTCTGCCCTCGGCATTTGCAATCTTAAGCTGCGTCGCAAGACTGTCGCCGTCCACTCTTATTCCCATCGACGAAATTTCCATGCTGTCGTCCAAAACCTCGTCGTAGAAAATCAAGTCGCCGTTTAAGCTCCAATCGTCGTAGTCGGGAGCGCGCCTGTCGTGCGGCTTGCCGTCCGAAAGCTCGTTGCCTATTCCCGTCAAAAACACGGTGCCGTATTCTTTTGCCAGCGCGCGTTCTCTTTGATGCGGATCGAGCGTCGGATATGCGTCGAGCGCCTCCTGTGCCGAAACGAATTTCACTTCCCTTTTAAGCCTTGCGTTCAATATCGGAAACGCGCGTTGCACGTCGTCCAGCGTGTCCGCAATCGCTCCGACCATTCTCGTCGCAATCATTTTGAGGAAGTCGAGCTTGCGCTGCTCCTTGCTTATAACCATTTCCCAATCCCACTGGTCAACGTATACCGAATGCAGATTGTCGCAAGGATCGTCGCGACGGATTGCGTTCATGTCGGTGTATAAGCCCTCTCCGCTCCGAAAGCCGTATCTTTTTAGCGCGATGCGCTTCCACTTTGCAAGCGAACGCACGATTTCAGCCTCGGTGCCGTCCTGCTCTTTTACGTCGAATTTTATCGCCCTTTCGACACCGTTAAAGTCTCCGTTTATGCCGTCGTCGCTTTTGACAAACAGCGGTGCGGATACTCTCTCGAAGCCGAAGTTCTTGACAAGGTTGCGTTGAAACGCGTCCTTTACGAGCTTGACGGCTTTTTCCGTCTCTCGTACGGACAGCTTCGAGCGATACCCCGTCGGGATTGTCAGGTTATACATACAAGTTTGCTCTCCGCGATTACGCCATAAGGTCGCCGGCGGTTCTCGAATAAAGTTGTACGTCGCGAATGTTTCCGATACCGGTAACGTACATCAAAATACGCTCCAAGCCCAAGCCGAAGCCGCTGTGCGGTACGCTTCCGTATTTGCGCAAATCCATATATCCGACATAATCGTCAAGGTTCATACCTCTTTCGACCATGGCTTGTTTAAGCTTGTCGTAATCTGCCTCGCGCTCGCTGCAACCTATAATCTCGCCGACGCCCGGCACCAACAGGTCGGTTGCCGCAACGGTGAGTCCGTCGTCGTTTTGCTTCATGTAGAAGGATTTTATCTTCTTGGGATAATTGATGACGAATACGGGCTTGTTGAACACCTTTTCGGTGATGTATCTTTCATGCTCGCTTTGGAGGTCAAGCCCCCATTCTACAGGATAGGCAAACTTCACGTTGCTTTCCTTTAGAATATCTATTGCCTTGGAATAGTCCAACACGACGAAATCGCTGTCGACAACGTGCTGGAGTTTTTCTCTAAGCCCCGGCTCAAACGCCTTTTCAAAGAACGCAAGCTCGTCGGGACATTCGTCCAAAACCGCTTTGATGATATATTTTATCATTGCCGTCGCTATCTCGATGATGTCGGGAAGCTTTGCAAACGCAACCTCCGGCTCCACCTGCCAAAACTCCGCGGCGTGTCTCGGCGTATTGCTGTTCTCCGCTCTGAACGTCGGACCAAAGGTATAAATTTTGCCCATAGCCATTGCGGCGACTTCGCCCTCGAGTTGTCCGCTTACCGTCAAGCCGGCTTTGCGACGGAAGAAATCGTTTGCGATATAGCTCGCCTCGTCTTGCGCAAGCTTTGCGTCGTTATAGCCCTGCGTCGTAACTCTGAAAATCTCGCCTGCACCCTCACAGTCGCTGCCCGTGATAATCGGGGTGTGTACGTACGTATAGCCGTTATCTTGGAAGAAACGATGTATCGCAAAACTCAATTTGGAGCGTACGCGAAGCATTGCGTTCATCGTATTGGTGCGCGGACGCAAATGCGGAATCGTGCGCAAATATTCCATTGTGTGATATTTCTTTTGAAGCGGATAATCCAAAGGACAATCGCCTAAAAGCGCAAGCTCTTTTGCGTTTATTTCGTATTCGCCCTCTTTCATTGCAGGAACGACCTCGCCGGTTACGTATACGGAGGCGCCGTTTTTCATAATCTGCGAAAGCGCGTCGGATTCAAATTGTGTTTTGTCGATAACTATTTGAAGATGCTTGAGCGACGTACCGTCGTTCAATGCCAAAAACGCCATTGTTTTGCTGTCGCGCGCCGAACGAACCCAGCCTGCCACGTCAACAAGCTTTCCCTCGTAAGCCTTGCCGTTTTTAAGAATTTTGATAATGTCGATATTCTGCATATTTTTACCTCATTATGTTAAATTATTATATAAACAAAACAAGCTTTTGTAAAGCACTTTTCGCGCGTTTGTGTGCGCTCGCGCGCCCATTAGGCGAAATGTTGACGATTTTTATCATTCACGCTATAATAAATGCGAGGTGAAATTATGTACGATACGCTTATTATAGGCGCAGGTCCGGCAGGACTTGCCTGCGCCGTTTACGCCGCTCGAGGCGGTCTTCGCGTCGCCGTTTTGGAAAAGCAAAGCGTCGGCGGACAGGCACAAACGGCACACAACATTCAAAACTACCCCGGAATACCCTCCGTCGGCGGTTTCGATTTGTGCTATGCAATGATGCAACAATGCGTCGATTTCGGCGCGGAATTTGTATTTGACGTCCCCACGGAATACAAGCTTGACGGCGATATAAAAACGATAGCCCTTGCAAGCGGCAATGTTATTGAAGCAAAAACGGTTGTGATAGCAAGCGGTGCGTCCGCAAAAAATCTCGGACTCGAAAACGAAAAAAGCTTTATAGGCAAAGGCATAAGCTACTGCGCAACCTGCGACGGCGCGTTTTTCAAAGATAAAACGGTTGCGGTTATAGGCGGCGGAAATACGGCGGCGGAAGACGCGCTATATCTTGCAGGCATCGCAAAAAAGGTATATCTCGTGCATAGACGAGACTCGTTGCGCGCGGATAAAATCCTTTGCGACCGACTTGAAAAAAGCCCCGTGAATATTATATGGAACAGTACGGTAGCGCAAATTGACGGAGAAGACAGAATCACACAAATAACACTTAAAGATACTAAAACCGACGTTTTAACACCGCTTTGTGTTGACGGTGTGTTTGTCGCCATCGGACAAACGCCAAACTCGCAGGAGTTTAATATAATAGAAAAAACGGCAGGCGGCTATATCATAACGGACGAGCTTATGCACACAAACATAAACGGCGTATATGCAATCGGGGACGTCAGAGAAAAATCCCTGCGACAGGTTGTGACGGCGTGTGCGGACGGTGCGATATGCGCAGACGATATCATAAAATCGCAAAATATTCGCGCCAAATAATCGCCCGATAAACCGGCGTTTTTTAGCAAAAAAACGGCAAAATAATGCCGTTTTTTCTTGTTTTTATGCGACAATTTTTAAGCTTTTCGCACCCTTTAAGAACGATTGCCTGCACAATTCAACCGCCTTTTTGCCCGTTTTAATTCGACGATATTCGTGCTTTTTACCGCAATATTTCCGTACGTCGACAATA
>CAZUZK010000004.1:0-11771 GCA_964624745.1 uncultured Bacteroides sp. | reverse complement strand
TTTAATTCGACGATATTCGTGCTTTTTACCGCAATATTTCCGTACGTCGACAATAAAAATATCATATATTGTTTTATATGTATTACTTCGGAACGGACGGCATACGAGACGATGCCGAAACTCTTTTGCAAAATCAAATTCCTTATCTTCTCGGTAAGGCGTTATCTCGTCGAGGCGGAAAAATAATCGTCGCAAAGGACGTGAGAGAAAGTTCGACGGACATAGAAAAGCAATTATGCGCAGGGCTTTTAGAGGGAGAATGTCAAATTTGGCTTGCCGGGATTCTCCCCACCCCCGCCCTTGCCTATATCGCGGAAACTCAACGCGCGGATTATGCCGTGATGATAACCGCCTCGCACAATCCTCCGCGCTTTAACGGACTAAAGGTTTTCGGAAAGAAAGGTCACAAGCTTTCTCTCGACGACGAAAAAGCCTTGGATTCGGCTGTTTACGAAATAGCAAATTCGGATACAAAATCAACCGCTCCGATAACCGACGCTTGCGCAGACTGTCTTACCGAGGACGAGCAAATGAGCGATTTGCATATATCCGTAAGCGCGCAAAATCACAGAATCCGCATTGTAGACGGCGCAGAGTTTTTATATGCGAAGCATATTAGAAAAATTTTCCCGAGATTTGACGGCTTCAAGGTTCGATTGGACTGTGCGCACGGGTGCTTTGCCACCCTCGCTCCCGCCATATTTTTATCCCTAGGCGCGATTGTGTGCGCAGAACACAACACGCGCGACGGACAAAAGGTAAACGTCGATTGCGGTTGCACTCATATTCAAGGCTTTGCCGCAAGGGTGCAAAAGGACGAAATCGGATTTGCCTTTGACGGCGACGGCGACAGAGTGATTGCCGTTGTCGACGGGAAAATATACGACGGCGACGCTATGCTACTGGCACTTTCTACACTCTACCGTCTTCAAGGAAAATTGAAAAAACGCTTTATCGTCGGAACGGTGCTATCCAACACGAAACTTCAAAGAGAGCTGGCATATCAGAACATCGCGCTGATACGCGCAGACGTTGGCGACAAAAACGTTCTCGACGCACTCGCATCTCACGATTGCCTGCTCGGCGGCGAAAAAAGCGGACATATCGTTATGCTCGACAAGGCGCATACGGGAGACGGCGTTATTACGGCATTGAGCCTGCTTGAGGTGAAAAGAACAATCGGCAGTCTGCCGAGATTTATCCCGTATCCGACGCTTGAATTTAACGTTGACACTCCCCATCCCGACAAGGTGTTTGAAAGCGCGCCGTTCAGACAAAAAATCGAAAAAGCAAACCTACTATACGGCAAATCGGGAAGATTGGTAGTTCGTCCGAGCGGAACCGAACCGTATATAAGAGTTTCGTATGAATGCTTCACCTCGAATGCACCGCAAATATTTTTCGAAATAAAACGACTTTTTGCGATACAATCGACGTCAAACTAATCGCGCAACGTCAAACAAACGATTCATCTTTTTTAGGTGGGTTGCTCTTAATTGAAACACAAATAAAAAAGCTAATAAAATGGCAAACGACTCGAGGCATATAGCCCAAAGTCGCTTGCTATGATAAGGGGGAAAATTATGAGCTGTTGTTGTGCAATTAAGATTTCTCTTGATTACGGTTACATATTATCACCGAATTTTTAACTCGTCAAGGGCTTTTTGTAAATTTTTTTCGATTTTTCGCAAATTTTTCTAAAATTCTTTACAAAATACGATAAAATTGTTCGCAATTTTTGTTGTTTTTGTAAACTTTTTCAAAACATTTGTTTGTTTTTTATGAAATTTCGGAGGCGTAAAATAAAATTAGAATGTCGGATTGTTCAAAATCGGCATTCTAATCGGCTGTTTTATTATGTCATATTATCGGTTAGACGACAACGTGCGCAAACACGACATCTAACGCGCTTCTTTTGTATTCTTTTTACTTTCGTATTTTCAACGCAACTATTAGTACCGCTATGTCGGCAGGCGAAACCCCCGATATTCTAGAGGCCTGTCCGAGATTCAGCGGTCTGATTTCGGAAAGCTTTTGCCTTGCCTCCAATCTCAACGCCTTGATTTCGTTGTAATCGAAATCCGACGGAATAAGCTTGTCTTCAAGTCGCTTTTGCTCTCCTATTGCGGATTCTTCTTTTTTGAGATAGCCCTCGTATTTCAATTCGATAACCGCAGCCTTCAATGCCTCGTCGTCGCACGGAAAATCTATAAAGGGTTTAAGATGTCTATAGCCGACAGATGACCGTCTGCACAGCTCGGCAAACGTTGGCGTCTTTTCGGGCATCTCTTCCCCAAGCTCCGCAAACAATTTCGCAACCGCGTCTCTAGGCATGGTTTTATTGGCATACTCGAACACCGCTCGCATCATCGCGGATTTTTCTTTATATCTTGCAAAACGCGCGTCGTCAACGAGTCCGATTTCTCGTCCTATCGAGGTCAATCGCATATCCGCGTTGTCTTGACGGAGCATAATGCGATGCTCCGCTCTTGCAGTCATCATTCTGTACGGCTCGTCCGTTCCTTTTGTCACGAGGTCGTCTATCAACACGCCGATATATGCCTGATCTCTTCTTAAAATCAACGGCTCTTTCCCGTCAACCTTGCGCGAGGCGTTTATGCCTGCAATCAAACCTTGCGCCGCCGCCTCCTCATAACCGCTGCTTCCGTTCATTTGACCTGCGGAAAACAAACCCGACACCGCCTTGTTTTCAAGCGACGGATACAATCCGAGCGGATCTAGGCAATCGTACTCTATAGCGTATCCGTATTTTGCAAAGCGGCAATTTTCAAGTCCAGGAAGCGTGCGATACATTTTTTCCTGAACGTCGTGCGGTAAAGACGTGGACATTCCTTGAATATACATTTCTTCGCTGTTTGCGCCTTCGGGTTCGACAAAAATCTGATGTCGCTCCTTATCTCTAAAGCGCATCACCTTTGTTTCTATGGACGGGCAATACCTTGGTCCGACCGACAAAATCGTTCCGTTATACAACGGAGAGCGGTCTATATTGTCAAGAATAATCTTGTGCGTGTTTTCATTTGTGTAAGTGAGATAACAAGGCTCTTCCTCAAAGGACGCGTGCGGAGACATAAACGAAAATCTGTCGCTGTCGTCTCCGAGTTGAAGCTCCATCTTTGAAAAATCAATACTGTCGCGATAAATTCTTGCCGGCGTACCCGTCTTAAATCTGCGCATACGCACGCCCAATTTCACAAGGTTATCCGTAAGCCTTGTCGCGGAAGCGAATCCACCGGGACCGCTTTTTTTAACATAGTCGCCTATGATTATCGCGCCGTTTAGATAAACCCCCGTCGCAAGCACGACCGCCGAACAGGAATAGTTGTTGCCCCGTGTGGTCGCCACAGCGACAACCGCGCCGTCTTCCGTCAAAACCTCGCTTGCTTCTTCGTCGGAAACCGTGAGATTTTGCGCGTTGCGCACAATCTCAAGCATAAGCTCGTGATAAACTTTCTTGTCTTCTTGTCCGCGAAGGGAAAACACCGCAGGTCCCTTTGCCGAATTGAGAGTTTTTATTTGTAGTAACGCCTTATCCGCAGACAAGCCCATTTGTCCGCCGAGCGCGTCTATTTCTTTAACCAAATGCCCCTTTGCCGTTCCGCCGATTGCAGGATTGCAGGGCATTAAAGAAACCGTGCCGAAATCAAGGCACAGCATTAACGTCTTTTTTCCTAGGCGCGCGCTTGCCAACGAAGCCTCTACGCCGGCATGACCTCCGCCTATAACTATAACATCGAATTTTTCCATTTTATTTCCCGACGCAGAAACGAGAGAATATGCCGTCAACGACGTCCTGCGTTGCGGTTTTGCCCGTAATCTCTCCAAGCGCGTCATACGCTTTTCTCAAATCTACCAAAGTGCAATCTATCGTATCGTTAAGCGACAAAATCGCGTCTTTAAGTGCGTTTTTGGCTTGATAAAGTGCCGATACGTGACGTTGCGACGTTATTATTTCGCCGCCGCGAACCTTATCTTCTTTATACAGCGACGCAATAGCAGAAGCAAGTTTCTCTACGCCCTCGCCCGTCTTCGCGCTTACGCAAAATCCGTCCTTTGAGCTAAACGACGACGCGTCGCATTTGTTGTAAACCTCAAAAACCGTCTTGCTCTCATCGAACACAAACTCGTCGCGCTCCGCGCTTGTGGTGTCAATTACGTGCAGAATAACGTCCGCGCCCTCGAATGCCTGTTTTGCACGCTCTATCCCCTGCGACTCTATCACGTCGTCGCTTTCGCGGATCCCTGCCGTATCAACAAGATTTATCTTTACGCCGTCGCACTCGAAGCTATCCTCTATTGTGTCGCGAGTGGTTCCCGCAATAGACGTGACGATTGCCCTATCCTCTTTAAGAAGCGCGTTCATAAGCGACGATTTACCGGCATTTGCCTTGCCTGCCAGCGCAACGTTGATGCCGTGCTTGGCAAGCCTTCCGATTTTAGCGGATGACAGCAGAGCTTCAACCTCGGCAAGCACACCGTTTATTGCGTTCGGAAGGGACGGCAACACCTCGTCTTCCATTTCGTCGGGATAGTCGAGCGTTGCCTCAAGAGTGGCGATCAACGTCTCAAGCTCGTCGAGAATCGAATTTATACGTTTCGACACGTTTCCCTGCATAAGCCTATATGCCGCATTCACCCCTGCCACGCTTTCGGCGTTTATCATGTCTATAACGCCCTCCGCGTCGGCAAGCGATAAACGCCCGTTGAGAAATGCGCGTTTGGTAAACTCGCCGTTTTGAGCCATTACTGCGCCGTTGGCAAGAAGCGCGTCAAGCGCGCCTTGCATAATTCTGACACCGCCGTGCAAATAAAACTCAACGGTATCCTCGCCGGTATACGCCTTTTTTGCAGGAAAATATACGGCATAGCCCTTGTCGCAAAAATCACCGGCGTCAAACGTGCCGAAATTCATATACAAAGGCTTCCACTTCTGTTTTTCGCCGTCAACGTGCGCAAAATAGAAAATGGCATCGGCGATGCTCAATGCTTCCTTTCCGGAAACACGCACTATGCCGATACCACCTGCTCCTATCGGTGATGAAATTGCCGCAATCGTACTCATTTTAGAATTTCTTTTTACCGCCGAAGCTCTTAAACTTCGGAGGACCTGCCTGCGTCGTCGGTTTTACGAAATCGTCCTGCTGTGTGTAATATCCGCGATAGACGTTTCCGTCGGCGACCTCCGGCTCTTCGACGCGCGGTTTACGCTCGCGCACCTCGTTTCTACCTCTGCCGTCGCGCCCCTTATCCTTGCGATTACCCTTGCGATCGCCTTTTGAAGGCTCTCTTTCGCCGTTCTTTATCGCACGCTCGTCCTTAAGCTTAACACCTTTCGGAATGATGACGATATAACGGTTCGGCTCGTCGCCCTCGCTTTCGGTGCTTGCAATTTCGCTGTCCGCAAGCGCGCTGTGGATAATACGTCTTTCAAACGGATTCATCGGCTCGAGCGCGATTTTTCTTTGCAAGCGCACGGATTTTTGCGCCAGTCTTTCGGCAAGCGCGGTGAGCGTTTCTTTGCGCTTCTCGCGATAGTTTTCGCAATCTACGACGACCTTCTTAAACTCGCACTTTTGCTCGTTGAGATACGTAAGCGCAAGATATTGAAAAGCGTCTAATGCCTCTCCTCTGTAGCCGATTGCCACACCGCTGTCGTCGCCCGCAATGTTGACGTAAAGCGTGTTCTGCTTCTCCTCGACCGTGGCGCGAGAGGTCAATCCCATACGCTCGAGAATGCCGTTGAAAAACTCCGCCATTCTGTCCGCTACTGTATTTTTTATCGTAACTCTGACCTTCGCCTTGGAGAACAATCCGCCCTTTGAGAGAACCTCTATTTCGGTTTTGTCCTTTGACACGCCAAGCTCGACGAGAGCTTTTTCAACCGCCAGTTCCACGGAAGAAGCGTGTGTTTCTATAGATTTTTCCATTTTTACTCCTATCTTTTGGCAACGTTGTCGTTGCTCGCCCTCTTTGAATCGATAAGCTTTGTAATCAGACTAAACGTCATTTGGAAAAGTATCGCGCACAGAGAGCTTGTGAACATATACAGCGCAAACGCGCCCGAATAGAACACCGCGAAGATACCCATCATTATCGGCATAAGATATTGCGTCATCTTCATGGTTTGCTGTTGCGCCTTTGCCTTTTCCGCTTCTTCGCCGTCGCCCGTTACTGCCGGTGCGGGAGCCTGTCCCTGCGCCTTTGACATAAGCTTTGTCGAAAGGAAGTTCAATGCAATCGAAAGAATCGGCAAAATAAGAAAGCCGTTCCATTTGCCGTTTTTGCCGTATCCGCCCGTTCCCAGCACCTTTGCCATAACGTCGTTGTACTCGTCTATCGTGATGCCGGTAAGCTTGGACGTTGCCATGCCCTCTTGTCCCGTGACCGTCGCAAACGACGGAACTGCTTGGGACCAGTTGTCGGCGACAAAGATATTCTTTATCCACAACCAGCTTCTCACCTTGGTTTGCTCTGGGCTGTTATAAACATTTGCAACGGCAGTTTGTGCCTCGTCTTTTGCATAAGCAAGGAACTCTGCGCCTTTTTCGTTCTTTTGAATATCGTCAAAGTCGTAAACGCCGTCGCCGTTATCCAAAATCGCGCCGTCCCACTCTTCTTTGCCGATTGCTTCCTCGATACATTCCGCAATGGTTTGTTCGTAGGTGTTTACACAAGTCTTATAGTCCTTTGCGTATTGATAGCCGACCATTTGTCTGAAGCCTGCAAAAACCACGAAGAACACCACGAAGGTGACAATCGTCGGCAAGCACATACCCATGGTGGAGTATTTCTCTTTTTTATAGAGACTTCTCTGCTCCATGTACAGACGCTCTTTGTCGTCGGCATACTTTTCTTGTATCGCTTCGAGCTGGGGCTTCATACGCTCCATCGCAAGCGAGTTTTTTCTCGCAATAACCTTTTGCCAAATATCAAGCGGAGAAAGGATAAGACGCAATATCACGGTGAACAAAACGACCGTCCAGCCGAAGCTTGCGACGCCGCCGCCGAGACTGTCGTTGATGGTGAGCATGAACTTCGCCATAAAGTGAGTAGGCTCGCTCACGCTTTCGCCGGCTACACTGTAAGAGTTGTCGCTGTTGCACGCAACCAAAACACAGCAAAGAATCGCCATAAGTGCGGCGATTAAATAAATCTGTATTTTGCGCTTTTGCGGATAACTCAAATTAACCATTTGATTCTTCCTCGATAATTTTCCTTGACGGGATCGAAACCGCCCTTCGCAAACGGGGTGCAGCGCAAAAGTCTGCCTGCGGTGAGTATTATCCCGATAACCGCGCCGTATTTGCTTATGGCGTCGTACGAATACATCGAACACGTCGGGGTATATGCGCATCTCGTGCCGAAAACAGGCGATAACGTGCGCTTATAAAGCAACAACAACCAAAGACAAATTCTCTTTATCATATCAGCTTGTTCGCTCTTTTGAACGCGTGCTCAACCGACGCTTTAACCTCGTCAAGGCTTCTTTCGACAATCGACGGATATGCGACAATAACGTACATATATCCGCTGTCGATGCGCTCCAGCAGAGGTTGAATCGCCTCCCTCAAAAGTCGTTTCGTGCGATTGCGCGTCACCGCGTTGCCCACCTTCTTCGACACGGAAAGCCCTATTTTCAAGCCCTCTCTGGATTTTGCACATAAAAGCAATAAGTCTTTGGCAGAGGATTTTTCGCCTTTGCGGTATACGTAGGCGAACGACGCTCTCTTTTTCAGCCTATATTGCTTTTGCATGATTCGTTACGCGCTTATTTTCTTTCTGCCTCTGTTGCGACGTCTTTTAAGAACGTTTCTGCCGGACTTTGTGGACATTCTTTCACGGAAGCCGTGAACCTTGCTTCTTTGTCTTTTCTTGGGTTGGTAGGTTTGTTTCATAATAGTATTCCTCCGTCTTTAGGACTTTTATTTTTTTGTTTAACCTATTTGCATATATACCTATAAATAATATAAATGCTAAACCATTATAAATAAAACAAATTACACTGTCAAGCAATTTCGCATTTGACGCATTTATTGATTTCGGTAGAAAATTGCAAAAGAGAAACCCCTCGCGCTTGCGAGGGGCTGTTCGTCGAATATAAATCCTTACATTTCGGACGGCGCGTCTATTCCCAAAAGGGAAAGTCCGCACTTTATAACGTTTGCAACCGCTTTTGTCAATGCAAGTCTTGCGTTGCGAACAGACGAATCGTCAACCACTATGCGATGATTGATATAAAAACGATTGAACTTTTCCGCCAAATCGACGACGTGTCTCGTCACGTAACAAGGCTCTCTCAACCTTGCCGCCTGCTTAACCGAGTCCGCAAAACCGATGACGCTCTTTATAACCTCATAGCCCTCGTCCGTCGTTATTGCGCTCAAATCTATATCGGCATAATCGATTTCTCCGCCCTTTCTCAATGCGCTGGCACATCTTGCATAAGTGTACTGAACGTAGGGCGCGGTTTCGCCGTCGAAATTGAGAACCTTGTCATAGGAGAAAACTATATCCTTTATGCGGTTGTTCCAAAGCGCGGAAAACACCACCGCGCCGACGCCGACGCTCTCTGCGATTTCGTCCTTGTTGGGCGTCGAAGGATTCTTTTCTTCTATAATTTTCTTGGCTTTTTCCACGGCTTTATCAAGCACCTCTTGGAGCCAAATGACGCGCCCGTTTCTCGTTGACATCGAGCCGTCCTCCATGGAAACCATACCGAACGCGATATGTTCCATATCCTCCGCTCCTGCAAAATCCATTAGTTTAAGCACCTGAAACAGCTGCTTAAAGTGCAGATTCTGTTGATACGCGACAACGTACAAGCATTTGTGGAAATCATAAGTCTTTTTGCGATAATACGCCGCGGCAATATCTCTTGTCGCATACAAGGTCGCGCCGTCCGCCTTTACCAAAAGGCAAGGAGGCATATCGTATTCGTCGAGGTTTACAACCTGCGCGCCCTCGCTTTCCACAAGCAAATTCTTGTCCTTCAAAATATCGAGACACGCATTCATTTTATCATTGTAAAAGCTCTCGCCCGCATAACTGTCGAATTTGATTTTTAGTCTGTCGTAAACACGTCCGACCGCTCTCATCGTGACGTCCTTGAACACGTCGAAATATGCGGTTGCTTCCTTATCGCCGTCCTCGATTCGCTTAAACCACGCTCTTGCCTCGTCGTCCATATCGGGATTCGATTCAGACTCTTTGTGATAACGCACGTAAAGTGTGTTCAAGAAATATTCGTCGTTTTGCGCGACCTCTTCAAGAGAGGACCACTTGCGCGTAGCGACTATCAGCTTGCCGAATTGCGTACCCCAATCTCCCAAGTGATTGATACCGACCACGTTGTAGCCGAGATGCTCGAAGATACGATAAAGCGCGCCACCGATTACCGTTGTGCTAAGGTGTCCGATATGAAACGGCTTTGCGATGTTGACAGAGCTGTAATCGATACATATCGTCTTTCCGTTGCCCTCGTCGCTTGCGCCGACGTTTTCTTGCCTTGCACAATCGAGCGCGATTTCGGCGACTCGGCTTCTATCAAAGAAAATATTGAGATAACCGCCGACAACCTCCACTCTATCGACAAAGTCGAGCTTCTGCACGTACGGCAACAATTTGTTTGCAATAACGGGAGGCGCAAGGCGAAGCGTGCGCGCAAACTTAAAGCACGGCAAACAAATGTCTCCCATTTTCGTTTCTTTCGGCGTTTCCAATGCGCCCTCGACGTCTTGAGCCGTCAACCCCTCAACCGCCAATGCTTGCGTTAATTCTTTTTCAAACATATATACTCCGATAAATTGTTTTTAGATTTAATTTTATCAACCCGTATAGGCTGATTGTCACACGTTTATTCTGAACAACACGACGTCGTTGTCCTGCATAACGTACTCTTTGCCCTCGCTTCTTACCTTTCCGCGCTCCTTTGCAACGTTAAACGAACCGCACTCCAAAAGCGTTGCGTAATCCACAATTTCCGCGCGTATGAAGCCGCGCTCGAAATCGCTGTGAATTTTGCCTGCCGCCTGCGGAGCCTTTGTGCCCTTGACTATCGTCCAAGCTCTTGTTTCCTTTTCGCCTGCCGTAAGATAGCTTATAAGCCCGAGAAGCTTATACGACGCCTTGACAAGGCGGTCCAAACCGCTTTCGCAAAGCCCGTAATCTTCCATGAACATCGCTCTATCCTCGTCGGACAATTCGCTCAAATCCTCTTCGAGCTTCGCGCATAACACGATGGCTTCGGTATTTTCGGCTTTCGCAATGCTTTCGACTTGCTCGGTGTACGCGTTTCCGCCTATTCCTGCCTCGTCGGTGTTGGCAACGTAGATAACGGGCTTGGAGGTAAGCAAAAATTGCTCTTCGACAAATTGCTTGAAATCCTCGTCCATATCGAGATTGCGCAACGGCTTTCCGCTCTCCAACCATTTTTGCATAACGGCAAGCCTGTCCACGTCCTCTTGATATTTTTTGTCGGCTTTAACCATTGTGACGGCTTTTGCCATACGTCTTTCAAGAGTTTCCATATCCGCAAAAATCAATTCGTAATCTATCGTTTCGATGTCGCGCGCCGGATTTACGCTTCCGTCAACGTGCGTAATGTTTGCGTCGTCAAAGCATCTTACGACGTGTACTATCGCGTCAACCTCTCTTATGTGCGACAAAAACTTATTGCCGAGCCCCTCGCCCTTGCTTGCGCCCTTAACAAGACCGGCTATATCGACAAATTCCAACGACGTCGGAGTAATTTTCTTGCTGTCGTAAAGCGCGGCGAGCTTTTCAAGTCGCTCGTCGGGCACCGCAACGACGCCCACGTTCGGCTCTATTGTGCAGAACGGATAATTGGCGGCTTGTGCGCCTGCTTTTGTGATTGCATTGAACAATGTGCTTTTGCCAACGTTTGGCAAACCGACTACACCGAGTTTCATATTTCTCCTATGCGCACGTTCTTGCGTGCGTATTATCTTAATACAATAGATTAGTATACCCGAAAAGAAGGAGCGTGTAAAGTTAAAATGGAAATTTGGGAAGCATTGGTGTTGGGCTTAATTCAAGGTGCGAGCGAATTTCTCCCCATATCGTCGTCGGGACATTTACTGCTGCTCGAAAAGCTTGGAATCGGACAAGAAAATCTGTTTTTCAATATAATGCTGCACGTTGGCACTCTGCTCGCCGTGCTTATCGCAATGCGCAAGCAATGGACGCCCCTTGTCAAGCACCCGATAAACGCGACAAATCGCAATTTGGTGCTTGCGTGTATACCCACCGTAGCGCTGGCTCTTGTGTTCAAATTCCTCGCGCCCTCTCTTATCGACGGCAAATATTTGGGCTGCGGATTTGTTTTGACCGCCTGCCTTCTTTATGCCGGAGAAAATCTTAACCCGACCGAATCAAGACTTATAACCGCCAAAACAAGTATTTTAACAGGCGTTTTGCAGGGTATCGCCGTTTTGCCGGGCGTGTCGCGAAGCGGCGCGACGATTTCCGCACTCACTTTGCAAGGGGTAAACAAAAAGGATTCGGCAAGCTTTTCTTTTTTGCTTTCTATCCCGATAATAATAGGCTCCGCGCTGTATGAGGGCGTTGAAATGATAGCGACTCACACAGCTCCAAACGTATCGCTCGGCGCGTTGCTGTCGGGTATGTTTTCCGCGTTTTTTGCAGGTCTAATATCGATAAAATTCTTTTTGAAGCTTATAGAAAAGCACTCGACAATTCCCTTTGCGATATACACTCTTTTGCTTGGAATT
>CAZUZK010000003.1:57707-59400 GCA_964624745.1 uncultured Bacteroides sp. | reverse complement strand
GCGCGCACGCGCGGCGTTTGCGTTGAGTACCAACGGAGCGGGCAGGAAGCACGTCCTTGACGTGCATTACTATAGCGGACTTCCGCGCTTGCGCAAATGAAGTCGAGACTTGGTTTTGTTGAATAATTTTCAAAAACCTATTGACAAGTTTAGAATAATAACGGTAAAATGTATTACGAAAAAAGGTAGAAATATTCAATTTTTGTTAAGAGGTGCTTATGGAAATTAAACGTCCGAGTTATTTGAACCGACTTATAAATAAAAGAGGCAACGGACTTATTAAGGTCGTAACAGGTGTTAGACGGTGCGGAAAGTCTTATTTGCTCTTTAACCTTTTTCATGAGTATTTGTTGAATGATGGCGTTGATGAAGCGCACATTATAGAAATCGCTCTTGACGACAGAACGAATATCAAGCTCCGAAATCCTGACAATATGCTCGAATATGTAAAGAACAGAATCATCGACAAGGATATGTATTACATTATTCTTGACGAGGTGCAGCTGCTTGACGAATTTGAAGACGTGCTTAACAGCTTTTTGCATATTAAAAATGCAGACGTATACGTCACCGGGAGCAATTCAAAATTTTTATCTAGCGACGTTATAACGGAATTTCGCGGTAGAGGAGACGAAATCCGAGTCTATCCGTTGTCTTTTCGTGAATTTATGTCTGTATATGACGGGACGATTGACGAGGGGTGGGACGATTATTTCAATTACGGCGGATTGCCACTTGTACTTTCCTGTCAAACGCCGGAAGAAAAAGCAGAATATTTGATTTCGCAGTTTAAGAAGGTATACTTGTCGGATTTAATTGAGCGTCACAAGATTCGCAATGAGGAAGAGTTTGACGAATTGCTGGATATTTTGGCATCCGCAATAGGCTCGTTGACAAATCCGTTGAAGCTTGCCAATACGTTTAAGAGCGTCAAGGGGAAGATAATCAGCGATAAAACATTGAAAAAATACCTTGACTATCTTATTGACGCGTTCCTCGTAAGCAAGGCGAAAAGATACGACGTAAAAGGCAGAAAATATATAAATTCCCCTGCAAAATACTATTTTGAGGACGTCGGACTGCGCAATGCACGGCTTGAATTTAGACAAACGGAAGAAAATCATATTATGGAGAATATTATCTATAACGAGCTTCGCATTCGTGGTTTTCGCGTTGACGTCGGACTTGTCGAGCATTACGGAAAAGACGAGGACGGAAAATCAACAAAAAAACAGCTCGAAGTCGATTTCGTTGCAACAAAGGGCAGTAGAAAATATTATATTCAATCTGCGTTTTCGATGAGTAATCCCGAAAAAATCGAACAGGAGCAATGCTCGCTTAAAAGCATTAACGATTCGTTTAAGAAGATTATCGTTGTGCGCGACAATATCAAGGTAAGGCGTAACGATTACGGGATAGTGACAATGGGAATTTGCAATTTTCTTCTCGATGAAAACAGCTTGGATTTGTGATAAGTCGGAGCACGAGAAATAAAAAATACAGGCACATTGAATTTTGCTTTTATGAAAGCATCGATACATTTAATATGCCGTCACATCGGGGGATAAGTCGAAGTGGCGGATATGGGGCTTATTGGCGTAAAATGGAGTAAAAATTGGCTAAATATAAAAAATATTCGACAAATTTCGACAAAATGTGCGAAAAGGGTTGACAGTGGTCGGAAAATGTGTGA
>CAZUZK010000003.1:0-57607 GCA_964624745.1 uncultured Bacteroides sp. | reverse complement strand
GACAAATTTCGACAAAATGTGCGAAAAGGGTTGACAGTGGTCGGAAAATGTGTGATAAATAGGGCGAAATACGGCGGTCGCGTCTAATGCAGACTTTGGGATACGATTGGGCATATTTCGCATCGACATATACATCGGGCAGGAGTATTATGGAGAAATCAAATGTGAAGTTTGCCGTCTTTGGACGGCTATTTTTATTGCTGTTTTTGGTTTTATGTGTCAATTTTGTGTTTTTAACGGCGTGCGATAATGCGGATAAGCTGTTTGTTCCGGAAGAGTTTTCAATAATTTTGATGCTTAATAACGGTGAAAGTAATATAGTTTGGAAAAAGGGCGACGATATGCCCGAAATAGAAAAGGACGGCTATGTGCTTGTCGGGTGGTGCTATGACGAAAAGCTCGAGGGTGAGGTTGTGCGCGACCTTAATTCTATTGAGCTGAAGGATAATTTGACGCTTTATGCAAAATGGGCGGAACTTAAAATATTTGAGGGAATAAGCTTTGAAAATAGCAGTGTAATATATGACGGAAACAAGCATTCTATCGCCGTTAACGGTGTGCCGAGCGGGGCAAACGTGGCGTACGTCGAGCCGTACGAATTCGTGGATTGCGGAGAATATTCCGTGAGCGCGACGGTGAGCATGGAAGGCTATAAAACGCTTGAGCTGAACGCCGTGTTAACCATTCAAAAAGCTACCGCTTCCGAAATAAAATTTGAAGACGGTACTTTTGAGGAGGACGGCGCGGCACACTATTTGTATGCGGAGGGCGTTCCGAGCGGAATAACCGTAACGTACGAGGGAAACGGCAAAATTCTTGCAGGCGAATACTGCGTCACCGCAAGCTTCGATTGCGGAAAAAACTATAATGCGATTGCGGATATGACGGCAAAGCTTACGATAAGCGAGAAAACGCATACCGTTACGTTTTGCGACGAGCAAGGGGAAAGAGCGGTTGTCGTGGGACACGGAAAGGCAATAGATAATATCCCGACTCCGAGAGCGCGAGACGGCTACGTCGGGACGTGGGATATTGAAGATTTTAGTTGCGTTACAAGCGATTTGACGGTGCGCGCGGCGTATTCGTTAGAACAATATACAATAAAATATATGGACGGCGACGAATGCGTGAAATCGGGTATCTATACGCTTGAAACGGCGGTAGTGCTTGAGGCTTGTGCGAAGGAGCACTATGTTTTTACGGGCTGGTACGACAATGCCGTCGTTGCAAATGGGAATAGAGTTGACAAAATAGAAAAGGGTAGCGTCGGCGACGTCACGGTATATGCGACGTGGACTCCCGTCGAATATGCTTTGCGCTTCGAGCTTAACGGCGGAACGAACAACGCGCAGAATGCGTCGGGAGGAAACTTGCGCAAGTATACCGTTGAAGATGAGTTCGAGCTGTTTGCCCCGACGAGAGCTTATTATGTTTTTGCAGGCTGGTATTTGAACGATAGGCTTGACGGCTCGGCGATAAACCGCATAGACAAGGGAAGTTTCGGGAATATAACGGCTTATGCGAAATGGATTCCGCAAGAGTTTGATATTGTCTATAATCTTAACGGCGGAGTCTGCGACGGGAATCACGATAAATATAATATAGAAAGCGAATTTGAGCTGATAGACGCGCGAAAAACTAATTATGAGTTCTTGGGCTGGTTCGATAACGAGGATTGTAAATATTCGTCCGTAGAAGCAGGAATGACGGGCAATTTGTCGTTGAACGCGAAATGGAAGCCGATTGAATACTCGTTGATTTTGCGCAACGTTGACGGCGCGACTACCGATTGCCCTGCGACGTTCAACGTTGAAAACGACAGAATTTATTTGAGCGAGGCGGTTAAGCCGCATTATGAATTTTGCGGCTGGTATGCAGATGCGGCGTGCGTTGAGAATAGAGTGGAATACATCGAAAAAGGAACCACGCACAGCGTTGTTTTGTATGCTAAGTGGAGCGCAAAAAGGTATAACATAACCTATATTTGCGACGGAGAAAATACGCAAAATCCGACATTCTATACAATCGAAAGCGAGAACATAGTGCTTGTCGCACCGATAAGGGACGATTATACCTTCGACGGCTGGCGCGTTTCGGGCGGAGAGGAATACGTTACGGTTATTCCGAAAGGCTCGCATGGAGATATAGAGCTTGTCGCCGTTTGGACGAAAATCATTCCGTTTACCGTCGTCGGGAACAAAATCACGACATATACTGGCAACGCAAGCGAGGTTACCGTGCCGTCAAGGATAGGCGACGTCGAGATAAAAGAGGTGGAATCGGGCGCGTTTGCAGATAAAATCGATGTTCTAACAAGTTTAATTTTTGAAGATGGGATAGAGAAGATAGGCGAGAACGCTTTTAGCGGTGCAAAGGTCTTGAAAACGTTGTCCTTGCCGTCAACCCTGACGGAAATGTACAAAGGTATGCTTGCCGATTGCGAAAGGCTTGAAAAACTGACGTTGCCATTCTGTTCCTTTGTTTGCACGTCAAGGGACGATGAAAGTGCAAGTAGGTACGCCGCCGATTCGTCGTCGAATTACGTATACGGCTTGAGCTGGCTGTTCTCCGAGGAGTCGGAAAAATCCGGCTGCTACGAGGTTGTCGAATACGTCGCCAGCCTTAAGTCGGACGGCTCGAAATCGGTTGCAAAATCGGGAAGAACGGCATATTTGCCCTCGTCGTTAAACGAACTTGTCGTTTTGGGCGGAGATTTGATAGATAGAGCGTTTTCCCAGGTGACGAGCCTTGAGCGCGTGACGTTGGGCTCGCAGGTTGAAATTGTCGGAAATCTGGCATTCTACGGCTGTGGAAATCTAAAAAGCATTGCTATAAGCGGCGAATTTGTCATGGGTAGTTCATGTCTTGCCGGGTGCACTTCGCTTGTCGGCGTTTCGGTGTGCGAGCAGATGCGCGAATATATGCGCGTTTATCTTGACTCCTACGAGCTTTCGGAGGTGGCGATTTTGCAATTATAATGCGTTTGCAATATGCTTATATTTGTGATAATATTAGTATATGAACGCATTGACATTGGTGCATGACACCATAAAACGACATATAGGTCTTGGCGGCGTGTGTATAGACGCAACCGCCGGCAGAGGGTACGACACCGCGTTTTTGTGCGAGCTTGTCGGAGAGACGGGAAGCGTGACCGCTTTCGATATTCAAAGCGAAGCTGTCGAAAGCACAAGAGCTTTGCTTGAACAAAAGGGGCTTAACGCAAACGTGATTTTGGATTCGCACGCAAATATGCCGAAGTATTTTGACGAGAACAGTGTAGACTGTATCGTGTTTAATCTCGGATATTTACCGCGCGGAAATCACGGAATTTACACGCACTTTGAATCTACCAAAGAGGCTATCGAGGGCGGCTTGAGGCTTTTGAAAAAGGGAGGCTTGATGTGTGTGTCCGTCTACTACGGCGGTGATAGCGGCTACGAGGAAAAGGACGCGTTGCTTCCGTGGCTTAAAAATTTGGACGACGAAAAATATCAGGTGCTGGCGACGTTTTTTTATAATTGGAAAAAAGATCCGCCCATTCCGATTTTTATTATAAAGATTTGATAAATAGCGTTAGAATGCCTAAAAGAGGAATAACCATGAGTGAATCGAAAAAATATAACGTGTTGTTTGTCTGCTCTTCAAACGTTTGCAGAAGCCCGTATTGCGAGTTTTTGCTTCGCCGTTTCGCCGAAAACGACGACGAGCTGAAGGGGCGCGTGAGCGTTGCGTCGTCCGCAGTGTTGAATAAGAGTAAAAAAATATTCCCCAAAGCCGCCGTTATTCTCAAAAGAGAAGGATTTTCCGAAGAGGAAATATATGCGCACAAACCCTCGTTTAAGACGGATAAGAGCTTGTTTGAAAACGCGGATATAATAATCGGTATGTCCAAAACGCACGGCTTGCTTACGCCGAAAAAATATCGCAAGAAATACGTTACGCTATCCGAAGCCGCGTGCGGAAAATATCGTTCGGTTCCCGACCCGTTTCTCGCTCCGACACAGGCGCAATACGACAAAACGATGGCGAAGCTCAAGGAATACGTGTCGGCGTATTATGAAAAATTGAAGACTCTTTTGTCGGATTTTGCACATTGACGTCGCGAAGGTTGACATTCTGTTCATAAAATATTAGTATATTTACGCATTTATAAAGTTATATAGACATCAACGCGCATCGCGCGTACCGTAGAATCGAGGCGTAGGCTTGCGCCGGATTCAAACGAAAAATCTAAAAGGGAAGAATTATGAGAAGGATTGGCTTGATTTGTATCGTCGTTTTGCTTGTCGCCGTATGCTCTCTGGGCTTGGTTGCGTGTAACGGCACGCCGCAGACGCCCGTAAGCGGCGATTTTCTTAAGGACGTGGCAAGCATCAGCACTTGTCCCGATTACGAATCGCTTTTGTCGAAAAGCGACGTCGAGCTTGTCAACGCGGCACTCGACGGCTTGCAAAACGCACCAGACGACGCCGATACGCAGGCGAAGGTTAAGGACGCCGTTATGCTGCTTTACGACACCGCAAACCAAAGCAGAATAAACGCCGAGCTTTCTCTCATGGTGCAAAAATCCTTGGGCGGCAACGAGATGGGCAGAGTGTATATGCACGGCTTCACTCTTCAGCACGGCGACAAGTGGTATTATCAGCTTGCATCGCAGGCGGCTAAAGGCGACGTGAGCGGCTTGGAGCTTATCGCAAAGATTTTAAGCCCGATTGCGGGAAATTTGCAGGTTGCGTATACCAACGGCGACGACAAATATCATTATGCCTACATCATGGGTACGGAAACTCAACTGGATTGCTCCAAGCAGACGTTTCCGTATGCGACGTTCATCATTCCCGAGGGCGACGAGCCTAAGGTGTACGACGGCTTCGAGGCGTATCAGACAGACAGAAACTGCCGCTTGAGCCAGCTTGAATTGAACAATATGGCGATTTTCAAGGAGCTGATAAAGGACGGCGCGACAATAGAGCATGACGACGAAAAGGGCTTTTATACCGTTAAATTTGAAATAGATTGCGAAACCGAATATACCGAGCTTTTTGAGGAATTTCAAAAGATGTCGAAGCGCGATCTCGACACCGGCTCGCTGACTATAAACAACACTATTAAGGGCTGGCGCGCCGAGCTTGAAATATGGGATAACGGCTATGCAAAGGCGTTCCGCTCCTATGAGGATTGGTCCATGGTCGTGCTGTCCTTCGACGTTGCGTCCACGCCGTCCAACGAGTTTGAATATTTGTGGGACGAGGAACAAATCCTTTCCGTCATCTCGCAGGACGAGAACCTCGCGCCTGTCTTAAATGCGAATCGCTTTGACAGCACGACGGAGCTTATCGATAAGTGCATATCCTATTACAGCCAACCCGAATCGGTGTTCGTTTTCGACTGGTTCACGTTGACGGGCGTGCTTATAGGCGTTGTCGTCGGAGCGATAATAATCGTCGTCGTGGTGCTTGCGATACTCTTGAAGAAGGGCAAGCTTCCCAAGCTCGCACAGGCGCTTCAAAGAGATAAGGAGCGCAGAGCCAAGATTAAAGAGCTTGACAAGAAGGCTCGCGAGGAAAGAAAAGAGCGTAGAGCCGAAAGGAAAGAGGCGCGCTCGGCAGACGGTGAAAACGAGGGCGCAGACGGCGCGGAAAATGAAAGCTCTGACAACGCCGAATCCGCCGACGTATCAGAAGGCGACGAGCCGACCGAAGCTTCCGCAGGCGAGGAATCGAACGGCGAGCAAAATGTCACCGATATTGCCGCTACGCCTATCGACGGAGAGCGGGAATAATCCCGAAATATCTTGCGCTTAAGCAAGAACCGATTACAAAAAGAAAAACGCGACCGCACTTGTGCGTCGCATGAGGAAAATTATGAACAAGAAAACAGTAAGCATCGTTATGTGCATCGTGCTTTTGCTCGGCGTAGTCTTTGCGTTTACGGCGTGCAACACCACGCCCCCTGCGGAATTTGAGCTTCCGACCGGCTCCAGACCGAATTATTCGAGCCTTTTCACCGCAAAGGATTTGGCGATTATCGAATCCGGTATGAAAGAGGACGCGACCGCTCAAGAGAAAAAACGCGCGGTTATGACGTTGTACAATACGGCAAATCAAAGCCGCTTGAACACGCCGCTCTCGCTTGTCGTTCAGGAAAGCGACGCAGGTATACCGCTCGGCAGCGTAATTATGCACGCGTTCAATTTGCGTAGCGGCGATAAGTGGTACTATCAGCTTGCAACCGAGGTCAGCTCGAACAGCTCGTTTATGCAGACGCTCGTGACCGAAATCGCAGGCTATCTTAAGGTCGGCTACACTCAAGGCGACGGACAGTATTACTATTTTTCGGATTTGGGCGGAAAGTACGGATGCGATTGCTCCTTGACGGTTTTTCCGTATGCGAGCTTCGGTATTCCCGACAACGCAAACGCGTTTGAGAAGCCGATGACGCTTGCCGAATTTAACGATAGATTGCACGTACTTACGGCTATACACGAAATCAACAATATGAATTTCTGCGAGGATATCATTGCAGAGGACGCTGTGATTACCTTTGAAAACGGCTATTATACCGTCAAATTCTCCGTGGATATGGACGCTGACGAAGATCTTATCAAGCAGTGGTATGCAATGCCGCAGGCAGATATGAAGGAAGGCGGTCAAGAAATCAAGTGCTACAACTCCTATGAGGCGACTCTCGAGGTGTGGGACAACGGCTATGCAAAGAGCTATGAATCACATTCGGACAGATTGAGTGAGTCCGGTCTTGCCGACGGCGCGCCGGTCGATAGATTTTCGTATATCTGGGACGAGAACGAAATAATGGAACTTCTCAAACAGGACGAAAGCATCGATAAGGCGGACGCAATCACGTTCTCGGTGGAGGACTATATCGATTATTACAGCAATCCCGCTTTTGTCGAGGCAAAGCTCGGATTCTTCGAGATATTGGGTATCGTGCTCGGGTGCGTGGCATTTGTGATAATCGTTGTCGTCGTAGTGGTCGAGGTGCTCGCAAAGAAGGGCAAGCTTCCCAAACTTGTGGCGTATCGCGCGAAGAAGAAGGAAAAACGTCAAGCTAAAAAGGCAGAAAAAGCAAACGCAAAAATCAACGAGGGCGACGTGAACGCAACGCCTAGCGACGAGCCTATAGACGAAGCCTTCGGCGTGGACGCCGAAAACGATGAATCCGCGGAAGAGGTTGCGCAGGAAGATGTCGACGAATTTACTCTCGAAGAGGAATAAGAACAAAATAAAACTCAAAATTTGAAATAATTGCACGTTTGCGTGCAATTATTTTTATTTTAGTCTTTTTTTCTTTCGTTTTATGTAGTATAATAGATTAGCAACAAATAAAAGTGCGTACGCGTGTGCGCAAGAGGAAAGTTTATGAGAATGTACGATATTATCAGAAAGAAACGCGACGGCGGAGAGCTTTCGACGCAGGAAATCCACTTCTTTATCGACGGCTACGTCAACGGCGATATTCCCGATTATCAGGCTTCGGCACTGTTGATGGCGATTTTTTATAAGGGCATGAGTTTTAGAGAAACCGCCGACTTGACTTTCGCGGTGCGCGATTCGGGACAACGCCTCGATTTCTCTTCGATAGACGGTATACGTGTGGACAAGCATTCAACGGGCGGCGTCGGAGATAAGACTAGTTTGGTCGTTGCTCCGCTTGTGGCGTCGCTCGGCGTTAAGGTTGCCAAAATGAGCGGTAGAGGACTTGGCCATACAGGCGGAACCATCGATAAGCTCGAGTCGATCCCCGGCTTTTGTACTGATATCAACGAGGAGCAATTCCTCAAAAACGTCAATGAAATAGGCGTTTGCATCGTCGGACAAAACAAGGAGCTTGCGCCTGCAGACAAGAAGCTGTACGCGCTTCGCGACGTAACGGCTACCGTTGACAGCCTTCCTCTCGTGGTGTCGAGCATAATGGGCAAAAAGCTTGCCGCCGACGACGATTGCATAGTGCTTGACGTCAAGACGGGAAGCGGCGCCTTTGCAAAGACGCTCGAGGATAGCCGAGAGCTTGCGCGCGTAATGGTTCAAATCGGCAAGCAGGCAGGCAAGAAAATGCTTGCGCTTATCACGGATATGGATAGGCCCTTGGGCAATGCGATAGGAAATACGCTCGAGGTCAAGGAGGCAATAGATACTCTAAACGGACACGGCCCCGAGGACTTCACCGAAATATGCCTTATTCTTGCCTCGAATATGCTTTATCTTGCAGGCAAGGGCTCTATAGAGGAATGCGACGAAATGGTGCGCGAGGCGATACGGAGCGGCAGTGCGCTTGAAACGTTTAAGCAGATGGTTAAGGCGCAAGGCGGCGACGTGGAATGTATCGATAACCCCGACAAATTTGCGGTTGCTCCGTATTCCGAAGCCGTAAAGGCTCCGAGAAGCGGTTATATAACCCACGTCGATACCGAGGGCTACGGCATTTCAAGTTTGCTGCTCGGCGCAGGTAGAAACACAAAAGAGGAAAGCATAGACTTTTCTGCGGGTATCGTTCTTCTTAAGAAGACGGGCGACTACGTAAGCGAGGGCGAGGATATAGCGATTATGTACACGTCTGTAAAAGATAAGCTCGCTCCTGCCAAGGCAAAATTCCTTGCGTCAACTCAAATCGGAGAGGAAAAACCGCAAGAAACGCCGCTTGTTCTCGACAGAATACAATAAGCATATTTCACTAAAGGATAAATAAAACACAGGGTATACAAATGGCAAAGCTGTATTTCAAATTCGGAGCAATGGGCTGTTCCAAGACGGCGCAGGCGCTCATCACAAAGTTCAATTACGAGGAGCGCGGCATGAAGGTCATGCTTCTCAAGCCCGCAATAGATAATCGCGACGGCGCGACTATCACAAGATCAAGAATAGGCTTGAGCGCGGAAGCAATAGCCGTTGCGCAGACGGAGGATTTGTATGCCATGTACAAAAGGGACTATTCCTCGTGCAACGTTATTATCGTGGACGAGTGCCAGTTCCTTGCGCCCGAACAGGTCGATCAACTCGGACAGATAGTCATAGACTACGATATTCCCGTGCTGTGCTTCGGGCTTGCCACCGACTTTACGACGCATTTGTTCCCGGGAAGCAAACGTCTTTTTGAAATCGCCGAATCTATAAGCGAGATAAAATCCGTTTGTAAGTGCGGCTCAAAAGCCACCGTGAACGCGCGTATGGACGATCACGGCAATATAGTCTTCAAGGGCGAACAGGTGTGTCTTGGCGGAAACGATAGGTACGTTGCTATGTGCAGGAAATGCTGGCTGAAAAAGAAAGCCGAGCAGGAAGCCAAGGGCTTGTATTTGTGAGGTGAGTATGGACAGAATAGTTATCGGCATCGCAGGCGGCACGGGAAGCGGTAAAACGACGCTTGCCAACAAGATACACAGGGCGTTCGGTAAAGACGCGGTTATGTTGAGCATGGATTGCTATTATAAGGACAATCCGGCGCTTTCCTTTGAGGAAAGATGCAAAACGAATTACGACCACCCCGACGCGTTGGATATGGATTTGCTCATAGAGCATCTCAAAAAGCTTAAGGACGGCGAAACCATTTATCACCCGACCTATGACTTTGCCACACATTCAAGATGCGACGAGTGGATAGAGACAAAAAGTGAAAAAGTTATAATTCTTGAAGGAATTATGGCATTTCAAAATCCGCAAATCGTCGATATGCTGGATATAAAGCTTTACGTCGATACCGACGCCGACGTGAGAATTATCCGCAGAATCACGCGCGATGTAAACGAGCGCGGAAGAAGCCTCGAATCCGTTGTCAAGCAGTATTTGACAACCGTTAAGCCGATGCACGAGCATTTTATCGAGCCGTCTAAAAGGCTTGCGGATATTATCGTGCCGGAGGGCGGACACAACAAGGTTGCTTACGAAATGATCGTAAACGCAATTTTGAGAAGAATAAAAGATTGAGCACAAAACACGAAACGTGCTGTATTTTGTCTAAAAACAGCGCAAACGACGTAAAAATGCTGTACAAAGCCAAGTTAAAAACACGAAATGTGTACTATTGGGCGGTACAAGCGGGCTGCAACACGAAAAGTGTTCAAGGAAATATATGAGTACAAATACAAATTACTATCCGATTAAAATATCGCAAGAGGTGCGTGACGCGCTTGCCGACGGAAGACCTGTCGTTGCGCTTGAATCGACTATAATCTCGCACGGTATGCCTTATCCGAAAAACGTATCAACCGCATTAGAGGTTGAAGAGGTGATAAGACAAAACGGCGCGGTGCCTGCGACAATCGCAATTATCAAGGGCGTCCCAACCGTCGGTTGCTCGAAAGAGGAAATAGAGCATTTGGGCAAAGCGGGGTTGTCTGTGACGAAAACAAGCAGGCGCGATATTCCCGTCGTCGTTTCAAAGGGGCTTGACGGAGCAACCACCGTTGCTTCCACTATGATATTTGCGCACCTTGCAGGCATAAAGGTTTTTGCAACGGGCGGTATCGGCGGCGTGCATAGAGGGGCTGAAACCTCAATGGATATTTCCGCCGATTTGGAAGAGCTTGCAACTACGCCCGTAAACGTTGTCTGCGCAGGCGCGAAAAGCATTCTCGATTTGGGGCTTACGCTCGAGTATCTGGAAACAAAGGGTGTAGCCGTTATCGGATACGGCACGGACGAGCTTCCCGCGTTCTTTACGCGAAGGAGCGGACATAAGGTGAATTGGCGTATGGAATCGCCGCTTGAAATCGCACGTGCGATACGCGCAAAGAGCGATTTGAATTTGGGTGGCGGAATGCTTGTTTGTAATCCTATTCCAGAGCAGTATTCGATGGACGCCGATTATATCGAGAGCGTTATATCCACTGCCGTCGAAGAGGCGGAAAGTAAGGGGATAAAGGGCAAAAACATCACTCCGTTTTTGCTTGACAGAATACAAAAAATCACGGGAGGCGAAAGCCTTGAGAGCAACATTAAGCTTGTTTTCAACAACGCAAGGCTCGCTTCTCTTATAGCCGTTGAGCTGTCAAAGCTCGACTCCGAAAACGAAAAATAATAGAGAGGTGCATATATGGACATCAAGGATATTTTGAGCAAGTGCGATCACACCCTTTTGGGACAAACCGCAACGTGGGAAGACATCAAGGGTATTTGCGACGACGGCATTAAATACGGCACGGCGTCGGTATGTATTCCGCCAAGCTTCGTAAAGCGCGCAAAGGATTACGTTGGCGACAAGCTTGCGATTTGTACCGTTATCGGCTTCCCGAACGGCTACAACACCACGGCGACAAAGGCGTACGAAACCAAAGACGCGCTCGACAACGGCGCGGACGAAATCGATATGGTTATCAATATCGGCGAGCTTAAAGCAGGCAATTTGGAATACGTCGAAAACGAAATAAGAGTGTTGAAGCAGATTTGCGGAAGCAACATACTTAAGGTCATTATCGAAACTTGCTTGCTCACCGACGAAGAAAAGATTGCGATGTGCAAAATCGTGACGGACGCAGGCGCGGATTTCATCAAAACCTCCACGGGCTTTTCAAAGGCGGGAGCGACGTTTGCCGACATCAAGCTGTTTAGCGAGCATATCGGCAAGGACGTAAGAATGAAAGCGGCAGGCGGAATTTCATCGATAGAGGACGCAGAGGAATTTGTCGCGCTCGGAGCGGAAAGATTGGGCACCAGCCGTATTGTCAAAATCGTCAAAAAGCAAGAAGCAGACGGCGAATATTGATTGTAATATCGTGCATAAAATCTATTGCTCATATGCGCATGAGTCTATATGTATGAGTGCGCGTATGAGCATAAACGCTATAAAAACAAATTGCAGAATCAAGTGTTAAACGTGCCAAAGTGTACATATAAAACGCTGGTTTTGCAAAATAACAAAAAAATAAATACATCAAGGGAGAAAAAGATTATGTCAATTCCAACCCCTCATATCACTGCAAAATTAGGTGATTTCGCCGATACGGTTCTTATGCCGGGCGACCCCCTCCGCTCAAAATTTATTGCGGAGAATTTTCTCGAGAATGCTGTTCTCGTAAACAACGTGCGCGGCGTAAACGGTTATACCGGCTATTACAAGGGCAAGCGCGTTTCCGTCATGGCTTCGGGCATGGGACAGCCGGCAATCGGCATTTACTCTTACGAGCTTTTCAATTTCTACGACGTGAAAAACATCATAAGAATAGGCTCGTGCGGTTCTTTCGATAAGGACCTTCATGCAAAGGATATTATTATTGCAATGGGTGCTTGCACCAACGGCAATTACGCCATGCAATACAATCTGCCCGGCACCTTCTGCCCGATTGCGGATTTTGATTTGGTGCGCAGAGCGGCAGAGCTTTGCGAGCGCGAGGGCGTAAATTATAAGGTGGGCAACATTTTCTCGTCCGATATGTTCTACGACGACGCGAACAGCGGAATGGAATGGGCAAAGATGGGCGTTCTCGGCGTCGAAATGGAATCCGCGGCGTTATATTGCAACGCGGCGCGCGCCGGCAAGAAAGCACTTTGCATCTGCACCGTAAGCGATAGCTTTATTTATCCCGAGGAGAACACCACTGCGGAAGAGCGTCAAAATTCTTTCACAAAGATGATGGAAATTGCGCTCGAGCTTGCATAATATGCTGAATATCGGAGGCAAAAAATGAGCAAAAGAGCTTTTATTATAGTGCTTGACAGCTGCGGCTGCGGCGAAATGCCGGATTCTTATCTTTGGCACGACGAGGGCAGCAATACGCTGGGCGCAATACGCAACGACGAGCATTTTAATTGTCCCAATCTTATAGACCTCGGACTTTTCAACGTCGATACCGTCGGCGGTGGCATTGCTTCACCCAAAGCGAGCTTTGCGCGTATGAAAGAAACGTCGATGGGCAAGGATACCACCATAGGGCATTGGGAAATTGCAGGTATCATCTCTCCGAAGCCTCTGCCGACTTATCCCGACGGATTTCCGCAGAACGTCATCGCCGAGTTTGAAAAGCGCACGGGTAGAAAAACCTTGTGCAACAAGCCCTATTCCGGGACGGAGGTCATCAAGGATTACGGCAGAGAACACGTTGAAACGGGCGCACTTATCGTTTACACGTCAGCGGACAGCGTATTTCAGATCGCGGCGCACGAGGACGTCGTTCCCGTCAAGGAGCTTTATCGCTATTGCGAAATCGCAAGAGAGCTGTTGCAGGGAGAGCATGGCGTAGGCAGAGTCATTGCACGTCCGTTCAACGGCGAATATCCGTATACGCGTACGGCAAATAGACACGATTATTCGCTTATTCCGCCGCACACGACGATGCTTGACCTTCTCAAGGCGCAAGGATTAGCCACAATTTCCGTCGGCAAAATTTATGATATTTTCGCCGGGAAGAGCGTGAGCGAGTCGAATAGAACGACAAGCAATACTCACGGAATGGAAGTGACTCTCGAGCTTCAAAAGAGAGATTTTGAAGGCTTGTGCTTTGTCAACCTTGTCGATTTCGACATGAAATACGGTCATCGCAACGACGTTGCAGGTTATGCAAACGCAATGAGCGAATTTGACGTTCAGCTCGGGCAGTTCCTGCCGAATATGCGCGACGACGATATTCTTATCATCACCGCCGATCACGGCTGCGATCCGTCCACGCCATCAACCGACCATTCTCGCGAATACGTGCCCATGCTCGTCTACGGCAAGAATATCAAATCGGGCGTGAATCTCGGCACTCGAAGCTCGTTTGCCGACATAAGCGCAACCGTGCTTGAATATCTCGGCGTAGATAAAAAAGACACCGCAGGCGAAAGCTTTTTGTCGCAGGTGCGCAAATAGTTTTTGCGATAAGGAGGAAGATATGCAGGATTATAAAAGACTCATGAGCCTTGCAAACGAGATGCGTAGCAAATCTTATGCTCCGTATTCTCATTACAAGGTAGGCGCGGTTCTCGTGGGAAAAAGCGGAAAGGAATACACCGGCTGTAACATCGAAAACGCGGCGTATACACCGTCTATATGCGCGGAGCGCACGGCATTTGCGAAGGCGGTCAGCGAGGGCGAAACGCGCTTTGAGTGTATTGCGATAGTCGGGGGCAGAGAGGGCGAAATATCCACGGACTGCACTCCTTGCGGGGTGTGCCGTCAGGTTATGTCCGAGTTTTGCGACAAGGACTTCAAGGTCGTGCTAGGCACTCCCGACGATTTCAAGGTATACGGCTTTGACGAAATCATGCCGTTTAGGTTTACAAACAGCGAGCTTTGAGAAGCTAAAGCCGTCAGGCGAGCTATCAAAGCGCAGAAATTGTAGCTATCGAGCAAAATCGATTTATTGAAAAACGGCTGTCGAATGACAGCCGTTTTCGTATGCTTCAGCGATTTGTTATTTTTGAGCATTGAGCAGGGCGTAGTTCTTTTTGTTTTGCTTATACAAGGATTTGAACACCTCGAAGCCCTTATCATAAACCTTCTCTTTCAGCTCAAAGTTGGGGTTAAACGTCTTATTTGCAGGGATAAACTTCTTGATTTCGTCAAAAGAGGGGATTAAGCCCATGCCCACGGCAACGCACGCCGCCGCGCCGACAGCACCGATATTTTGCGGACTTTCGACGGTTTCGATGACGTGACCGGTGATGTCGGCAAGCACCTGACAGGTAAAGTCGGAAAGCGCGCCGCCACCGACAAAACGGATTACGTCGGAGGGTTTAACCTTCTTTGCGGAAGCCTCAAGCATCCAACGCTTGTGATAGCAGATGCCTTCGAGCACCGCGCGGATAAGCTCGGTTTTGCCTGTTTCAAGACTGATGTTGAAGAACATACCGCGAGCGTTCGGATCTTCAAAGGGACAACGGTTTCCGTGGAGCCAAGGCGTGAATATAACTCCGCCGCTACCTGCCGGAATATCGTCCACAATCGAAGTCATATATGAGAACAAGCTTAAGTATTTCCCTTCAAATTCCTCGGTGATGTGTTTTTTCTGCACGTACATACCGCACTCGTCGAGAGCGATGTGATCCTTCACCCATTCAAAGCATTTGCCTGATGTTTCCAATTCGGCGAAGTAGTTGTATTTGCCGGGTTGAGCGGCAACCGTTGCCGCAATCATTGTGGTGATGTCAACCGCCGGCTTTTCGGTGATTGTTCCTACCCAGCCCGACGTGCCGCTGTAAATATGCGTGTCGCCAACGCCGGTTGCGCCTGCGCCGACACCGATAAGGTTTGCGTCCATACCGCCGCCGAAGACCTTTATGCCTTGTACCAATCCAAGCTCGTCCGCGCATTTTTGAGTGGTTACGCCTGCGCACTCGGTTGATTCGATAAGGCGGGGGAGATGGTCGGGATTGATTCCGAACATCTTGCACATGGATTTTGAAATGCACTTATGCTTCAAGTCGTAAAGCATTGTTCCGAAGGCAGAGTCGTGCGTCATCACAAATTCGCCCGTCATACGAGCTATGAGATACTCTTTGACGTCGAGCCACTTGTGTACTCGCTTGAAGTTTTCGGGTTCGTTGTTTTTAAGCCAAACGTATTTCCAAAGCGGGTCTTTGACGCTCAACGGAGCGGCGCCCGTTATTGCAAGTGATTTCAAAACCTTGACGATGTTTCCGCCTGCGATTTGAAGTCCGTAGGCAATGCCTTGCTTGATTTCTTTTGTCGCGCGTTGGTCCATATAGCTGAAGGCGCGATGCACGGGTACGCCGTCCTTATCCACGAGGACAAGTCCTTGCGCTTGCGAGCAGAAGGAGATGCCAAGCACCTGCTCGGGCTTTATTTCGGAATTTTCAAAGATGCGACGCGTTGTCTGCACCATTGCGTCCCACCATTCGTTCGGGTCTTGCTCGGCTCCGCCGTTTTCAAGGACGTAAAGCTTGTAGCCTTGAGAAGCCGACGATAAAATCTTTATGTTTTTATCGATTTCGATAAGACAAGTTTTGATACCTGTTGTGCCTACGTCGTAGGCAAGTACGTAATTTCCCATATTCCACCTTATTTTTAGGATAAAAATATTATAACAAATAGCAAAAGCGTTGTAAATACGCAATTTTAAGCTAGCTATAAGAAAAGTCATACAAATCGAGCGATGTGTATGATTTTTTCTGCCGAAATATGCCCGAAATTATAAAAATAACAGCAAAAAATGCAATAAAAAATCGCATAGACATTCGTGAGTTTTGTCTATACAAAATCATTTGACGAGCTTCGAGGCTTTAAGCGCGAGCATTATCGGCGGTACTATTGCAGAGAAAGAAACGACTTCTATTGCAAAATTCAAGCCAAACCAGGCAAGCACGTATTCAACCGTCACCACCGTGTTTTGCGCAATGGACGTACCGTTGAAAAAAAGCAGGGTAAACACGCCGACCAAAAGCGTATTCGTCACAACGCCGACGGCTGTCGAAAAGGCGTAAATAATTTGCGAAATAGCGACGTCGCGTTTGGTTCTTTGCTTTGTGCGAGTGGGCGCGATATAATCTGCATCTTTGCTTTCAAAATCAAACGCGTCGCATTCGTCGCAAGTCGAAGCGGTTGGGGCGCTTGCGTTCTCAATTTCGTTATTAATCGTATCGTTGTTTTTGGGAGATGCGTCAAAGGCTTCTCGGACGTATTCGTCTGTAATATGCGCGCACAAGCGCAAGCGATATGCTTTTTCAAGCCCGCTTCGCACAAGATACACCGACACGGCTATCATAATTCTCGGCACGATGCAAACAATCGGATTTTGAAAAATAGGAGCGACGGGATTTGCTGCCTTTGTCGTAAACCAAGCGATGTAGTTGACTATTCCCATAAGCAAGCCCATGATAAGAGAGGTCTTGAAATCCGACGCTTGCGCCACGATTATGGTTGGTAAAATCATAAGCGCGAGAGTGATTGCTCCAAAGCTTATCGGAACAAAACAGAATATCACCGTCAATGCGAGCATCAGCGCGAGGAGGGTGAGATTTTTTAAGTAAGTCGTTCTTTTGGTGTTCATAGTCTTGCATATTATATCCCTTTTGACGAGCTTTGTCAAATAATGATTTATAGACGAAAACCGTGTTTTATATTGTCTAAAACGCGCGATAAAGTGCTTATTTTGCGATTTTATCAAATCGACGTTTTCCGACGCAAAAGGACGTCGTTTTATTTTTTATGACGCTCGACGGAAAATCGTAGACGACGAAAAGAAGTATAATCGAGATATGAAAAGCAATGAATTAAGAGCGGAAAGAAGATTTTTTCCGTCATTCGATATTAAGCTGTCGGCAAGAGGCGCGGTGTTGTTCGTCGTTGAAGGATTGGCAATTTTTTTGTTTGCGTCCATAGACAAATTTGGTTTTGCGTTGTCCCTTGCGCTGTTGTGCGGACTTGTGTTTTCAAGACAAAACGTGCTTGCGGTCGCACCGTGCTTTATCGTGGCAAACTGCGTGTTCTCTCTTGACTGGTACACGCTTTCGTACGCAATAAGCCCCGTTGTGCTTCTCATTCTTCTATATGCGATTTTTTATAAGCTCAAGCGCAACGTTCCCCTTTGGTCAATCGCTCTTTGCGCGGTTATTTCGACAACTCCATATGCGGTGTGTAATTGTCTTTTTTACGGGACGTATCTCGAGGTGGGAATATCCGTTCTTCTCGTTTTGGCGTTCACTTTTTGTTGCGGTATATGCTGCTATGCCTTGTTCGTACGCGGGCTTATGCACAAGCTTACCGTTGACGAGGGAATATGCTCGGGCTTGGTTTTATGCGTGGTGGGTTACGCGCTTTCGACGGTGGGCGGTTACGGCTTTTTTGCCTACCACGTCGTTTTGGGGCTTGCGGTAATGCTGTGTTCGATGTGTTGTAGGGTGCAAACGACGCTTTTCGTAGGCATATTGTTGGGCGCGGGCGCAAGCCTTCGGTGTTCGGATTTGGGGTGGCTCGGAGCTTCTGTCGCCTGCTCTGCGGTTGCCGTTGCGTTTTCGCCGTTTACTAGGTGGACAAGCGCGCTCGCGGTGCTTGCCGCAGAAAGCATAATGTGGCTTACCGACGCTTATTCGGGAGCAGGGTGGCAATCTGCGCTTATGTGCGCGTGCGGCGTTTTATGCGCGGTGTTTATGCCTGCGTCGGTAGTCGCAAAAATCAAGTGCTATGCAAAGAGCGACGACAGACGGGCATATTCGGCTATCGTAAACAGACGAGGCAGAGAGCTTGCAACGCGTTTATCCTCGGCAAGCGACGTGTTCTATGACGTGTCCAAAAACCTCGAAAAAATAGCGAACGACAAATGCGAATGCTCTCCCGATAAGCTAGCCAAAGAGGTTGCAAGAAGCTTCTGCGGAAAATGTGCTGACAGAGAGATATGCTTTTCGGCGTTGGGAACGGATACCTCTGGCGTGCTTTTGCCAATGGCGGACGCGGCGATAAGCAGGGGTAAAGCAACAATTTTGGATATACCGCCTTTTATCACTTCTCGATGCTCGAATATGCACACCCTGTCCTCCGTCATCAACAGCTCGGCAGAGGCGTACAAGGCAAAAACGGGAGAGGCAAAGGGCTTGACAACTTGCAAGCGCATGATGAGCGAGCAATTTGCCGGCGTATCTCTCGTGCTTGATTCGCTTGCAGAGGCGTGCGCGCAACAGGTCAGCTTTGCCGGGGACGACGTTGAGATGTTGAAGGACGAGCTTTTGAAACATAATATCGTCGCCAACGAAATAGTTTTAAGCGGTGAGGACGACAAGCAGAGCGCGACGTTGATAGTGAGAGCGTCGGACGCGCAAAAGGCTATTTTGCCAAAAATCGTATCGAAAAATTTGCGCTGTAGAATGGAGCTTGCGAGCATATCGGACAGAGGCTCGTCAAAGGCGGTGTATTTGCAGTGCGCGCCGACATATGAGATTGCCTACGGCATATCGCAAAAAACACACGGCGAAGAACAAAAATGCGGAGATACCACAAGCGTGCTTTGCCCCTCTCGCTCTAAGAGATTGTTTGCCGTTTGCGACGGTATGGGACACGGTGAGCGCGCAAGCGAGGCAAGCAAATCGGCAGTGCAAATGATTGAAAGCTTTTATAGGGCAGGCATAGAGAGCGGTATAGTGTTGAGTATAGTCAACAAGCTGTTGAGATTGAGCGCGGACGAAGCGTTTTCCTCGTTGGATATTGCGGTGATTGACGTGCAGACGGGCGGTCTGGACGTGGTTAAGCTCGGCTCTGCGTCAAGTTTTATAGTCCGACGCGAAAACGTCGAAATGCTTACGTGCACCTGCGCGCCGATGGGGATTTTGGACAATGTGGAAAGCATAACCTCGCGCTATCAGCTTTTTGACGGCGATATGCTCGTGATGATGAGCGACGGCGTTTTCGACGTGCTTGACGGCAAGGGAGTGGTTGACGCAATCGACGAGATTGACACCTCAAATCCGCAAACGCTTGCCGATTATTTGCTGGAAAAGGCGTTGGAGAGAGGGGCGACCGACGATTGTACGGTGCTTGCCTTGCGGCTTTTTACTTTGTAACCTCTGGGCTTTGAAAAAAAGCCTTTGCGTTTTGACGAGGAAATAAATCAAATACAGAACAGGAAAAAAATATCGGAAGAGAATGCAAGCGATGGATTTTCTTCGCAAAAAAAAGCAGCCAGTCGAGTGGCTGCTTGTGAAAATTAAATGATTTGCGAATCGTTCAATACGTCTAATTGTTAATTGGCAATATGCCGTTAAAGCTGTGGTGCATACCTCGTGCTTCAAGCGTGGTATGATTGTACAAATTACGCCTTATCGACCAAATCTTGCATGAAAGCGATGTAGGAATTTGCTTTTTCTGTGGCTACGGCATTGTCGCTTGCGCTTGTTGCGACGTAGAATTTGAGCTTCGGTTCCGTACCGCTCGGGCGAACGCATATCCAGTCACCGTTTTCGAGATGAATTTTGAAGGCGTTTGTTTTGGGTAAATCGATGGCTTCGGTTTTGCCGTCGGCATATGTTTTTTGTCTTGTTACGAGATCGCTTTGCGCAAGAACTTTCGTTCCTGCAATATCGCAAAATCTCGTGGAGCGGATTGTGTTCATAATCTCTGCCATTTTTTGCATACCGTCCAATCCGCCGAAAGTGATCGCCTTTGCCTTTTCGACGTAGTAATCGAATTTTGCGTAAATGTCTTGCAGAACTTGATAAACGTTTTTGCCCTTTGATTGATAATAGCACACCATTTCGGCAAACATCATGCTTGCAACTACGGCGTCCTTATCTCTTGCATGAGTGCCGACAAGCGAGCCGTAGCTTTCCTCGAAGCCGAACAAATACGTATATTCTCCGCTTTCTTCCCACTCTTTGATTTTTTCGCCGATAAATTTGAAGCCGGTAAGAACGTCAAAGGTCGTTACGCCGTAGCTAGACGCAATCGCGCGAGCAAGCTCCGTCGTTACGATTGTTTTTACCAGCGCGCCGTTTTGGGGCAGCGTGTTTGTTTCTTTCTTGCGAAGGAAAATATAATTTGCGAGCAGAACGCCGATTTGGTTTCCGTTGAGAAGGGTGAATACGCCGTTGTCGTCCCTTACGGCAATACCCATTCTGTCTGCGTCGGGGTCGGTGCCGATAACGATGTCGCTACCGATTTTATCAGCAAGCTCAACGCCGAGCTTAAGGGTGTCCGCTTCCTCGGGGTTGGGGACTCTCACCGTGGAAAATTCCGTGTCGGGGAGTGCTTGCTCCTTTACGACGTTGACGGTTATCCCCATTTTTGAGAGGATAGACGTAACCGGCACATATCCGCTTCCGTGTATCGGCGTATAGACGATTTTTACGTTTTCGCCGAACGCTTTTACTTCTTCGGGGGAAAGAGAAAGCTTGCTTATGGCGTCGAAATACGCCTCGTCAACGCTCTTGCCTATTATGGTTATGTGACGGTGCGGCTTTGCGTTGTCAAGCCCCTTTATGCCTTCTTTCGTCAGCTCGACGTCAACCTCTTTTATGCCGAAATACGGGGTTTTGTTTATAAAATCGACTACTTTATCCGTCGATTCGGGCGACATCTGCGCTCCGTCCTCGCCGTATACCTTATAGCCGTTATAAATCTTTGGATTGTGCGAGGCGGTTATCATTATGCCCGCTATGGCATTGAGATGTCTTATTGCAAACGAGCACATCGGTACGGGGTGTACCGCGTCGAAAAGGTATGCGTTTATTCCGTTTTGCGCAAGCACCTTTGCGGAACGGATTGCAAATTCATCGGAAAAACGTCGAGTGTCGTAAGAGATTACCACGCCTCTTTGCATGGCTTGTTGTCCTAATGTTTTTATGTATTCGGCAAGCCCTTGCGTGGCACGCTTGACGGTAAAGACGTTCATGCGGTTGGTCCCTACGTCCAGCACTCCGCGCATACCGGCGGTTCCGAATTGTAGGGGACAGAAAAACATTTCTTTCTTTTCGTCGTCGTTTATTTGTGCCAAACGAGCTTTGTCGTTTTGGGTAAGCTCGTCGCTTTCAAGCCATTCGAGATAACTTTGTTGATAATCCATAGCAGGTCTCCTATCGTTATACTGTTTAGATTATATCGCTATTTTATCTCCTCTGTCAATGCCGATTGTTTGCCTCTTAAAACTATTCGCTTTTGAGGGGCGTAGGTATCCTTTCTGATTAGCACGGATTTTATAAGTTTACCGTTTTCGTAATAATCCAAAAATCCTTGCGAGCGTAAGCCCTCTTTTCCGTACGTGTCGATAACCTCGTCGCCGTCCTTTAAGGCTTCGTCGTCTCTGTATTCTATTTCAAACGGCAATATTTCAAGAGTTTGCGAGCGGCGCTTGATGGTAAAACTATCGACTCCGTATATTTCCGCCGTCGCATATTTCCCGTCCGCGCTCATACGCAGAGTAACGGGTGCGGATAGCGTGTTGACAAATCTCAAATCGGTTACGCTCGAAACCATTGCGTCAAACGACGGGGCGACGTACCCGACGGGCAAGGAGTGCGCGCTTACGCTTGTTATTGCCAGATTGCAGAGCAACGCGCAGTTGTAGAGCGTGCTTGATACCTGACATACGCCGCCGCCTATGCCTTCTATAAATTCTCCGTTTTGTATGACGTACGCGCTCTTAAAGCCGTTTTCAGCCGTTCGTCTGCCTACGGTATCGTTAAAGGAAAATTCGTCCTCGGGATATAGCGTTGTACCGTCGATTTTTCGACAGGCAAGCGCGATATTGTCTTTTCTGTTTTGCTTGCTATCGCCGTAATACGTGGAAAATCGCGCAATCAGGTGAATTTCAGGGCTTTTTGCATCGGCTATATTGTGTTTGCAAAACAATTTCGCACCTCCCGATATGCTTATCGACGCAATGACAATTAGAATTATTGTCAAAAGCTTGATTGTCGGCGTGTTGAGTTTCATAGGTATAGTATGCGTCGCGATTGAGAAACGAAACAATTTTTATTCAGTTTGTCTTTATCGGTTGTGAAAATCGCAGTATATGTTATATACTGTATCGCGGAGAGAGAATATGAATGAAATTATTTTGATTTTATCGCTGGTGGCGGGCGTTGTAGGCACCGGTTTAGGCGGTGTTGTCGGCGTACTGCTAAAAGACAAGGGCAATAAGGTCATGGGCAGAGTGTTGAGCTTTGCAGGTGGCGTAATGGTCGGCGTCGTTACCTTCGAGATGCTTCCCGAGGCTGTCGAATCGGCAAAAATCGAGGGTGCCATAGAGCAATCGGGCATTCTCATTGCGGTATCGGCATTGATTGTCGGTATGCTTGTAATCTTTGCGCTAAACAAGCTTATCGACATTGTGGAAAACATGCGTGATACGCACAGAAGCATAGAGGAATTGCATCACGAAACCGCGGTTATCGAGGCAAACGATATGCTCGCCACCGATACGAACGAGAACAAAACCGAGGCTGCCGTTGACAAAAAATCATTGTTGAAGGCAGGAATTATAATGCTTCTTGCGATTGCGCTTCACAACCTGCCCGAGGGTATGGCGATAGGCGCAACGGGCGCAACCGACACGCAAACGGGCGTATTGATAGCGATAATTATTGCAGTGCACAATATCCCCGAGGGTATGGCAATATCCGCGCCCTTGGCAAGCGGCGGCGTAAAGTGGTGGAAAACGATATTGCTGACCGCGCTTGCAGGAGCGGCAACGGTTTTAGGAGCGGTTATAGGTCTTGCGGTCGGCGGTATAAGCTCTCTTGCCAGCGGAATTTGCATGGGGCTTGCAGGCGGCGCGATGCTGTACGTCACGTTCTGTGAGATTTTGCCGCAATCTATACTTATGGAAGAGGGCAGAGTGCCGGCGGTGAGTATGCTTGTCGGTATTATTTGTTCAATGATATTTGTCTTTGCCTTTTGATATGTGCGAGAATAGCGAGCAATGAAGGAAGCTGCAAACAAAAACGCGATAAACAATTACAAAAGCTCTCCGTATGAGGTGGCGCTTTTCGACGTTGCGGATTCCACCAATTTGCTTGCAAAATCTATATGCAAGGCTCAAAACAAGAGCGATTTCGTTATCGTAGCAAGAGAGCAAACGCGCGGACGAGGAAGATTTGACAGACGTTTTTGTTCCCCTAGAGATTGCGGCGCGTATTTTTCCTTGGCGATAACCCCGAAAGAGAACGAATTTTTATACTTGACTCCATTATGCGCCGTAGCCGTAGCCGACGCGATTTGCAGGGTGTGTAAAAAGGACGCCAAAATCAAATGGGTTAACGACGTTTACGTGGACGGAAAAAAGTGTTGCGGAATACTTTGCGAAGCAATTTCCGAGGGCAACGAAATAAAGCGCGTGATTTTGGGAATAGGCATCGACGTTTACGAGTGTGCGGAAGGCTTTGACGAGCAGACTGCACAAATAGCGACGAGCGTCGGAAACGAAATCGACGATTGCATCAATAAGCTTATCGCCACGGTATTGGATAATATTTACGAATTGAGAGAGAATTTCGACGCAAAATCGCTTTGCGCCGAGTATAGAAGCAGGTCTTTTCTTATCGGACGAAAAGTTACCGTTTCGTCGGTAGGAAGACAGGACGAAAGCGCGTTGGTAAAGGACATAGACGACCTGTGTCGCCTTGTCGTCGAGTATGCCGACGGCACTAGAGAATCTCTTTCAAGCGGAGAAGTGCGAATATGCGTTTGAAAAGACGGCGGGTTTCGCCGTCTTTTGCATTTTTATTCGCATAAGCTCGAGCGCGAAAAGCATTTGATTTCGGCGTGTGTAAATTAAAAAATTTCGTGCTTGTAATTGAAAATAAAGTATGCTATTATACATTTATATTAAATCTTAAAAACAATAGGAGATTGATTATGCAAAACGAAATTGTCAACCCTACCGACTTATTGAATGCGGACGGCAACATAGCCACTCCCGGTTACGCAAAGAAGATGCTTTTCAACTATAATCGCGAAAACGTCACTGCAAGCAAAACCCGTCTTAAAGAGTGGGATTACTATTATATCGGTAACAAGGAATATGCTCTTTGTCTTACGATAAGCGATATGGGCTTTGTGGGAGCATTAAGCCTTACGGTTATGGATTTCGTCACGCCGGCACAGTTCACCAACACGGCGATATGTCTTTTCCCGATGGGCAAATTCAATATGCCTCGCACAAGCGAGAAGGGCGATTGCTCGTGGAAAATAGGCAAGGTTGAAATGTCATTTGAAAACGACGGTGAAAAGCGTCATTTGAAGGGCGTATATCCCAACGCCGACAAATTCGGTACGAACGTCAGCTGGGACGTGGTTTTGAGCGACGTACCCGAAGAGAGTATGGTTATCGCCACTCCGTTTAACAAAAAAGGACACTTTTATTTCAATCAAAAGATAAATTGTATGACCGCACAGGGTAGCTTTAAGCTCGGCGATAAGGAATGCCCCTTCAATCCTGCGGACAGCATGGCGACGCTTGACTGGGGACGCGGAGTTTGGACCTATGACAACACCTGGTATTGGGGCAGTTTGCAAACGAGATTGAGCGACGGCTCAACGTTTGGGTGGAACATCGGCTACGGCTTCGGCGATACGAGTGCGGCAAGCGAGGATATGCTGTTCTACAACGGCAAATCTCATAAAATCGGACGCGTTGAATTTATTATCCCCGGCGACGCAGAGGGCGAGCCGAGATATATGGAGGATTGGAAATTCGTTTCGGACGACGGTCGCTTGGATTGCACGTTCAAGCCGCTCATCGACCGTTACGAGCCGTTCGACCTTAAACTTATGTGCATGATTCCTCATCAGGTGTTCGGCTATATCAGTGGCAAATGCGTTCTTGACGACGGCACCGTCATCGAGCTTGAAAACGAACTCGGATTTGCCGAAAAGGTTCACAACAAATGGTAAGCTTCGGCACGTTTTGAAGCTATTGCCAACGTGTGATTTTGACTTAAGAGGTTGATTATGGAATACAACGGAGAGGGCGTACAGGCACTTGTGTGCGCCGTCGAGGATTTACAAAATTCAAATCTCATATTTATAGACAGAAAGCTCAAGCCGCTTTTGAAATGTCTTGCGTATTATCCCGAATTTCGCTCGGTTCTTTCCAAGTGCGCTCAAGCCTTCGATTATGAGACGGAAAAGCGCAAGGCGTGTGCAAAGCTCGGGGATAGCGATATTTTCAGATTGCCGAAAAATCCGAAAACTCTTGTCGCGCTCATTTCAAATATGCTTGTGGAGTTCGACGCCGGCGGAATGGACGTGGTAGTCTTTTCCTCCACGTATTTCCCTGCCGAAACAAAGCAGGCGAGTTTCGAGCAGTTTTGTTCAAGAGTAGTCGAGCCGTTCAAGCTTGCGCTGGTAGCTCTTGTCGTAGACGGAATAGAAGAAGCGCCGAAGACAATCGAACGCACGGTTGAATTTGCCTCCGACGGGCTTCATCAGCACACGGAATATCTGCTTGTTGCGATGTACAACGGCATACAGGAAGCGCAGCTCGCCGAGGAGGAGCGCGCCGAGTATATGCTTATGCTCGAGGGCTTTGCCGCCGCGTTGGACGCCAGAGATTCGCTTATGATACGATCCGTATGGACGGGCTTAAAGCGCGCGTTGATTGCAAGCAAGCTTTGTCTTAAAGAGGTGGAAAAGGTCGGCGAGGCATTGAGGTTGTATCTGGTCACGAAATAAGAAATGACAAAATCGACGTTTTATTGTGCAAAAATCGCATATTAAAGCTTTGTTTTTGTAATATAGGGGTGAATTATGAAAGGAAAGAAAATCGTTGTAGCAATCGTTGCGATATGCCTTATCGCAACAATGTGCCTAACGCTTGTTGCGTGTGACGATAACGCGCAGCCCGATAAAAAGGCAATAATCTACGTCACTGCATTGTTCGCCGGCGGACTGTACGACAAGGAAACGAACACTGCGGTTTGGGAACCTTTCCAAACAGAAATCGACGCATGGGGCGTTATGAACGGGACGATTTCGTTCGACGAGGTTTTAGAGATCTTCGCGGACGAGGTTCCTGCGATCGTAAAGCTTGCGCTCAAGGCAATATCATATAGCGAAGGCTCTCTCCTTTGGGATTTAACGTTGGATCCGGACGGCGTTGGCTACAATCCGAATATCGTTCCGGCAAACGGATTGCCCAAAGACAACAACGGAAAGGTTATGGACATTTCCTACGGTGCCTTTGGTCTTTACAAGCCGTTTGTTGACAACATTTCCGCAAAGTACGGCAACGAATACGATGTCATGATTTACAATCAGGATTGGAGAATGTCCCCTGCAAAGAGTGCCAAAGAGCTTGAAGATTTTATCAATTCCAGCGGCTATACCGAGGTGATTCTTATGTCGCACAGCATGGGCGCACCCGTCGTAAACAACTACCTTGCGCGTAGCGAAGCAAACAGAAACAAGGTCAAGCTTTATATGGGCTTCGCACCTGCGACGCTCGGCTCGTTCGACGCCTTGGCTGCGCTTGCGTGCCCCGACGTATACGTCAATAACTTCTTGGGCGGAATGGACACAAGCTCATTGCCTTTTGACGTCAATACGGTTGTTGACGATTTCGTAAGCGGTTATCTCGGCGATTTCTTCAGAAACAACATCGGCTTGATGTCGCTTGTCCCGTCGTGGCAGCTTGTCGATTCCGACCAGTATGACGAGAATCATCACGCCATTACGATTGACGGCAAGCCGATTGAGAGCAAGGAAGAACTGTACGATTTCTACAAATCGATGCGATGGGCAAAATATCTCATTCCGCGCACGCAGGACGAAATCGACGAGTCGGAGGACGGCGCGTTGTATTCGAGAGTGATAGCAAATACGGCGGCCGGACATTATGCCGACGAGGACGGTTATCGCATTAAGGATTTTGCCGCGACCTTGGATTCGTATTTCGACAATCTGTTTGTCAACGGTAAAATAGCCAGCGAAAGCGTAAATTCGTATTATTTCCTCGGCACGGGCAATCAAAGCACGATAACGAGCATCGAGCTGACAACGCAAAGAGACGCTAACGGCAATCCGATTTATGACGATTACGGTTGCGTAAAATACACGTATAAGCTCGTGACGGGCGGTGAAGGCAACGTCGGCGACGGTACGGTTCCGTATTACAGCTCGATTGGCGGAAACACGGCAACTCCCGAATTTATAAAAGGCTTGGGTGAGCGTTATATTACGTTTGCAGGCGAGAATCACGGCACGGTCGGCATCAGCTGGGATTTGCTCGGCGACTACGTAATGGATTTGCTTGAACGCTTTGCGTAATAAAATCGAATTTTCACAAAAAAAGAGCGGTATGACATACCGCTCTTTTTTAATGCGAAATCACAGAATAGTTCGGCGGTTCCGTAGAGGTTAACCGATGAGCAAAAGTATTCCCACTGTGTTAGAATGCGGATGCGCAAATAATCGTGGGGCGGTAGGGAATAAAAACATACGGGATTTTTTCTTTACTTAATACTAAAAATTACACACTATTAAGGATTAAAGGGGAAAATGTTGTGTTTTTGATTTTTTTGCGCTATACTTTCGATATGGCACGCGATATTCAAATAAATTTGAATAGTTTATTTGCAAATACGCCCTACGAGAACAAAGCTTTGACGATAGGCGTGGCGTTGAGCGGTGGGAGAGATTCCGTCGCGCTTGCCCATGCTCTGAAACAGGCAGGCGCAAGCATAGTTGCCATAAACGTGGAGCACGGTATACGCGGTCAAGAGAGTGTAGACGACAGCTTGTTCGTTGCGGATTTTTGCAATAAGCAAGGGATAAAGCTGTATTCGTATTCCGTAAACGCGGTTGATTTTTCAAAAGATAACGGCTACACGCTTGAGCAAGGGGCGCGTGTTTTAAGATACGAGATTTTCGATAAAGCATTAGAAGAGGGCAAATGCGACGTCATCGCGCTTGCTCATCATCTCGACGATCAAGCCGAAACCGTGCTTATGCGCATAGTGAGAGGCACCGGGATAAAGGGACTTGTCGGAATGAAAACGATTTCGGGCAAGTATGTACGTCCGCTTCTCGATTATTCGCGCGAGGACATCGACGCCTATATCGCCGACAATAAGCTTCAGTACGTTGACGATAAGAGCAATTTCGATTTCTCGTATACACGCAATTTCTTACGCGCAGAGCTTGCAAGGCTCAAGGAGCGTTTCCCTTCGATTTGCTCGTCGTTTGCAAGGCTTTCGAGAAATGCTAGCGAGACAGAGGACTTTATCAATGCCTACGTTCCCGATTTGGATTGCAAGGACGGAGAGATAGACGTGAAAATCGAGACGTTGAAAAACGTCGTCATAGGCAAGCGCCTTATTCTCCGAGCCTGCGAAATTCTGGGGGTGTCGCAGGATATAGAAGAAAGGCACTTCCCTCTTGTGTTTGAGCTATGCGACGCGCAAAACGGCAAACGCATTTCGTTGACGCACGGAATAATCGTGCATAAGGACGAAGATAAGCTGGTCTTTGCTCGAGAGGGAATAGCCTCGCAAAAGCGCGAAAGACAGTCGGCGGTCAATCAATGCGAATCGCAACAAGACGGGGAATCGTCTGCTTGCGCTTGCTGCGAAAACGCTTTGCAAAATAACGGGATTTCGTTTGCGACAGGCGTTTATCGAGAGCAGGGCGTGCGCATTGATTTGTCGAGCAGAGAGGAGTTCTCGACAAACAAAAAATTCGTACGTGACAGAGCGGAAAAAGCCTTGTTTATCGACCTTGACAAGCTTCCGAAAAACGCGGTTTTGAGAGGAAGAAAAGAAGGGGATACGATAGAGAAATTCGGCGGCGGCAGAAAGAGCCTCGGCGATTTTCTCACGGATAAAAAGGTGCCGTTGAGAAAGAGAAATTCGCTTGTCGTTCTTGCTGTTGACAGCGAAATATACGCAGTGTTCGGAGTGGACGTTTCAAAAAAGCTAGCCATTGACGACACAAGCGTCAATATCTGTAAATTGAGCTTGCTTGATAAGTCGGGAAAATAAATTTCTGAGAGGAATGTATGTACGGCAAGGAAATCAAAAAGGTGCTTATTTCAAAGGACGAAATCGCAAAAAGAGTTGCGCAATTAGGCGCGCAAATCACACGCGATTACGCAGGCGAATCGCTTACGCTTATATGCACGTTGCGAGGGGCGAGCATATTTTTTGCGGATTTGGCAAGAGCGATTAAGGGGGACGTGGAGCTTGACTTCATCGCCGTGTCAAGCTACGGAGCCGGCACGAAATCGAGCGGAGAGGTGAAAATGATAAAAGACCTTTCCGAGCCTATACGCGGAAAAAATATCATAATCGTCGAGGATATAATCGACACCGGCATCACGCTTTCTTATCTGAAAAATCTTCTTTCGGCGCGCAAGCCGAAATCCCTAAAGGTATGTGCGCTTTTGGATAAGCCGTCAAGAAGAACGACGGATTTCAAGGGGGATTATATCGGCTTTGAAATCGAGAACGAGTTTGTTGTTGGATACGGCTTGGACTACAACGAAAAAATGAGAAATTACGAGGACGTGTGCGTTCTCGCTCCCGAGGTGTATGGCGGTTGACACGCAAAAGCTTAAGAGGCTTGCAGAGCTTTTTTCACCGTATGCGACGCTCTATGCGGTGGGCGGTTGCGTGCGCGACGAGTTGCTGAGATTTGATTGCTACGACGTGGACGTATGCTCACAACTGACGGTTGAAGAGGTCAAAACCGCACTGTTAAACAGCGATTTCGTCGTATCTGACAGAAATCTGCGAATGGGCACGGTGCATATCTCATGCGGTAAATTTTTTGTGGAATACACCACGTTTCGCACGGACAGCTATTTGATAGGTAGCGGAAAGCATACCCCCGAAGAGGTTGTTTTTACAAAAGACATAATGCTTGACGCAATGCGTCGCGATTTTAAGTGCAACGCCTTATACAAGGACATTGCGACGGGAAAAATCGTCGATCCTCTCGGTGGAATTAAGGACGTTGAGGACAAGAAAATTTCCACCGCGGATTTGCCCGAGGTGGTGTTCGAGGCGGACGGCTTGCGCATATTGCGTATGGTGCGCTTTGCGTGCGAACTGGGGTTCGAGATAGAGGAAGAAACCTTTGCCACCGCAAAACGAAATGCGTGGAGAGTGAAAGATATATCCGTCGAGCGTATAAGAGAAGAGTTGAACAAAATATTCGTCGCGGACACCAAGCACGCAGGCTTGAAAAACGCTCACGTGCGCGGACTGCGATTGCTTGACGAGCTTGGACTAATCGACTTGCTTTTGCCCGAGCTTGCGCGCTTACGAGGGCTTGAACAGCCGAAAAAATATCATTTGTACGACGCCTACGAGCATAGCGTAAAGGCGTTTGAGGTTGCCGAGCCGCGAATAAGGTGGAGCGCGCTTTTGCACGACGTAGGAAAAGCCGAAGCGGTAGAGAGATACGGCAATATGCACGGACACGACGAGATAGGCGAGAAAATCGTAAAAGACATATGCGGCCGCTTTAAGTTTTCAAACGAGGAGACACGGCGCATTTGCGCGCTTGTCAGATTGCATATGGTCGATTTGGACGGAAAAACGTCGCATAACAAGCTTCGCAGATTCGTTGCAAAAAACATGACGTATATCGACGACTTGTGCTTGCTTATGAGGGCGGACGCGTTTGCGTCCTCGGGCGAGCAGAAAACGGACGTGCGAATCGAGCGCATAGCGCAAGAACTTAAGGAGGACGGCACGCCGCTTTCGGTAAAGGAACTTAAGGTGAATGGAAGGGATATTGTTGAGCTTGGAATAGAAGAAAAGTATCGTGGAGTCGTTCTAACCGCACTATGGGAGGATACGGTGTTGAACCCTGCGCTTAACGACAGAAGCAAGGCGCTTGCCTACGTCGAAAGGAAATATAAAAGCCTCAAGGAGGAGGAATCGAAATGACGGGAATTTACGTTCTTATCGGAATATGCGTCGCTTTGTCTTTGGCGACGACGATTCTGTGCGTCGTTTTGCTTAAAAAACGCAACGAAAGCAACGAGCAAAGTGTGGTTGATAACCGCGACGAAAGCTTGAAAAACGACATCGAATCTAGCATTAAAATGGCAAATTCGATGCTCACCGGCGCAATCAATGCCCAAAACGACAACGTTAAGGCGTTGGGCGAGCGTATGGACAGATTTATGCTAACCACGCAAAAGGGGCTTGAAGACGTAAAGTCCTCAACGGCGCAAAGTATTGCCGATTTGCGCGTCGCCAACGAAAAAAGCATAAACGAAATGAAAGACGACAACGCGCGACAGCTTGAAAGAATGCGCCAATCCAACGAGAAGAGCATAAGCGACATCAAGGAGGACAACGCAAAGCAGCTCGATAAAATGCGCGAAACCGTGGACGAAAAGCTGAGCGCAACTCTCGAGCAACGCTTTAATCAGTCCTTCAAAATCGTCAACGATAGGCTTGAGGAAATCAACAGAAGCTTTGGCGAATTGCAAAATTTGCAAACGGGCGTTAGCGATTTGAATAAAATATTCAAAAACGTCAAAACGAGAGGGACTTGGGGCGAGGTTGCGCTTGAAAGTCTACTTGCGCAAATACTTATTCCCGAGCAGTACAAGAAGCAGGTGCGCATAAAACGAGGAAGCGACGACGCGGTTGATTTCTGCATAGTTATGCCGGGTAAGGGCGACGACGAAGTGCTGTTGCCGATTGACGCAAAATTCCCGATAGAAGACTATGCGCGCCTTGTAGAGGCGTCCGAAAAATGCGACGTTGACGGCATAGAGGCGGCAAGCAAGGCGCTTGCGAATAGGGTTAAGGGCGAAGCAATGAGCATACGAGACAAATACGTCAATCCGCCCAAAACAACCGATTTTGCTATTATGTATTTGCCGACCGAAGGGCTTTATGCGGAAATTATCAGACGTGAAGGACTTATCGAGGACTTGCAAAACAAATATAGAATCGTCGTTTGCGGACCTACTACGCTTGCGGCGTTGCTCAACGCCCTGCAAATGGGATTCAGAAGCGTGGCGGTGGAAAAGAGAAGCACCGAAATAGGCAAGTTGCTGCAAGGCTTTATGAGCGATTTCGCACTGTTTACAAAGTATCTAAAGCAAACCGGCGACAAGCTTGACAGCGTGAAAAAATCGATAGAAAGCGCAGAGGAGCGCACTCGTATTATAGGCAAAAAGCTCAACAAAGTGAATAGCCTGTCCGACGAAAAACGCCCGGATATGGAGCAGCTTATCGCACAGACTCCCGACGAGGAAATAAGCTTTGAGGACGGCAACGCATATGAAGGCTGATTTACACATACATACCACGAAAAGCGACGGCTCGAAAACTCCGACGGAGGTCGTGCGCCGTGCAAAGAGCAAGGGCTTGGAGCTTATTGCCATAACCGACCACGACGGCGTTGCCGGCTTGGAGGAGGGAAGAGAAGAGGCTAGCCGCCTCGGAATTAAGTTTGTGGACGGCATAGAGCTGTCCACCTTTGCCACCTGCGAAATCCATATTTTGGGATATAATTTCGATTATAAAAACCCCGATTTTTTGGCAGAGTTGCAGGCGGTTAAAGAGATGCGCAAGGAGAGAAATCGCAATATCGGCAAAAAGCTTGAGAGCTTGGGCATAAAGACGGATATAGATTTTTCGGCAGACGGACTTGGCAGAATGAATATGGCAAGAGTCCTAGTGAAAACGGGCTACTGTACGGACACGCAGGACGCTTTTGACAGGTATCTCGGCGTAAACGGAAGAGCATATTGCGACGCTAGAAGACTAACGCCCGTCGAGGCGGTTAAGCTGATAAAAAGATACGGCGGTATAGCGTCGGTCGCGCACCCGAAAAAGTATCTGCTCGACAAGAGATTGGATTTGCTTCTCGGGGGCTTGAAGCAATACGGCTTGGACGGCCTAGAGCTGAATTATCCCTCGCATAACGAGTCCGACAAGGCGCAATTCGAGGAGCTTATGAAAAAGTACGGTTTGATTGCCACCGGCGGAAGCGACTATCACGGCGACGAGGACAAGAATTTCTTTTTCACGCCAGACGTAAGAACGTTGAAAAAACTGCGCGTAATCAAATAAACAACCTTAAAATCAAAGATAAAATAACGATAACCCCGTTTGTACGAAACGGGGTTATCGCTTGTTCGGCGATTGAGGGTTGACCGTTCAGTCTACGGATACAACCTCGTAGCCCGCTTCGGTGACGGCGTTGATAAGCACGTCGTTATCAACGGGTGCGGAGAGGGTTACCACCGCCGTTTTAGCGTCGAGAGAAACCTCGACGGAGGTTACGTTTTGAACCTGTGCCAATGCTTTTTGCACGTGCGCTACGCAGTGCATACACATCATGCCTTCTACGTGAAGAGTTTTTGTCATGGATATATCTCCTTTTTCCGCGTCGGGAGCGGAAGCTTGTATTGTTTGTTGTTGAGTTTCTAAAGAGGGTTCGTCGGCTTTTACGTCCGAGAGGATCGAGCTTACGTCAAGCTCTACGGGCGGCTTTTTGCGAGACGTATGTTTGTTTATATCCGCCAAGTTCAAGCGGAGCGCGTTGAGAACCACGCATACGCTCGAAAGGCTCATTGCGCCTGCGCCTATCATGGGATTAAGAGTTAGGCTTATAGGTGGAAAAGAGAGCGCGCCTGCGGCTATCGGAATGCAAATACAGTTGTATATAAACGCCCAGAAAAGGTTTTCTTTGACGTTGAGAAGGGTACGCCGCGAAAGGGTTACGGCGCGCGCAACGTCGGTGAGAGAGGAGTGCATAAGCACTATGTCCGCGCTGTCTATCGCAACGTCCGTGCCTGCGCCTATGGCTATGCCTACGTCGGCTTTCGTGAGCGCGGGAGCGTCGTTTATACCGTCGCCGACCATAACCACCTTGCCGTGCTTTTGTAGGGCGGAAACAACGGACGCCTTGTCCTGCGGAAGGACGTCGGAAACGAATGCGTCAACGTTGCATTTGTCCGCAACGGCTTTTGCGCTTACGGCATTGTCGCCGGTGAGCATAACGACGCGCATACCCTGTTTTTGTAGTGTGGCAATAGCATCTGCGCTGTCGCTTTTGATTGCGTCCGCAACGGCGATAACGGCTTGAAGCACACCGTCCAGAGCAAAGAATAACGGAGTTTTTCCGCTTTCCGAAAACGTGCGCGCAACGTTCGCTTGCTCGTCGATTTCGACGGAATATTTGCGCATAAGCGAAGCGTTGCCGAGAAGCGCGAGCTTGCCGTCTATTTCGCCCTTAAGACCGTATCCCGAAAGGTTCTGGAAGTTGTCGGCAGGGAGCGGACGCTCGCTCGAAACGGCTTCGGCAGATTTCAAAATCGCTTTTGAAACAGGGTGCGAGCTACCTGTTTCAAGACGTGCGCAAAGGAGAATTACCTCCTCTTCCGAAAGATAAGAAAGTGTTGCGACGTCGGTAACTCGCGGCTCGCCCTCGGTGATTGTGCCTGTCTTGTCAAGCACGATTATATCGGCCTTTCCCGTCTGTTCCAAAGCGGTTGCGGTCTTGAAAAGTATTCCGTTTTTCGCACCCTTTCCGTTGCCTACCATTATGGCTACGGGGGTGGCTAAGCCGAGTGCGCAAGGACAGCTTATGACAAGCACGCTTATTGCGTGGGTTAGGGACAAGGAAAGATTTTTTGTGACTGCAATCCAGACGATAAAAACGACGATTGCGACAGAAATGACACTTGGTACGAATATTCCCGACACTTTATCTGCCGTTTTTGCAATAGGAGCCTTTGACGACGAAGCCTCCTCGACAAGTCTTACAACCTTGCCTAAAACTGAATTTTCGCCTACCTCGGTGGCTTGCACTGTGAAGAAGCCGTCTACGTCGGACGTGCCTGAAATCACACGACTGCCGACACTCTTGTCAACAGGCATACTCTCGCCCGTGACCGATGCTTCGTTCACAGAGCCGTCGCCCGAAAGCACGGTTCCGTCGGCAGGGAAGTTCTCGCCCGGACGAACAAGAAACACGTCGCCGACCTTAAGCTCTGCAATCGGAATTTCCTTTTCTTCGCCGTCAACGAGTATGCGTACCGTTTCGGGGGCAAGCTTGATGAGCGCGTTAATGGCAGAGGTAGTTTTGCCCTTGCTGTAGGACTCCAGCGTTTTGCCTAGGGTGATAAGCACGAGTATCATCGCCGCCGATTCAAAATAGAGATTGTGCGCAAGTTGCGCAAGATATTCGGGATTTACGCCTGCCTGTATCATGAGCGCAACGCTGTATATAAAGGATATGCCGCTGCCCATAGATACGAGGGTGTCCATATTTGGCGCGCGGTGTAAAAGGCTTTTTGTGCCGCTCACGAAAAATTTGCCGTTGATAAGCATAACGACAAAGGATAATACAAGCTCGTATATCGCTATCGACATCGGGGAGGATGCAAGGCTGTCGGGAATGCGCCACCCCCACATCACCGCGCCCATTGATACGTACATGAGCGGTATTAATATGGCAAGCGACACGCAAAGGCGTATGAGAAGAAGATACGTGGGATTGAGATTTTTGAGCGTAGCGACAAAGCGTGCAAAGGGGGATTGTGCGCCTGTGCCCTGCGCTTGCGAGTCGTGAGAGCCGACGACGCTCGCTCCGTAGCCTGCGGCGATAACCGCGCGTATGACGTCTTGCTCGGTTAGAGAATCGTCAAACAGCACCTGCATAGAGTTTGTGAGCAGGTTTACGCTTGCTTCTTCCACGCCGTCGAGGGCGTTTACCGCCTTTTCGACGCGCGCACTGCACGCAGAGCAAGACATTCCCGTAACGTTGAATCTGACTTTTTTCATAATATGATTATTTCAATTTTTTGATGAGGTCAATCGTTTCGTCGAGAATTTGTACGTTGCCGTCAAGCACGTTTTCGACGACGCAGGTGTTGAGATGATCGGACAAAATCATATACCCGAAGGCTTGAAGCGCGCTTTGTACGGCGGAAAGCTGTATGAGAATATCTCCGCAGTAGCGGTTGTCGTCAAGCATACTCTTTATGCCGTTGAGCTGACCTATCGCGCGGTTAAGCCGAGAGTGCAGGGCTTTGAGATTTTTGTCGTCGCGCGGAACGTGCTTATGCTTTGCGCATACCGCACAGCAGTCGTTTGAGTTGTTCATAATTGATTCTCCGTAGTGGTATAATATACCCCGAGGGGGTATGCAAAAATAATACGACTTATTGCGGAAAATGTCAAGGGTTAAAAAAATATGAAAGAAATCCAATAAAAATCTTGTGCAAATCGTATATATATTATAAAATATATAAAATGCGCAAAATGCGCGTGTACGTGGGAAAATTTATGAGAAGAGAACAAGCGACAAATATACGCAAGCTTTCAAGCCGCATAACAAGCGCGGCGGCGTTTGTCGTGTTGTTCGTTCTGGTGCTTGTCGGCACGCTTTCCGTCGCTTTTGACATAGAAGATAATTTGCAACAAAGCGGAATTATTCAAAACAACGTTGCCGACGCCGGCTATTCTAGCGATATAACCGTCAGCGCGGTGGGTAGATACACAAGAAATAAAGGCGATAAGATTGGCGATACGGAATGGAGTAGTTTGGGCAACGAGGTTAGCTTAGCGTCCGCAGATAAGACCGCAACGTGGAAGTATCACACCAAGAAAAAAACATTGTCATCGTCATGGAACGAAGCGGACGGCACATTAGAATATACATATAACACGCGGACTTTGACATATACGCAAAGCTCGGAAACGAAGGCGTCCTTTGTGGCGGCGTTCGATTATTCCTTTACAAATACCAGCTCCACGACAAAAAAATACATTGTTGTAAACTATACGTTGACTGTCGCATCAAATTCGGATGGCGCAAAAAACACGATTATGGGTGTAGCCGCATACGAGGGTAAAAGCGCGAGCAGTATTACCTATAAAGCAAATGACAGCGAGGACGACAGCAACGACGCCAATCATTGGGGAGGCACGGTTTCGGATGCAAATACCGTTGTCGAAAAGAAAGGAACGGTAGCTAGCAGCAGCAGTTCGGCTACGGTATATTTTGAAATTGCGCCTAGCTCGGCTCAACACATCACGTTTGTTTTCGGCAGGAACGCTTCGGGTACGGCGAACAGCAATATTGTTTATACGGTACAAATCAACTCGATTGACGTTCTTTCCGGAGACGGCTCGGAAACGAGCAAGTATCAACTGAAAAACAGAACGGATTTCGACATCGTATCGCATTTTACAAATAGCGGCGTGGATTTTGCAGGACAATATTTTGAGGTTTCGCCCGATAAGAGCAACAGCCAAAACGATTTTATCAATATGACAAGCGCGGCGTTTACGCCGATCGGGAACGGGTCGAACGCCTTTAAGGGCAACGTTGACGGAAATGATAAGCAAATCAAAAATCTCAACGTCAGAGGCGGAGATTACGCAGGCTTATTCGGGCATATCGAGGACGGAACGATTGAGAATATAAAGCTTGACGGCGCAAGCGTCGAGGGGCGAACGTATACGGGCGGCATTGTCGGTTATTCAAAAAACGCGACGATAAATAATTGTAGCGTCAGCGGCGTTATAGGTATAGGCGGAAAATTAAGCGGAAGCTCAAACGGCTACAGCATTGTTCAGTACGACGGTCACGAGCCGGAAAGCGATGAGGGCTTTGCCAATATAAACGACGGAAACAGCGGCACAAAGTTTTACACGGATAAAAATACCGCTAGCTTTATTGTCGAACTGACGGATCCGAAGACGATTGTCAGCGGTTTTGCGTTTATTACGGGCGACGACGACCATAAGGACGGCAGTAAATACCGAAGACCGCAGGGAGTGAAAATTTACGGCTCCAACACAAACAATCAAACTACAAGCTATAAAGGCAGCGGTAATGCAGGCAACGTACCGTCCGACGGCGACTGGGAAGAGATTTATTCAAATGCAAGCTTGGACATTCCGCAACAGTCATATTACAGAAAGTCGTTTTCGCTCAACGGAACGGCTACTTACAAATACTATTGGGTGTACGTCATCTCTTATGCGGCGGTTGTAGACGGCGCGACGGCGGGCATGCAGTTTTCGGAATTTGAACTGCTGACGGCGAAAAACGTCGGCGGTATCGTCGGTTCCTCAAACGGCTCTAGCACCCTGATTTCTTGCGAGAACAGCGCGACGGTGTGCGGCGCGGATTGTGTCGGCGGTATAGTCGGCTTTGCAGAGCGCGGCACGCGGCTTTACGGCACGATGACGAACAGCGCGAGCATTGTCGGCGGAGGCATGACGGGCGGTATCGGCGGAGAAGTGCATAGTCTGCTGTGCGATACGTCTTCAAATTACGGCACGTTCTCGAATAGCGGAACGATAACCGCGCCGCAAGGCTCGTCGGTGGGCGGCTGTTTCGGCTTTACGGATAAAGAGCTTCGCAATGCAAGCAACACTGCCGACGTTATCGGCGGTTGCGACGTGGGCGGCATAGTCGGAAGAAGCCAAGCTCCCATAAAAAAGAGCCACAACACGGGCAACGTAAAAGGCACAATCGCACACCAGCTCGGCTCGGGCGAAGCAAGCGCAACGCCTACGGGTACGTTTGTCGGCGGTATCGTCGGCTACACGTCAACGACTTGCACGGTTTCAAACTGCTACAACAAGGGCAACGTAAGCGCGACGAACAGCAGCGGAGAGTATTTTGACAACGCAAATTACGTGGGCGGTATCGTCGGCTATGCGCAGGCGAACGTAACCTACTGCGCAAGCATTGAAAGCACGGTTGACGGCAACGATTATCTGGGCGGTATCGTCGGCTCGACGACGGCGACGGTTGATTATTGCTACAGTGTGAGCGGCGCAATCAATTATCGTTACAGCGACGCGAGAATAGGCGCAATCGCCGCGCAGGGCGGAACGATAAGCAATTCTTGGCAGATATACAAAACCGCCGTCACTTATTCGTGCGATTCGGCAAACGCATCGGACAGCGGCTTGGGCAGAGTGTTTTCAAAGGATAGCACGATAAGCTCGGTCGTGCCGATAGTCATAAGCGGAAGTTCTTATAGCACGAAGACGTGGGAAAACATAACCGACAATAACATAAACGGCGTCGAGGTGGTCGCGACAATCGGAACGAACAAGTATTTCGTGTCGAGAAAGGGCGAAAACGGCAAGTATTTACAGCCAACGCGCATAAGCTCGCAGGGCACGCCGAGTCCGACTTCGGTCACCGCGGATTATTCCGCAACGACGGCTAGCGACGTGTACGTCGGCACTCAAGACATAACTCAAACCACCGCCGGCACCGGCAAAATATACAACACGAAGGGGGAGACGTGGGATATTTCCTTCCTCGCTCAACCCGGCTCCGATTTGAACAACGAAAGCCCCGTCGTATACACCGCAACGTTTACAACGCCGACGATAAATGCGAACGTAGGCAGTTATTCTACCGAAGTCAAGCTGTACATAAACGGCGTGCTTGTCGGAAGAAAGGAAACGTTGACGTATACGATTTCGCAAAAAACGGTGAACGACAGCGCGTTTACGGCAACGTTCTCTCAAACGTACGTATACAACCGCGTTGCGCAAACGCCGAAGCCCGCTATCAAATGGACGGCGCAAGACGTCACGCTTGTAGAAAGCACCGATTTTACGTATAGCTGGGCTAACAACGTCAACGCAGGCACCGCAAGCGTCACGATTACAGGCAAGGGCAATTATAAGGATTCAAAAACCTTCAATTTCACAATCGAGCAGAAGAACGTCAACGACAGCGATTTCACGGCGGATTTCAAGGGTGCGACGTATATCTACAACCGCGCCGAGCAGAAGCCCGAGCCTACCATAAATTGGACGTCGAAGAGCTATGCTCTCGTCAAGGGAACGGAATTTGATTTCAGATACGAAAACAACGTCAACGCAGGCGTAAACACCGCAAAGGTGATTATCGACGGCAAAGGCAACTATAAGGGAACAAAGATATTCACTTTTACGATAAACCCGAAGAATATTTCAAACGCGTCCGAGTTTAGAATCACCGTCACAAGCTCGCACGAGTATAACGCGACAAGCCAGACGCCAACTTATAAGGTGGAATGGATAAGCGGCGGCTCGGTGTGGTATACTCTGCAAAAGAACACCGAATATACGGACAACGTTTCGGCGGCGACGTCTGCCGGCACGCATTCGTTTACGGTGAGCGGCAAGGGCAACTACACGGGAAGTCAGACGACAAGCTTCACGATTGAACGGTTCGATATAACAAAAGCAGGCGCGGTATGGTTCGGCGCAGGACCGAATATGCTCGTGGGCAACCAGACTCTCGATACGTCGGTGTTTTCGAGCGGATACTATCAGCTTCAGTCGAGCGAGGGCGAACAGCCCAACGTGCTCGTATATCAGACGACGGCGTATAACAAGGACAATTTTGTCCTTTACGTGAGATTCAACAACAATAATGTTGTGGCTCTCGACCTTGGCGACGAGTACGATTTGACGTGGGGGAATAACTCTGCAACGATAATCGGCGCCGGTAGCGAGCACGTCGCCAAAACAAGCGTAAATGCCGCGGCAAAGGGCAACCTCAAAGGCTCGTTGAAGAGATATTATACCGTTCTTGACAGCGACTTCGGCGGAAATATCACTTCTGCGAATTGGGGTTCTAAAACCAATCCGTACGTTATAAAATACCCCGAACAGCTGTTGCAGTTGAGCCTTATTGTCAACGGCGGTAAGGCAATCAACTCTATAAAAGGTACTCTTTCGCTGGCTCCGCAAAGCACGGCGTATGCGTCGGGCAGAAGCTATTACGGTTGCTATTTCAGAATAGACGCGGACATCGTTGCCCCGTCGCAAGGCACAAGCAAGACAAAGGGCTTCGAGCCTATCGGAAAATCAGGCTCTAGCTTTATGGCGACGAGCTTCGGCAGTAGCGACGACAACGTGTTTATGATAACCTATTCCTACGACAATGCAAGCACCGATTACGTCGGCCTGTTCGGATATATCGTCGGCACGCGCATATACAATATTAACGTCGCCACCACGGCGAGCGGCGTACACGGACACAATTACGTGGGCGGTATCGTCGGCTATGCGACAAGCGTCACGATAGAAAACTGCGCGTTTAGAGTGATTACAAACGGCGCAAATTCCATATCCGGCAACAATTACGTCGGCGGTATAATCGGAGAGGGCAACGCTACAACAATCAAATACACGCGAACGGGCAACGAGGGCTTTGTGGACCTTTCCACCGCTATGATGCAGGCAAACGTTTCGGGCGTCGATTACGTTGGCGGTATTGCAGGCAAATGGCGTATATCGAACGCTTCACAGCACAACGGCGATGATAACGGCAAGGCACAGGCGCTCGGATATGCGCAAACAAATCTCGTTATCGAGAGTACGGGCAAATACGTGGGCGGTCTTGTCGGTTGGCTGGACGCTTCGAGCTGCTCGTCATTGACAATCGCGCCGACCTATACAAACGGAACGTCGTATATGACCGTTAAGGGCGTAAGCTATGCAGGCGTGCTGTACGGAGTCTTCCAGGGCGGCGGATATTATAAAGAAAAGAATCAGACAAACAACAGTTATATAGTTATAAAGAGCGCGACGGTCAACGGCGAGGAAATTCCGCTTGTAAGCGCAAGCCTGCAAATAAGCGGTAGCGGAAACGTCGTGGGCGGTCTTGTCGGCTTTATGAGCGGCGCCGCGTTGCTGTTCAACACCGATTGGAACAGCGGCGAGCAAATCACCATGACGTTTGCAGACGCAACCAACATCGTTGGCTCGATAGTGGGTATGCTCGGCGAGAATGCAACCATAGAAAGCGCAACGCAGACGACGGACGGAAGCTATGTGGCAGGCGGCGCAAAGACAATTCAAAACACCGTGCAATTAGGTTCGTCAACCAAGAGACTCGGCAATTTCGTTGGCGGTATCGTCGGCTACGTCGCGGCGAGCGCAGGCACGTATTCGGTTGCTACCGGTACTATTTTCCTCAATGCAATTACCCTGAAAAACAGTGCGCAAATATACGCGGCGAATATGGTCGGCGGTATTATCGGCGGCGCAGGTATCGTGTCCTCTCCGAAGAGCTACGGCGTGTCGTCAACCGACTTTATGCTGTACAATTATCTGATATACGGACAAAATTCGTCAACGACGTATTCACGCGTTTTGGGTATTGCAAACCTTGAAAGCACCGCAAACGTGTCTTCGCCCTTCGGCAAAACGCTCAATTTGGCGAACGTGAACGCAAGCAACGAGTACGTCGGCGGTATAATCGGTTACGCCGGCGCGAGCGTGCGTTTGGCATTGAAAAACAATCAGTCGAATTCGCTTACGGCGTACGCAAATCTTTCCGTCTTCAACGGTTCTTGCGACGATAATAACGACGTTACGATTTCGGGCGCGAAATACGTCGGCGGTATCGCAGGTTATCTGGCAACCGAGAAGCACACGATGTCCTTTGTCGTCAACAACGCAAGGGTAGTGGGCACAACCGAGTACGTCGGTGGTCTTGTCGGACGTATGGAGTCGGGTACGATAAGTGGCAGTATTTCGCTTACCAACCAAACCGTCACCTCTTCAACGTCACGCTATGTCGGCACAAACTACGTGGGCGGTCTTGTCGGATATACGCATAACGGCGAGATCTTCGACAGCATTTCCACCGGTTTCGATTTTTCGACCACCTCGGATACTAGGGGCGGCGTGCTTGGCTACGGCGTAAACCCGACCATTGAAAACAGCTGGACGATATACGTTGCTCAAAGCGGTTCGGATTATTCGGATATAAGCAAAAACGACAGAGGCAGCTACGTTGCAGTGGACGACGCTTGCGACGTGAATTTGACCTACGAGGAGCTTGCGCTTGCAACCTCTCTTAAAACGGATTCGTCACAAGATTCCATTCAAGGCAAGCTTTGCTTCAAACTAAACGTGCCGGGCAACAACCAACAGCTCGTGTTTTACGCCGCCGACGGCAACGATGCGGTGACGACAAACACGGTTGACAGCGGAATGCTCGGATTCAATTCGCATAACAACACGGTGACTATCACGCTTGCTCTAGACGCAGACAGTATGCTGGCGTATGCGACGGATATAAAATTCGTAAACGTTAAAGCGTATACGACAGGCTCGCAAACGTCGGGCGAGGCAAACGCGGAGGAATCCTACCGTCATCCGTCAAACGCCACGAGCTTGTACGTTCCGCAGGTAACCAAAGCGGAATACAACGGTCCGAACAACGCCGTGTCCTTGATACAAGCCAATATCTACTATGACTGGAACGGAGCGCTTGTGCTTGTCGGAAGCGCGACGCAAACTGCGAATAAAGACGGCTATCTCATCGGTTCGTATAATAAAACGTTTACCGCAGGAAGCTCTGCCGATACGCCGATAACCATAAGCACGCAAGCTGAATGGGACGAATTTGCCTGGCTTATTTATACGGGACAAAACGATTTTAACGGTCAATACATCAAGCTCCTTGCGGAGAATATCAGAGTTTATTATTCCGCTTCTCACAACGGACACAATTTCGCGAGTGAAACCACGCCTAACGCCTCGTCGAGCGATACGAAAAACGCCACCTCCAACCTCGGCTACAACTTTGCAGGCAACATCGCGCAAGGCGCGGAGAGCATGGCAAACGTCACCGTTTCTGGCGTGGATTACACGGGAATCAACAAGGTTACGCCCTCTTTCAAGGGTATATTCGACGGCAACGGTAAGACTATCACGATAAGCGTCGGCGAAACCACCGCAGTCGTTGCAAACAGAATAAGCGTTTTCCCCAATGCTCAAAGCGCGACATTCAAGAATTTGACGATTGCAGGCGTTATCAACACCTATGACAATTCTGCCGGAACGACGACGAACAACAAGATTTATTACAACGCAGGCTCGCACCTTGCAGGCTTTGTGGGAAAACCGTTCGGCAGGCTCACCTTCAACAACTGCGTCAGCGCAACCAATATAACGGGCTACAGCGTCATCGCAGGTATCGCAGGCTACAGCACGTCCTCTGCGACGATTTCCATGACGGCGTGCGTCAACAAGGGCAATATCACGTCGCTTGAAGGCTCGCAGTGGATAAAGGAAACGGGACAAAACATCGGTTATCCGAAGATGTTTACGTACGGCACGGGCGGTCTTGTCGCATATGCAACAAGCTCCATCACCATAGACAGCTGCCTTAACACAGGCGACGTCATAGGCAAGGCAAACGTCGGTGGTCTTATAGGAAGCGTGTCGGGTACGTCCTCCTCGACAACCGCGCTTACGATAGAAAGCAGTGCGAATACAGGCTATATCGAGGCTAACGAGCTTAACCCCTTCAACAGCAGTGATAACACGAAGAAGGCAGGTAACGTTTGGTCGAGAGTAGGCGGACTTGTAGGAAGCGTCAACGAATATGCGTATGCCGTGATACGGAGCAGCTACAACACCGGCGACGTGCGCGGCTACGGCAGTATCGCAGGCGGTCTTGTCGGCATTCTCGGCGGTCTTGCCGACGGTAAAAAACCGCACCAAACAATCACCTACAACCCCTCTAAAATCTATTACAGCTACAACACCGGCACCGTTTCCGTCGGTATGTACGACGCCTCAACCGGCTTCGGCTACGGTATGATAATGATAGGCTTGAGCTATGTCAACTTCAACGGAACGGACGTAGGCGGTCTTGTAGGCGTGGCGGTCAATGTTGACATCAATTATTGCTACAATCTCGGCACGGTTAAGGGCTACGGCGGCGTCGGCGATTTGTTCTCTTGGCAGACTCGTCAGGGCGGTATCGTCGGCGAGGTAGCGACGGACAGCAGTAATATAACCATAGACGTAGATATTAAAAACAGCTACAACGCAGGTTACGTACAAATCCTCGAAGCAAACGATTCCGAGGGTAAATTCTCCGCCGATATCGTAGGTTTTATAGACAGCGCAGATATGGGGGATAAGGTTTACGTCGAAAATTGTTACGGCGTGGCTAATAATATCCAAAACTACGTAAGTAAAAAAATCAAATACTACACGGGCTGGAATACCACGGAAAACGGCGATTCCGGCAAGATACGCGCCGGCACGTCCCTTGCGACCGTTGCGGATTTGACAGCGGTTATGACGTCAAACGGAACGTTGCGCCCGACGTCCGTAAACACGGCAGGCACGGCGGTTTCGCTGTGGAGCGCAAGCGTGCAGGCACTAAACGACGATGCCGCGTACGAAAACGGCACCGCCGCAGGCTACGTATACGTTTACGGCTGTTTACCACAGCTTTCGGTGTTTGCGGTTGACACCTACAACGGCTTGAGTATGCGCTCAAAGGTGTTCGGCAAGAACATCTACGGCGAATACGAGGAGGACGCGCACGAGGCAGGCAGTCAATCGAGCCCGTACGTTGTCAAGGACGGCATAGATTTGCTCGGCGTAAGCGCGCTTTCAAATCTCGGCTATCCCTTTGACGGCAAGTACATAGAGGTTGCAAACGGCAAAAACAACATCACCACCGATAAGAGTCTTTCGGCGGTCACCGCAAAGACCATAAAGCTTCCGTTGGACAGCGTGACTAGCGGAACGTACTCTCTTGAGAGCAGTGAAATGTACAAGTCCTCCTCCGCTTACGGCGCAAAATGCACGCAGACCGGCAAGAGCTATCATTTGTTGACAAACGGCGCGATAGGCAGAGACAATCCGCAGAACACGGATTCCACGGCGACGGCATACGTGAAGTGGCTCAATCGCAATTACGGCTACGACGGCGACAGCGGAAGCTCGATCACCGACGTGACGTTTGCAAGGCGCAATTTCATTACGATAGGCGCAAGCAACGTGTTTGAGGGTAGCTTCAGCGGCAAGCAGGGCGAGAGCGACAACACTCAGATTCTCGATTTGAGAGTGCTTGGTTATGACAAGAACAAGGTTTATGCAGGCTTGTTCGGACGCGTCGAGGGTGCATACGTCGGCTACGTTTCGGTGACGGGCAGAGTTGAGGCGTACATCACCGACAACGGCGGAACTTCAATAGTCGGCTCGATAGCGGCGAGCGTCGGCGGAAAGTCCGTGATAGACCATTGCAACGCAGGCGTCGGCGACAAGCTTTATAACAGCGCAAGCACGCACGAAATCGTGCTGTATTCTTGCGGCAAAGCCAAAACACACACGCCGGTCGGCAATTTGAACACGTATACGGGCGGTATCGCAGGCGAAATCAACACGGCTATCGGCACGAATTATATCGCAGGTACTACGTCCACAATCAAGAACTGCGTCATTGTAGACGCGCGCATAAACAGCAAACGCAGTAGAACGGGCGGTATCGTAGGCTATGCAAGCAACAACGCCGACGCAAAAATCGGCAACAACAAGATTTACGTCTCCGACAACAGGGTTGAAAGAGCGACGATACAAACCATATCCAACAGAGACAACAGCTCCGCAAAAACGCTCGGAAAGCACATTGGTGGCATCATAGGCTATTCCAACGACAATACGACGTTGTTTATAAGCGGCTGCGAGGTCGGAACCGATACGAATCCGTTGACGTACGATTCCTCGGCGGCAACGATAGCCGAAATGACGAGCGTCGCATACAACTCTGAAATAGGCGCGGCACAGAAGCAAGTGCTTATCACAGGCGAAACGTGCATAGGCGGTATCGCCGGCATTATGCCTAATTCGATAAACGAAATAGTTGATTGCTCCGTCAACAAATCCACGCTTATCGCGCGTGACGACGAGTGGGGAACAATCGAAAACGATCCGAATTACGGCACGGCAATAGGCGGCATCGTGGGCTTTACCACGCACAACGACACGGTGAATGCCGTCACCACCACGTTCAGCGGAAGGATAGTGTTTGACGGCACGATTCTCATCGCAAAGGGCATGGACACGGACAACGGCGACGTTACGAACGTCGGCGGCGTCGTAGGCGATATGGGCGCAGGCGCGAGCATAGCCTCGGGCGCAATCATCAACGTGACGGGCAATATCGTCATAGACGATTCCATTGACAGAATAAAGAATCTCGGCGGCGTTGCCGGACGCACCCGCGGAGTTGCCTTCAGCGGACGGCTTACCGTCAATCCGACGATAACGGCAATCAACGCCGACAATATGGGCGGCTTTATCGGCACAAACGAAAGCACTGTCGATATACTCTCGGACAACACGGTTATCTCGATAGGCTGCGTGCTTTCGGGCAAGAGCGAGGTAGGCGGCTTTATCGGCTTGAACGCCGCAGGCGCGACGTTGAATATGGGCGCAAACGACTATAGCGGCGTCACGTACGAAAAGAGGCTGTCAATTACGATTGAAACCGGCGCAAATATAGAGGCAAGCGAGGATAACGTCGGCGGTATCGTCGGCAAGAACGAGGGCGCGGAAACGCAAGACGGTACGGATGGTATAGTCAACATCGTCAAGGGCACTTTCGTCAACAACGGCGACCTTAATGGCAGAAACAACGTCGGCGGCATCGTCGGACTCAACGACGGCGAGATGTTCACCGGCGGCGGTACGGGAAGCGAAGAGGTCAGACGACTCACCATTACCAACGAGGGCAATGTTAGAGGCAACAACTATATCGGCGGCTCGATTGGCAAGCTCAATAAAGGCTCTATAGCCGGCGAATTTACCAACAACGGCTCGGTTACGGGCGTCAATTTCGTGGGCGGCTCGATAGGATACGTCGCAAAGACCGCAAGCGTAACGGTTCCGACGGACAATCCCGTACCCACGGTGTTTGTAAACAGCGGCAACGTCACAAGCACAGGCGCGTACATAGGTGGCTCGATAGGCATTTTGCTCGGCTCTATCGCAGGCTACGACAATAACTCGAAGGTCGAATTTACCAACAGCGGTAGAGTTACCGCAACGGGCTACGTGGGCGGTTCCATAGGCGTATTGGCAGGCTCTATGACTTATGCGCAGTTCATAAGTTCGGCAAGCAATATGCAGGTCGCCGCAGTCAACGCGGTAGGCGGTTCGGTGGGTATCATAGGCGTTCCCGAGCCTCTTAAGAGCGATTCGGATAATATTCCGCTCGACGGCACGGCTTTAGACGTGAGCATTTCGATAAGGAACACGCACTTCGAGGCAGGCGGTACGCTCACCGCAAATCCCGATAGTGCCGCAATCGAGAATGCGAAGAACGCCGACGAAACGAAGTGGGGCGGTATAGGCGGCGCAATCGGCGTTATAGGCGATTCGAGCAACGGCTTCAACGGCGGAAGCGATTGGAGCAACAATACGTATTACGCAGTGGGCAACGTCACCGCAAACGGCGTTTACAACGTCGGCGGTATCGTCGGACTTATAAAAGCCTCGGGAATTTCAATCAACAATATGCTTGCGTACAACACAACCGTCACGGGCGCGAAGAACGTCGGCGGTATCGTGGGCTACGCATACGGTTCTAACATAGAAATCAAATCCGCGTTTGCGATAGAGGGCAATTTCGTTGCCACGGTAAGCGACGTCGGCGGTATCGTCGGCAAGGCGAACTCAACCACCGACGCTACGACGTCCTATTGGGTTAAGGGTTACGAAAACGCCGTTATCGCAGGCTCGAACGTCAACAACTTGCAGCAGACCTTGGGCAAGTACGAGGTCATTTCCGAAACTTATACAAACAACGGCAATGCGGAGACGATAACGTTCACACAAGCGTTGTGCGGCACGGATAAGGACGTGAGCGGAGCCATTTACTCAACGCCTACCGAATATTATAAAGCCGTCGGCGAGCATAGAGTGGGCGGCGTGACGGTAAGCGAAAGCGACGTAACGGATTTGACGTGGGCGATGTATTTTGCAAAATATCATTCAGGCTCCTCCTTTACGAACGGCGCGTGGGTTAAACCGCTCAACAATCCCACCTATTCCACGGGTGCGAACGACGGCTCGACCGGCTGGTATTTCGTTTACGCAAACGACAATATGAGCGCGTCCTCCGTTTCGGATACGTCAATAGGAAAGGTTAATGCGGAGCATACGGACGCTCGAGGCAACAATATTGCTTCCTCCGTCTACTGGAAGCGTATCGCAAACGCATATTCCGCAAGCGAGCGAGAGGCAGGCAAGGACACCGAAACGCTGTATTCCACAATCGTTCAAGACGGCGGTTCTCCGCAAAGCTCGGTGCTGTACGCAACGGCTATGGCGGCTGGAAAGAACAGCGGATATTATATGTATATAGAGTCAAGCGGAAGCCAGAAGCCCTCCGCAATTAAGGACGAGAGTGTGACGACGGGCTTGTTCTATATATCCATTGCGACAATCAATTCCGCGGATTCGGCAAAGATTGCAAAGAACGTCGCGGTTTACTATCGTACTATAGCGAAAGGCTCCGCGCTTACGTACAACAGCTATGAGCGTTACGCGCCGATAGGCTTGACTGATGCGGAAAACAAGTCGATAGAGTTCAGGCAAAACGTCGTTGCAAACGAAAGCTATGCCGACACCTACTGTTATAAAGCCGTGGACGGTTCCGACACCGTGTTGAGCGCGACAAAGCCCGGCAATTATAAGTCCGCAATCGAGGTTTACTATTACGACAGAAACGGCAATCCGTCCGTTGTCGGCGGTATCGTCGTCGATTGGACTATAAGCTACAGAGGTCTTGAAGCCGTAGCCGACGACGTTGCAGGCGAGTACGGAAAGGACGAATGCCAAGCAACGCTCACCATAAGCAATATTGCGCCGAAGGACAAATCGAACATAACCTTCGACGTGGCGATAAAGACGTTTGAGGGAAGCAATATCGCAAACGCGACGGATCTTGTCACGTTCAAATGGAACGGCTCGAGTTGTGAGGCGGTTAAGGGCGCGGATACGTACGGAATCGAAATCGTAAGCGCGCAAATGCAGGTGTATTCCAATCTTGCAGACCTCGGTTCCACCAAAGAGACAATTTCGGACAGCAATACGTACAAGCTTGTGGTAGGCATAAAGTTTGTCAATGCAAAGAACTATCTCATTGTCCCCGAGCTAACAAACAAAAAGGATTGCTACACCGAGCTTGACAAGATGTGCAAGGTTATAGTCACTCCGGCAACGCTCCGAATTAAGCTCGGCGCCGGTTACGACAATCAAAGCGCAATCTTTGACAATTCGCTGTATTCTCGCAGCTGGGTTGTGGACGGTATAGTCACAAAAGAGGGCTACAACGACACAATGGCGGTACTTGCCGCATTCAGTCCCAGATTCGTTGCGCAAATCAAGAATAGCAACAACGACAACGATTATGCGCTTTCGTCCTTCGATTTGTTCGATACAAACGGCATTTTGGGTACGTCTTCGGCAGTCGAGTGCAACAGCGCGTTGAGCGGCAACAGAGTGAGCAACGTCAGCGTTAGAACAAGCATAAACAGCCATAGCTTCGACGTATCGGGAATGCGCCTTGTCGGCAACTACTACCTGACGTTTGCAAGCGGACAGCAGGGCAACTATAAGCTCGATACTTCCGTATCGCCCAAGTTCTCCATAAGCAACAATGCGATTACGCTCAGCTGGACGAAGCAGGATTCGAGCGGTAGCCACGTTTACGACGGACAAAAGACAGGTAAGCTTATCGCAACCTTCGAGGTCTTGACGGATACGGGCATTTCCGATTTCGTAGCCTTCCTCAAGAAGTATTATTCGGCAACGCTCAACAACGTCAAGGCGGACAATTTCGTTTCGGTAAACAGCAAGAAAGCAACCTGTACGTTTACAACGGCAGTAGACGCGAAGACGTACACCGCAAAGCTGGAGCTTACCGACTGGGCAAAAGATAATCTCATAGATTGCTCCGCAGAGTCCTCGGAGGCGCAATATATCATAACCAAGCGTCCGTTGAGCGTTACGTTTGCCGACCATAAGGGCGCAACGCTGAACGCTTCGGGCAAAACGTACGTTTACAACACCGAGCATCAGGGACTTTCGCAATTCACGGTTTCGGGACTTGTCGCCAACGATAAGGTCGAAATCGTTTGCGGAGGAAAGACCTATTCCGTCACAAGCTCGTCGCCGTCGGCAACCGTGACTACGCAAACCGTAGATTATAAGGACGGCGGATATTCCGTCACCGCAAGTATGGGAAGCGGCGCGCGTAGCTCCAACTACAAGCTTAACGGCACGTACACCGCAAAGTGGACGATAGCTAAAAAGGCGTTGACGCTTTCGGGACTTAAGGACGGAAGCGCGATTTACGATGCGAAATCACACACGCCGAGCATAGATTTGTCGGACAACGGCTCGAATATCGCGCAGAATGCGGACGGCTCGTTCAACTTCGGCAGAGATATGATTTTCGTCAACTACAAGGTTAACGACAAGAGCGAGGCGACAGCCTTCGTCAATGCAGGCGAGTACGTCGTGTCCATTTCGAGCAAGGCGTTCGAGGCGAGAAGAAACGGTGTGGACGTGTCTAACAACTACGACGTTACGGGAACGGGTAGCGCAACGTTTACGATAAGCGCGAGAGAAATCTCTCTTACCTGGACAAGCTCGCCGTCAAGCTTCGTGTATTACTACGGACGTTACGCGGGCTTTACGGTGTCGGGCGCAAGCTACAAGGTGAGTGCTCTAAGCTCGCCCGTCGTCACAAGCTCCACCGTGGACAGCGCAACCATTCACGCTCTCGGCAACGACGTTTTGACGCTTACGCTTTCGGGCAAGCAAACGAACGTCGGCAAGGATTATTTTATGAGCGTTGTGTCCTTTAGCATCTCGCCGGCAACCAACGAGGGCGTCGCGACAAGCAAGGACAACTATATTATCGGCAATACAACCAGCTCGAAGTACGAAATCGAGCAGTCAACGATAACTGTTTCATACTCTAGCGGAAACGTCGTCGGCAAGGTTTACGACAGCACGACGTCGGCTACAACCGCACTTGCAAACAGCAATTCCGTTTATTCGGTTACGTCCACCAACCAAGGCTCGGCGCCGAGCATAAGCTCGTTTAACGTCACCGCGTATTACGACGATGCAAACGTCGCAAGCGGAAAGGCTGTGTTTATCAACTATGAATTTGTCGGCGATACGACAAACTACAAGTACGTCGGCTCGGGCGTGCAACAGGTTGACGGCATAGGCGAAATTACGCACGCAATGCTTACGATTACGCTCGATAAGCTTCGCTACGGCAAGGCTACAAGAGCATATAACGGAGGCACGTCATACGGCGGTAGCGGCGCAAAGCATACCGAAGGGAAGACGGCAAAGAGCCAGATTTACACAAGCGGCGAGGGCTTCAGCGTATCCGGCTTCTACGGCACGGACGACGTGACGGTGTATGCAAATTACGTCGAAGCGGACAGCACGCGCTCTCAAAGATACAAGCTCGACAAGTACGTCAACAACGTTTGCGTCGATTCCGAGGGCAACTATTACGTCGGAAGCGGTTACTACAAGAAGCTCGAATTTAGGATTTCGGGCAACGAGGCAGGCAACTACAAGTTTGTCGTCGCGGAGCATAGCAACGACGTGGGCGTTTATTTGAACGGCTCGTGTACGCCGGTCACGGTTTACGACAAGAACGACCGCGCAAACAACGAAGGTCTTACAAGCGAGGTCGTCATCGAGATAACCGTCAAGTCGGTGCGCGTAGAGTATGCTCATCAATATCAAAGCTACGCAACCGCCGACAACAAGTATAATACCGAGTGGGAAAACATCAGCGGTACCAGCAAGGACATCGTAGAGAGAACGGTCAGCGTTATCGTTGCAAACGGCTGGCAGCTCGACGGCAACGGCGAGCCTGCGGTATACAAGGGACACAAGGTAATTTACGGCTCGGAAAACAGCAGCGTGCTTGGAGCGAAGGTTTCGCCTGATATGGGTATGAATTTCAACTATCGCTTGAGCAATCAGCCCATTCTGACAATCGGCTACTTTGTAGAAACAGGCGACGTGTTTGAAATCAATTCGCTTGCAAAATTGATTATCGCGTCCTTCTATTGGACTGCAAGTCAGGACGGCGACAATCCCGAATTTACGCAGATTATCAAGTCCGATTTCACCTTCGAGTTGTTGGCAACGCAGGCGCAATACACAAACAACATCGGTATGCCCGACGGCTACAGCGACTGGGACGGATATTTCGAGGAGCTTCAGAATGACAGCAACGGTAAAATCGTCGTCTTCCGCAATGAAAACTCCGAGGTGGGAGAGGTCGGCTGTTGGGGCTATTACAAGGAGAACCCTGCGTCTAGCAAGCGTATGTTCTCGGCATTTAAGCAAACCGCGGATATCTCCGGCGTTATGACTCAAGCCGACGAGGATATGCTCAACAGCTTCTTTACCGTTATCGGTCAGGACGGCACTGCTCATCGCTACGGCTGGGGTTCCTCTTCGGGCGCAAGCTACGTCAAGCACGTTACAAGCTCGGGCGTAGGCAATATCGTGAGCGTGAAGGGAAGCTTGTTTAAGCTCACCTCCGAGCTGTTTAACGGTTCGTACGACGGCAACGGCTACGTTATCGACAAGCTAAAAATTGTCGGCTACGGCAGCGAAAACGTCGGATTGTTCGACGTGCTCGGCGCAAACGTCAAGGTTAGCAATTTGCATTTGCGCAATTTCACCGTTCTTTCAGGCGCGGGAAACACGGGCGGAATCGCGGGTAGCGCGCTTGCGTCGGCAAACGGTGACGCCGTTTCAAACGTAACATTCCACGGCTCGATAACCGTGAGCGCGACCGCAAACGTCGGCGGATTGTTCGGCTCGTCAGAGCGTTCGATAGCAAATGCTATCGTGTTGGGCACGATAACCGTTCGCGGCAACGGTAGCAACGTCGGCGGGTTTGTCGGCTCGGCAAACAATATCAAGCTTTCAAACGCTGTATCGATGATGCAGATTGACGCCACCGGCAACGTGAATCCGTTTGGCGTAGGACTTGCTTCTGCAAGCATCGACAACTCGTTCCATATGGAAAACGCCGTTTGGAAGAGGAGCGATTCGGGGCTTGCCTTTGTAAACGACAGCGCGCGCAAAAAATCGTATGCGGAGCTGTATCTCGGCTCGAACAGCGGTTATGCCGACAGCGATTATTGCAAGGGTGACGACGGCAACAAGGGAGTGTTCGACGTCGTTAACGATATGGATTTGCGCGATATAGCAGAGGATTTGCGCTCTTCGGTTAAGGCTCGTCGCAGTATGAGATTGAGAGATATTATCGACGTTGATTTGCTCATGTATTCGCTTGGCGAAACGAGCGTAACCACGGGCGAGCTTAAAGGCTTGAGCGTATACACCCTCGGCAACGAAAGCTGGATTGTCGGCAAGAAGCACGGTACGAGCGACAGCGACGCGATTGTCATCGCAAATCAGCAAAACGTTTCTCTGTTGAGAGAGCTACGCTTTGCTACGTTTACGCTTGCTTGCGACGTGAAGATGTATTCAAGCTACGTGCATAGCACGTACAGCGGCGCGTTCTACGGCACGGTTAAGGCGAACGGACATACCATAGACCTCAACGGTGCGGATAAGATGTTTGAAGTCAGCGTGAACGCTATTCCGCTTGCGTGACTTGGCAAATAAATCCAAGGCGTGCTTTGTATATACTATAAGGCTCGCAAAAATCGAAATGCAAAGAATTATGACACACAAAATGTCAAAGTAGGAAAAAATATGGACAAAGCCTCGCAAAAAAACAGAACGGTAAAAGCGGTTTTCGGTATCGCGATTCCGATTTTGATTATGGTGGTCACCCTTGTTATGGTGAGCGCGTCTTTTGCGTGGTTCTCAAACGACAGGGAAGTAAGAGTAACGAAAATCGATTTTTCAACGGCGCAAACACATCAGATAGTGTTCGACTTAAAGGACAGCGAACTTTGGGACAATATAAAATACGTCGGACAAACGGCATTTTGTTTTGACGGCGATAATACCGGCAAGCTTATGACGGAGGAGGTCGCAGGGGACAATTCAGTCAATCAAAGCAATATCGCTTATTATTTTATCAACACGATTGCGCTCGACACAGAAGGAAATACCTTTGATATAGAAATGTATTTCGACACGGCGAAGATTTCCAAAATGAAGGTAGACGCGCAGGGTATGCCGATAAAGGACGAAAACGGAAACAACATAATCATTTCACCGCCTAAAAAAACGTACGGTTTCGAGGACGATGCGGATAAAAATACCGCGCCCGATATTCCGTACGCGTTCACGTGGTTCTTCAAAAAACACAGCGGATTGACGGCAATGAATTATACGGCTTCCGCGGACGGAACGAATAAAACGATGGCTTATCTTTCGCCGACGACTGATGAGGTGTGGTATACGCCGTACGGCAAATTGACGTTCGGAAGCGACGGCTTTGTGAAAAAACTCAACGATGCCGAAATCGCCGAAAATTACAGCATAAAAGACGTTGACGGATTTGAAATCGAAAGCTTTTCCGCGGACGGCGAATTGTATGATTTCTACATCGTTTTCGCACCGCAGAAAATGTTTTGGATGCAGTTCTTTTCCGCAGATAAGGACGTTTATACTGCACAAAACGTATATTCAAGTGCCGAACTTGCAAAAATGTTCAATCCGAACTATCCGAATCAAATGTATTATTCAAGCATGGATTACGCAAGCACGGTGTTTGAATTTTCCGCTCAAATTGCGATAAACGGAATAAGCGAAGAGGGAGGAGAAAATGAATAAAACAAAACGCACACTTATCGTTTCTTCTCTCGTAATGGCTTTGATTGTCGCGGTGACGGCAATCAGCGTTACGGCGGCGTGGTTTAGCAATTTCGCAAGTAGCGGCGAGAGCGGATTTACCATAGATTCGGATTATTTGCAGGAGAAGGCGGTTATCAAGATAGACGAGACGATAAGCGGTTACGGAGTGAGCGTATGGCCTGCAATCGCAAACGTCGGCGTGCTTGAAAAGGGAGGGGAAGCGCCGTTCGGACAAACCCTCAAATCAAAATCGGATACAATAAATTCCGCCGCAAAAACCGCAACGCTGTATTTCCCGATAAACTTTGTGGGTTCTCCCGACATATCGTCTACAACGGAAGACGGGGAGACAAACGCTATTGACGGAAGGAAGACGCTTTTGCTTTCGGTGTCCTCCGTGCATATAAAGGACGCAGGATATAAATATTCGGAGCTGGATTTCAAGGGGGATTTTAACGTCGAGCTTGCGCTGGTTGACATAATCGACTCAAGTCCGCAACCGATTGCGAATATAACGCCGCCGTTTAAGGACAGCACGAGTGTTTATTACGTGCAACCCACTCTTGAAAACGGCGAGCCGGGATATGATTTTTATATGCTTGTTATCCCCGGTGAAACGTATTACGTGCAAGCCACGATATACTTCAATAAAATAGACGAGGAGTGCAACCCCGATTTGCTTCGCGCAGACAGCGTAGAGTTTACGTTCGATATAAAGAACGACCAAAACGATTTGCTCGGTGTGGACGTGCGCAACGGTGTTTTTGCTTGACGATATGAAGAGAAAATATAGGATTTCGATATTGATAGCTTCGTTGGTGCTGTTGTCCGTCGCAATTACGATGACGGGGGTTTCGTATGCGGTTTGGACGTCTTCGATAGGCAGTTTGGAGGGCGGTACGTCTTCAGTCGCGCCCAGCGTCACTCCCACCTATAACGGCGTGCGCAATTACGTGTGGGCAAAGTATTTCAACATAAACGTTATCGAAGCAGAGGACGGCACGAAATGCGCGCAGGTCACAACGTTTTATACGGGCGGCGATACTCCGTACGGAGTCAATCTCGGCGACGTTGTGATACCCGACGTGTTTTGGTATAGAAAAAACTCGGACGGCACCGTGTCCGACGAAAGACTGTTTTCCATCGACGGTTTGAGCGCAGAGGAATACGAGGAATATCAGACGTATAGCATTGCGAACACGATATTTGCCGATATAACTCTTCAGCAGCTGCCCGAGAGAATTTATATTCCGCAAGGCGTACGAGTGATAGAGGATTTTGCCTTTGCGGCATTGCCCAATCTTAAAGAGGTTTATTTCTTCAACGAAAACACCTGCAAGGTGGGAGAATATGCTTTTGTAGGCTGTATTGCACTAGAAAACGTTTACGGATACGGAACGGGAAATATCGAGGTTGCAGACACGTCTTTCGACGAGGGAATCGCAATACAATATCCTTCAGTCTAATAAAAATGAGCTCGAAATCAGATTTTTAAGCAAATTTTTTGTTAAAATTGTCGTATTGTTTGACAGGCGGTCAAACTCTTGCTATACTAGACAAGCTTGATATGTTGTTTGTATGGAAGCGTATCGAAGCGGTCATAACGAGGCGGTCTTGAAAACCGTTTGGGTGAA
>CAZUZK010000002.1:60786-70455 GCA_964624745.1 uncultured Bacteroides sp. | reverse complement strand
GCGCGCGCGATTTAGGCGCGAACAAGCCGTCCGTCGCCGCACCCGACAGCATTATTGCCCTCTTCACCGTATTCTTCACCTCGGGCAACAATATAAGGCTTTGTATTGAGATTGCTCCCGCGCTTTGTCCCATAAGCGTAATATTGTCGGGGTCCCCTCCAAAGGTCGCGATATTTGCTTTAACCCAACGAATGGCGCACAGCATATCATGCAGCGCAAGATTGCAAACGTTGTCGTCCGCATAGTATCCGAAGATGTTGAGCCTATAATTCGGACACACGCATATCACTCCCTCCTTGGCTATGTTTACTCCGTCGAACGGGCGCTCGTCGCAAGAGCAGGTTACAAAGCCGCCGCCGTGGATGTTTATCAAAACAGGCAGTTTATCTCCCGTTTTCGGCGCATAAACATTGAGATTTAGACAATCCTCGGAATATGTAAAACTCAAACCTCGCCTAAATTCGTCGTAATAAAACGTGTTGCGCTTTGCTCCCTCGTCGAAAAATTGCCTTTCCTGCGGACAACAATCGCCGTTTTTCAGCGCGCTTAATTTTTGCGCAAGCGGTTCTAATTGCGGCTTCTTAAACCTGTCGGCTCTTGCAAAACGTATGCCGAGATATGCAACGGTATCTCCCCTGTCTAACCCCGTTATTTCGTAATCGCCATGTTCCAAAACGTAATTCATATGCCTTTATATTTTCCTCTTAAAAAGCTTAACGGCGACGCCTTCGTCGCCGTTAAGCAAATTGTCACCACTTGTTTTCGCAATACTCGCAGAAGGCGTACATATTCTTGATTTCAACCTTCGTACCGTCGTCAAGAATTGCCGTACCGTTCCACATACCGTGCACCTGATGGCAGTGCATACGCAGCAGGTTAAGCACGTTCAAATCGCTGTGATGGTCGTAAAACGGAGTCATTACAAAATCAAATCTGCCGTCCTGTGACACAAAATGCCATTTATCCTTAAATTTATCGGGCTTCGGGAAAACCTCAACGTCGACAGGACCGAACTTATGCACCTTGCCGTCCCAGAAAATAGCGGTTTCTGTTGCATTGGACTCTTCGCCGATACCCCAGGTTATTTCAAATCCGAACAAATGCTCTTTTCCGTCCGCGCCCGTAACGTATTGATTTCCGTTGCCCCAATACCAAACCATTTGATAGGGAGTGTTAACCCTTCCCCAATCCATAAACGCAAACGTGTTCTTTTTCTCGAACGTCCAAACCTGCTCGCCCCAACGGAAGGTACCCTCGCACGGCATTGAATTTTGTTTTGTCGTCATAAAATATCTTGTGGGTTTGCCTGCAAACGGAAGCACCGTCGTGATATTTTCAAGCCCGTCCATAATATCCATCGTAAAATTGCATTCAACCTCCTTGCCCTTGCACATTCCTTTGAAATACATAATTCTACGATTCTTTTCGGTCACGACCTTCATATGCGTTTTGCCTACGGTCTGGTCAAGCACGTTGGGTACGTCGCCTTTTGCAGGAAGCATATATTTCTTTCCGCCGATAAACAGCCCCGTAACCTCGGCGATTTTACCTGTGGTAAGCTTGCCGTCATTGCGTTTATGGCGCAAATCGGTGATAGACGCCTGTGCAAAACCGCCTATAGATATGTTTGCAAAAGTCATCTGCACCATCATTTCGCCGTTTGAAATCTGAAACATATCCCATTCTTTTTTGCGATTGGCAGGCTTCGCCTTTTCGCGCTCGTACTCAAAAACGTTGTGCCTTGCCCAGCCCGGAGCAAGCAACGTGCCGTCGTCGGCGAGAAGCTTTGTCGGCTCGGTGTACTCGGTTTGTTTGCTGTTGACCTGTCCGTCAATCCAACTCGGATAAGTTCTCTTCATATTTCCCTCCGTTTTCACCATATACGTATGGCTATATATCGATAAAATTATAAAACAAAAAGCCGACGAATACAATACCCTATTTTTCAAGTGCAGGCCGGTTGCGAAAAAGCGATTGCGCCGTCACGGCGAATAATGTATAATACAAGCAAGGAGATAAGTATGGAAATATTCCCGATAGCGCACATACACACCCCGTTCAAAGAAAAGTTCGGCATTCCGCGCCAAAGCGGCAGAGTAAACACTCTCGGCGAAATCGTCTTTGAAAAGGAATATCGCAATCCCGACGCCCTGCGCGGAATCGAGCAATTTTCTCATTTATGGCTATTGTTCGATTTTTCGCTGTCGCATAAAGCTGACTGGAGCGCAACGGTGCGTCCTCCACGACTCGGCGGAAACACAAAGGTCGGCGTATTTGCAACGCGTTCTCCTTTCAGACCCAATTCAATAGGATTAAGTTGCGTTCGTCTTGTAGACGTGCGCCAATCGGAATACGGAACCACTCTCATAGTCGAAGGTGCGGACCTTTTGGACGGAACGCCGATTTACGACATAAAACCATACGTCCCGTCGGACTGTCGCGCCGACGCGAAATACGGATTTGCAGGCGAGCACGACGCTCACCGCTTGAGCGTTGCCAATGATAACATCTTGAGCGACATCGCGCCGGACACAGCAAAAATGATTCTGGAATGTATTGCGCAAGACCCGCGCCCTGCTTACCAAGAGGACGAGCGCACGTATAGTCTGCGATACGACAAATACGACGTTCACTTCAAAGTAACGGGAGCGGTAGCAACGATTATCAATTACGATATAATCGAAACTTGATTCCAAAAACAAGGCTTTATACATTCAAAAAGCGCGTGTAAAACGCGCTTTTTGTTAAATACCCATTGTTGTTATCACCCCAAAAAACAATTCGCTAATCGATAAAATACTTGCTTGTGTTTGCCGTCAGCATTTTCTTCGGAACATGAATTTGCGCAAGGAACACCGCAAGCAAAACGACTATACAGCCCGCAAATTCCGCATAAGAATATTTCTCGTTCAAAATCGCAACTCCGGTAATCAAAGCAATGACGGACTCAAGCGACATAATAAGCGTGGCAAGCTCGGGCGGAGCATATTTCTGTCCGAGAGTTTGTAGAGTAAAGCCTATACCTGCGGACATAATGCCGACGTACAACACGGACAAAATGTTGTTGCCGATGACGTCAATCGGCGGAAAGCCCTCGATAGCCATAGCCGGCAGGCTGAACAACGACGCAAACACAAACTGCATAAACGTCAGCTTGAACGGATCCGTTTCGTCCACGTACACGTCTATAAACATGATTTGCAGCGAGAACATCACGGCGCAAAGGAAGAGCAAGCCGTCCGCTCTAGAAAACGACAAATCCCCCGTATCGCACATAAGATAAAAGCCGAGCATTGCAATAACCACCGCAAACCGATTGCTTACGGAAACTCGCCGACGGAGCAAAATGCTTAAAATCGGGACGATAACAATATATAAAGCCGTAATAAATCCGGTCTTACCGAGCGAGCTGGAAAGCAAGCCGAATTGCTGAAGATTGTTTGCCATAAACACGCACAATCCGCACAAAAAACCGCCTAAAAACGTTTCCTTATTCCAGCCTTTTCTCTTTTTACCGGTCTTTTTTTCGACAATCGTATTGACAACGATTATTATGCCGATAACCGCAACCGCAAGCGAAAACCTCAATCCGTTGAACGTAAAAACGGGTACGTCGTCCGCCGCTTTACGCTGTGCCAAAAACGCAAAGCCCCAAACAAACGCACACAACGACACGAAAAATACGCCGAGTAAGCTTTGAGATTTCTTGTTGTTCATGCTTTCTTTTATGCTCGATTAGTAGATTTTGTTATTGCTTTATTGCTTAACGGCTTTTTCAAGCACGTTGCAAAGCGCGATGTAATTTTCCAAGCTCAACGCCTCTCCCCTCACCAGCGGGGAGAATCCGGCGCTTTGAATTATCTCGCCTGCCTGCTGCTTCGTTATCTGAAACGCCACGGAAAGATTGTTTGCAAGCGTCTTTCTTCTCATTGCAAACGAAGCGCGTACAAGCTTGTGCAACAGTGGCGCGTTTTGTCCGTCAAGCTTGTTTCTGTCAACGTCTATTCTCACCACCGCGCTATCGACGTTCGGGGACGGGAAAAACATGTTTCTGTTAACGCTTCTTGTGATTTTTGCGCTTCCTGCCATTTCTATTGCGAGCGTAATTGCGGAATAATCGGGAGTCGCCGGTTTTGCGACGAATCTGTCCGCAACCTCTTTTTGAACCATTATCGTTATGCTCTTTACGTCAAGCGAGCTTTCGATAAAACGCATTGCCAACGGCGTGGTTATATAATAAGGAAGATTGGCGACGACCTTAAACTCTCCGCCCACTATTTCGCGAAGCTCCTCGTCGCGCATTTTCAAAACGTCTCTAAACACAACCTCGACGTTATCTATGCCCTGCAAAGACAGCGCAAGCACTTTCTCGAGATTTCTGTCCACCTCGAAGGAATACACCTTCTTTGCCACGGCGGCGATAGCGCGCGTAAGAGTACCTGCGCCCGTGCCAATTTCCACAACAACGTCGTCCTTGCAAATTCCGCCGTCCGCGACAATGGCATCAAGAAGATTCGCGTCGGTAATAAAATTTTGTCCCAACGCCTTGTTGAATCTAAAATCAACGTCTCTCAATATGTCTCTTACGTTTTTATTTTCCATATTTTTCCTCTTGACAAAACGAATAACGCTCTATCGATTGCACACAATACTATCGTACCGAAGATAAAACCTCGAAGTACAAAAGATAAAACGGAAGCGAAGTTTCAAATCTCAAAAGAAATTCTCTTCTGTTTTTCTTTAATATTCGGTATCCTCGTAAATGGTTTCTCTCACCTTATAATGCGCACCGGCTTGCTCTGCAAGCTTGGCGCACGCCTTTATCTCGTCTTCGCCGATAAAGTCAACGACTGAAAGCGTCGTGTCTATGCCGGCGTCAACGCAGTCCTTTGCAAATTTCAGCATCGCGTAAAACGCCTGCTCGCCGTATTTGCTTCTGCAAATCTCCTGATACCCTTGGGCGGTTGACGCGTTTAAGGATATAGAAACGTAATCCACGTACGGAGCAATAAGCGTCGCTACGTCGTCACGTTTGTTTATGAGATTGCCCAGCCCGTTCGTATTGATTCTTATTTTGCACCCCTTATTCTTCAAATACGGAGCTATTTGCGAAATCATAGACAGATTGCACATAGGCTCGCCGAAGCCGCAAAACACGACTTCTTTGTATTTGTGCAAATCGTATAGGGCAAGGTCGTCAACCATTTCCTGATACGTAGGCTCCTTCAAAAGCCACAAATCGCTTCCGCTAACTCCGTCCTTGATGTTGCGTATGCAAAACTCGCATCGATTGGGGCAACGGTTTGTTATGTTGAGATATAGACTATCTCCAAATTCATATACATAATTGTTTGTCATAATCGCTTCTTGCACAAAACGATGTTTATCGCTCTATTTTATACGTGTAAACAGTCGTTTTGCATTTGTTGTCGTTAATTTTTCAATTTCTTGTCTGCTTATTTCCAACACCTCGCTTGCCTTTTGGGCAACGAGCGAGACGTATTTTGGCTCATTGGTTTTTCCCCTGAACGGCACGGGCGTCATATAAGGACAGTCCGTTTCCAGCAGGAGCCTTTCTTTCGGCACGCACGCAAGAGCCTCCAAATTGTGCTTTGCGTTTTTGAAGGTTATTGCCCCTCCGAAAGAATAATACGCGTCCAGCTTATCGAATATCTTGACGTACTCGCAAGAGCCGGAATAGCAATGAAGCAGAACGCCGTTTTGCAAAAAATCTTTCATGTCAAAAAGTATTTTTCGCGCGTCCTCGTATGCGTCGCGGACGTGCAAAACGACGGGGAGCTTCAATTCATTGGCAAGCTCGATTTGTCTTGCAAACGCTTTTTTCTGTTCCTCTCTCGGACTCAAATCATAATAATAGTCAAGCCCTATTTCGCCTATCGCCACGACCTTATCTCTTTGCGCCAACACAGCAAGGCGTTCTATCGCCTCGTCGTTCAACGTCGTAGCGTCGTGCGGATGAACGCCTACGGCGGCGTACAGTTTTTCGTATCTTTCGCTCAGCTCAACCGCAAGCTCGGACGACGGAAGATCGTAGCCGACGCACACGGCGCACTCCAATCCGTCTTTTTCAAAATCGGACAAGATGCTCTCTGTGCGTTCTATAAGCTTTTCGTCATTCAAATGACAATGCGTATCAATCAACATATTTCATTAAAAACCGCCTCCTGCGAGGCGGATTTTTTATCTGACCACACAACCGCTCTCAACAGGCTTTTCGGGAGACACAAGCACGATTCGCTCACTTCCGTCTTCCGTCTTTTCGCACGCGCAAAGCAACATGCCCTGGCTCTCTATGCCGCGAAGCTTCGCAGGCTTGAGGTTGTATACCACGACAACTCTCTTTCCGATCATTTCTTCGGGGGTATAGTATTTTGCGATACCGCTCACGATTGTGCGCACCTCGTTTCCGATTTCGACGGAAAACTTAAGGAGCTTATCTGCTTTTTCAACCTTTTCGGCAGTCAAAATCTTACCTACTCGAAGTTGAATTTTTGCAAAGTCGTCTATGGTGATTTCTTCAAACGTCACGACGTTCTCTTCCTTGTGTTCGGGCTTCTTCTCTTCCTTCTTTGCAACGGGCGCGGTCGGCTCGTCGTCTTCCTTTATCAAGCCTTTTTCGAGAAGCTCTTTTTTCAGCTTTTCAAAATCGATTCTCGCAAAAATGTGCTTGGGATTTTCATCAACTCTTACTCCGTTCTCGAGCAAGCCGAATTTATCCAAATCGTCGTATGCACGCAAGCTCGTTCCGCACTGCTCGACAACCCTTTGAGAGGTGGACGGCATAAACGGATAAAGAAGGCTTGCACAGATAACTATCGTTTCGGTCAAATTGTAAAGCACGGTCGCAAGTCTGTCCTTTTGCGCCTCGTCCTTGGCAAGAACCCACGGCATGGTTTCGTCGATATATTTATTTGCCCTTCTCAACACCGACAATATCTCGGACGCCGCGTCGGCAGAACGATAATTGTCAAGATTGCCAAACACCTTATCTCTTGCGGATTTTGCAATTTCGATAAGCTCGTCGTCAACCGCTTCGCAAACGCCCTTGTTGCACACGACACCGCCAAAGTATTTATTGCTCATGGCAATAGTGCGTTGCACGAGATTTCCGTACACGTTGACAAGCTCTGAGTTTATAGTATCCGCAACCATTTCCCAGCTTATAACGCCGTCGTTGTCGAAGGGCATTTGAGAGAGCAGATAATATCTTACGGCATCAACGCCGAAGCATTCCGCCAAATCGTCGGCATAAATAACGTTACCCTTTGACTTTGACATTTTTCCGCCGTCTTGCAACAGCCACGGGTGTCCGAATATGCGCTTTGGCAACGGCTCGCCGAGTGCCATAAGGAAAATCGGCCAGTAAATGCAATGGAATCTAACAATGTCCTTGCCGATAATATGAATATCCGCAGGCCATTCCTTTTTATACAAATCACTGCTGTTGCCGTCCGCGTCGAAGCCGATTCCGGTAATATAGTTGGTGAGCGCGTCAAGCCACACGTAAATCACGTGCTTTTCGTCAAACGTAACGGGAATACCCCACGTAAACGACGTACGCGACACGCACAAATCCTGTAGCCCGGGCTTCAAGAAGTTATTTACCATTTCGTTTTTGCGAGATACCGGAGTAATGAAATCGGGATGCTCGTCATAGTACTTCATCAATTTGTCGGCATATTTGCTCATATTGAAGAAGTAGGCTTCCTCCTCTGCCATTTCAACCTTGCCTCCGCAATCGGGGCATTTGCCGTCAGCAAGCTGACTTTCCGTCCAGAAGGATTCGCACGGCGTACAATACCAGCCCTTGTAGGAACCTTTGTATATGTCGCCCTGTTTATAGAATTTCTCAAACATTTTCTGCACTTGCAGCTCGTGCTCCTTGTCGGTCGTTCTGATAAATTTATCGTATGTGGTGTCCATCAAATCCCAAATACGTTTAATATCCGCAGCTTTTACGTCAACAAATTCCTTCGGCGTCATGCCGGCGTCCTTTGCTTTAAGCTCTATTTTTTCGCCGTGCTCGTCCGTTCCGGTCTGGAAAAACACGTCGTAGCCCTGCATACGCTTCGCTCTTGCAATAAGGTCGGAAAAAACAATCTCGTATGTATTGCCGATGTGCGGCTTGCCCGACGCATAAGCTATCGCCGTAGTCATATAAAATTTCTTTTTGTCTGCCATTTATTCACCTCTTGTACGGACAAAGGGTATCCGCACCGCATAAACTTTATACATTATACATCTTTTAATAGTAAATGTAAATAAGAAATGTAAATAAGATGAATAACTATCTTGCGCAAAAAATAAAATATCGATATGAACGTCGCATTTTGTCTGATTACGCTCGCATCTCTTATATACCTGACGATAACCTCGCCCGAAAACGCTTTTCCAACAATGATAAGCGGAGTAAGCAACGCGCTTGTCTTAATCGTAAAGTTGCTTGCAATTTACTCGGTGTGGCTGTCGGTTCTAAAAATGATGCAAGCAACGCGTCTCGACAAACGTCTGTCAAAGCTTCTTAAGCCCGTTGTGAAAAAACTGTTCAAAAACGAGAGCGACGATGCCTACGACTGGATATGCGTAAACCTTGCGGCAAATATGCTCGGTATGGGCGGAGTCGCAACCCCTGCCGGCATAAAAGCAATGAATGCCATGTCGGACGGCTCGACAACTGCAAGCGACAATATGTTAATGTTGCTTGTCATCAACGCAACGTCCATTCAACTAATCCCGGCAACGATAATCGCAATGCGCGCAAACGCCGGCTCTCAAAGTCCGTCCGACATACTTTTGCCCACGCTTGTTTCAAGCGGAATAGCGACGTTGTGCGGTATGATAATGTGTAAAATATTGGCATTGAAAAAGAATAACGATTTGCAAAAACACGACAGAATCGGCTTTTTATTTGGCAACAAACGCAAGTTAAACGGCTTTTTATGCAAACATAAACAACATAACGACAACACAAAACAAAGCATATGAGCATATACGTTTTACCTGTTCTTCTTATAGTCCTAATCATCGTCTGCATCATAAAAAAGGTGCGTGTATACGATTGCTTTTTATCAGGCGCAAAAGACGGACTTGAGTTGATTATCGACACCTTTCCGTATATCGCGTCGGTGTTCGTATGTATCGAATTGTTCAAGGCAAGCGGACTATCCGAAATCATTTCGCAGTGGCTCGCAAAGCCCTTGACATACATAGGGATCCCCTCCGAGGTCGCCGAAATAATCCTTCTCGTACCGCTGTCGGGCAACGGAACAATCGCGCTTTTGGACGGCATAATAAACGAATACGGCGTCGATTCCTTTCCTGCCAGATGCGCCGCGGTTATTGCCGCAGGAAGCGAAACCATATTCTATATTTCGGCTGTATATTTTTCGGGCTGCAAGGCAAAAAAATTGCGTTATGCCATTCCTGTATCGCTGTTTGCAACGCTTTTGGGCGCATTGATAGCCTGCGCGTTATGCAGAATAATGTGAAAAATAAAACGCAAAAATTTGGCGCAAACCACCACGATAACGCCACAAAAACACATTGTTTCTTTTTGTTAAACACACCGCAATTTATCTTTGCGGCCGTTTTTTTGCATATAAAATCGCTTGATAAAATCAAAATTTCCATAAAAATTACATCGAAAAA
>CAZUZK010000002.1:25899-60686 GCA_964624745.1 uncultured Bacteroides sp. | reverse complement strand
CAGCAAAAAAACAGCAAAAAAACAGCAAAAAAACAGCAAAAAAACAGCAAAAAAACAGCAAAAAAATCCTGCGCTTTTCACGCAGGATTTATCGTTTTTTCATAAAAACCGATTACTTTGCTATCACGGCATTGAGCTGCTCAATCAATTTATCGACGTCGATTCCGTGTACGAGCGCCGCCTGTTCGAGAGTTTCGCCGTGTGCAAGCATACAGTGCAAGCAGTGCATACCGCTGTTTTGAAGAACCTCTGCGAGCTTATCGGGATCGCCCATTGAAAGTATATCGATGATAAGCATATCTTTTGTAATCATATTTGTTACCTCCGAGTAAATTTTATCTTTATGTTTGCCGTCGAATATAATATCGTCCAAATTCGACAAGCGTTAACGCTTATATATTACTATGTTTGCTTCGCTTGCGCAACCGTTTACGCGTTTTTAACGCCCTATCGTCATTGAGAAATAATCAAGAACGTTATAAGCGCAATCGCCGCAAGCACTGAAAGCACCGTAAAGCAGACCTTAAGCGGAGATACGGGAACCTTTCCGGTGGATTTTCCCGTGCGTCCGTTAATTATAAACCGATACCCCTTTTTCTTATATACGTACGCACATACCCAAAGGGGCAAAAGCATATAGTTGAATCTCGTATTGTCGTATTTCGTATCGACGTTGAGATAATCAACCTCGTCCGCGCCCTCTTTTGCGATAATCTTTTTTCGTATCTTATCGCTCATCTGCTTTTTGGCAATGTCGAAGCCGTCCGTCAACGAGGTGTCGTATCTTTCCGCGCCGAAGCCCGATATGTAATCGTCGTTGTACGCCTCCAGGTTGTCGGTGTCATACGGCAAAATTTTGTTCAACTCCTTTTGCGTAAGCTGCGTGCTTGCCTCAACCGCCATATCTCGGAAGCATTCGCTGTACGTACCGCTCCTATGCTCCCATTGTACGTATGTTTCGACGTGCGTGTTTTTACCGCTGCCGACCACTCTGGTGTGTCTTTCTCCAAATCGCCCTTCGTAAGACGACTCCGTGTCCGTTGTGAACGCGTAGGACGGGATATAAACGCCGTTGAAATGTTTTATCGAGAAATCCTTTGTCAGCTTATTAGGTGCAAAAATATGGCGTTTTATCCATTTTTTGCCCGCGTCGGACGCCTGTTGCTTTGAAAGCGCGAACGGCAAAATACTATCCGGCTTCAAGCCCTTCAAGTCCTCGAACCTTATGACGTTGGTTGCTCCGCAGTACGGACACTTCACTGCCGTATCGAAAGGCGACAGCTTCATCTCGCCCGCGCAATTAGGGCATTTATAGATTGAGTTGTCGAATTTAACTTCGCCGTCAAGCCGCTCCTTTTCGTAGTCGCGCTTAAAGCTAATCCGTTTATCGATTGTTCGCGTAGCGTCGCAATATTGGCACTTAAGCGCGCCTATCGCGGGGTCGTAAACCATATCGGCACCGCAGCTATCGCATTTTACGACGGCGGAAACGTTGTATTTGAATACGTCTGACATCAAAAAGCCTCTATCAGCCTATTTTCGCGCCGCACTCGGGACAGAATTTCATGCCTGCTTTTACTTTTGCGTTGCACTTGGGACAAACCGCTTGCAACGGCTGTCCGCATTCGGGACAAAACTTATTGCCTTCTGCGACGGTAGCTCCGCATTTAGAGCAGGTAATCGTTGCGACGGCAGTCATTTTAGCTCCGCATTCGGAGCAGAATTTCGCTCCAACCTTGACTTGCGCTCCGCACTTGGGGCATTTTGCTTTTTCTGCGGTGGCGTCGTTAAGATTTTGAGCAAATTGATTGCCCATTCTCGCACCCATGCCCAAGCCTATTCCTGCCGCGCCGAACATACCGCCCATACCGGGGTTCTTTGCGGAATCTCTCATTGCCTGAACGGACTCGTACTGCGCATATTCGCTCATCTTGCCGTCAAACACGCCGAGAGTCGTACGCTTATCCATAGCTTTTTCGACGCTTTCGGGGAGTTTGAGATTGCGAATGATTATAGAATCCACGTCCAAACCGATTTCGTTAAATTTGGCTTTTGCCTGATTGCACGCGGTATCTCCAAGCTCGAGATAATTTGCCGCAAGCTCAAGCGCGGGGATTTCGCACTCGCCGAGCAAATCCGTAAGCTGTGATATAACCAACGATTTAAGATGTTCCTCGATGTCGCTCGTCTTGAATGAACGAATAGTACCGAAGCACTCCTTCATGAACAGCTGCGGATTCATGACGTGGAAGGAATATTCGCCGTGCCCTGCGATACGAATCATACCAAAGTCCTTGTCGCGCATCATAATCGGATTGGGCGTTCCCCACTTCATTTGAGTGAATCTGCGCAAACTGACAAAGTAAACCTCGATTTGTTTTGGGTTTTCAAACGCATATTTCCAGTTTGCAAGCTTGGTCAGAATCGGCGTCGAACCTTCGTCGAGCTTCCAGTTACCCTCCGTAAATACGTCGCATATAGAACCGCGATAAACAAAAATCGCAGCTTGCGAGGGGCGCACGATAAGCTCGGAGCCTTTCATAATCGCATATCTGTCATCGCACTCGAATTTATGCACGATGGTATTGTGTGAATTATCTTCCCATTGAACGACCTTGAGAAGTTGTTTTTTCAATAATCCCATAAACTTACCTCCGTTTTATAAGATTGCTACACTGTATTATATCACATATATGCGCAAATTCAATAAAAAATTTATTGCGCAAGGAATAAACTTAACGCAAAGAATCCCGCGAAAATCGCGGGATTCTTTACTGTGTTTTAAGGCATTAGCCGTTGATTGTAACCGTTACGACGCCTGTCTTCGTAATCGATTGCGGAATGGTTTGTCCTTTCTCCACAACCGTAAGATTGTTGTTTTTCGTGGTCTCCGAAGCAGTTGTCGAGGTGAGCAATGCGCCGTTTCTGTCAATAACCGTGCCGACCGCGCCGATGAGCTTGTAAACAACCTTACATTCATTGAACGTCGGAAGCGTGAAGGTATCTTCGGGCGACGAGAACGTCACTGCATAGCTGCCCAAGAGCTTGCTCTTGTTGCTTGCGGAATAGATATACGCCATGCCGTACCAGACGACGCGCACCGTCTTTGTGCTGTTTGTCGAGGTGGTAAGCGCATAGGTCATGGGAAGCGACGTTGCGGTTGAGCTGACCGAAATATTGACGCTTGTGACGCTATTAAATTTGGTCGTATCTTGCGCAATCTTAACTTGGATACGCTCTTGCGAACCGAGCTGCAAGACTGCGTTTTGTCCGCTTGCAGAGGTCGTTATGCCCGTTTGAGAAACGGTATACGTTGCGCTTGCCGGCATTGATACGATGACGTAGTTGAAGTTCAACGTACCTGCCGTTGCCGTTGAGGAGAACGAAACGGTGTTATTGCTGTACGTGGGCGTGTATACGTTGAACGAGACCTTGTACGCATTGGGCATCGCTTGCTTGGACGGAGTGTGCGGATCGACCGTGAACGCCGTATTTGCAGAGCTGTTCTCAACCGTGGTGGTATACGTGCCGTCAACGGATTCGAGCTTCGTTGCAATCATTCTCTTGACGAGGAACGGAATGTTGTATTTCTGTACGTTGCCGTCCTTATCGACAAGCTTTGCGGTGACGTTGACAACTCCGCCGAGATAGCTCGGACGGAAGTCGTCATAGCTCCAAACCAACAAACCGTCTGCGCCCTCTGCGCCTTCGATGATGTTGTAGACTCTCGCTTCCGTCTCCGTGGATTGGACGCCGTTGGTGTGCGTTCCCTTCTTCACGAGAAGCGTGATTTGAGTGGGCATTGTCGGAGCTTGATACTCGTACGGATTGATATACTTGCTATCGCCCGTGAGCGTCGTGTTGACATAACCGCTGAGTGCCTTGAATTGATTTTCGGTTGCGGTTGCGATACCTTGAACCGATCTGTCAAGCACCTTGACGGTGAACTTGATTCTTTGCGTGCCAAGCTCGTTGAGAGCGGTTCCGTCTTCGCTGACCTTGTAGTCATACTTGCCGTCGCTATTGACAATCGCATAAGCGGAGTATTCGCCGCCGGCATAGGTTACGTTGACGCCGCTGAAGTCCCACGTAATGCTCATACGTTTTTGTGTTCCGTCCTCGAGCGTCACGGTTGCGATTGACGGGAAGTATTTGTATTTCGTACGCTCTGCTTCCGTCAACTCGACATAGGTCGTCTTTCCGTCGACAAGCACTGCTTTATACGTTCCGTCAACGTCGTTTCTGACATAAGTCGTATTGCCGTTTTCCTCGACCTTTTCAAAGTGCGGCGTTTCCTTTTCAAAGATGTCCACCGTCTCATACGGATCGACAACGAACATTTGCGTTGCGCTATTGAAGAATCTGCCCTGCTCGCCCGGCAAATCGTTGGTGCTGTCGGAGCTTGAAGACACAAACGTTGCGCTTGAGATTCTGTTGCTGTTAACGTGTACCGTTACGTCGAGCTTTGCGGTTGCGCCGTTGCCTGCAATCGGGCTGGAAACGGTTGCTTCAACCGTAGTATTGCCGCCCTTGTAGCCGTATTCTGCGTCGGAGGTATCCCAATCGAGGTTTATCGTCTGCGCGCCTACGAAGATGAAGATGTACAAATCGTTGCCGCTTGCGTCCTTATAGCTGTAGTTTTCGCTGTCATAAGACACCGCGCCCGTATACTTGACGTAGAGTTTGCTCTTCTCGTTGTAGGTGTAGAACACAACGTCGCCGTATGCGCCTTGCTTGCCGTAAGTTCTGAAATCGGCAAGTATTGTCGTGCCGTCCGCGTTGAGTCCGCCGTATACGACGTATGCGTCGTGACGCTTGCCGTAAACGTCGTTGAACTTCGGTTCGCCGCCAACGTAGGTTACGCCTTCCGTCCACCAGCTTTGTGCGGTGATGAACTGACCGTCCACGTAATAGGTTGCCGTGCTGTCATAGTTTGCGGCGTCGAACAACGATTTGCTTCTATCGTCCGCATACGGCGAGAAGGTGTAGTTGTAAGAACCGACCGACATATCCTTGTAAACGATATTGCTGTTGAATGCGGTTATCTTCGCCACGCGAATGCTGAGCTCGATTTCTACCGGCGACATAACCTCGAATGCGCCCTCTTTCTCCGCGTCGGTCGTCCAAGCCTTGCTCCAGACGTGAATCAACACGTCTCTTTCGAGCGTGGACGTGATTCCCTGAACCTCGCTTGCGGACGGAGCGTTTTCGTAGCTTACAAAGTAAGTACCCTTGTCGCCGTTTGCAAACGTGAGTTTCATGGATTGCGGCAAGGATTGCGCGCCGTTATACGCAAAGTGGTTGTAGACGATATATTCTTCGACCATACCGCTGTCCTTGTCGTAAACCGCGTCGATGTACGTGCCGTCGTTTCTGTTGATATTGTATATCGTATCTGTGACCGTTGAGAACTTGCTGTTATCCTCGTAGGATTCCTGATCCGCGTTGAGGAGCACTTCCGCGTCAATCACCGTACGGTCGAGGACCGTAACGGGGATATTTACGCGTTGTTTTGCAAGCATATAGGTCTGCTCGTCGGTGAGAGCGAAGCTCGGATTGCTCTCTTGCATATACGCAACGTACGCTGCAATAGTCACATATTCCTTCACTCCGTCTCCGTTGACGTCTTGATATACATAGTTGCCGTCGGCTCTCTTCACTCCGACGATTGCCGTTGCGGAGTAAGAACCGTCGCTTTGTTTGTTGGAGATAAGTTCGTTGATGTCGGACCAATCGAAGTATGCGGTAAACACGTTCGCCATATCGGAATACATCTTCGTCGTCACCTGAAGCTCGTTCGGCAGATAGCTCGCGTCCTTGTTGAGGAAGGAGTCAATCACAATCGAGCGATATTGATAATCGGTGATGTATTTGATGGTTCTGTCGATGACGTATACGTTAATCGTCTTCGTTTCGGTCAATACGTTCGCGCCGCCGTTGTACGTAAACGTTACGTTAAGCATGTATTTCTTGCCGAAATACTTGGAAACGTTTGCGTAGAAGTCTTCGTCGGATTCGAGCGATTTGTCGATGTCCTTGAGCGAATACGTCGCAAGCACGTTTGCAGTTTGATTTCCGCCGACGAGCACCTTTTGCATCGTACCGGATTCAAAGAGCGTGCCGTCCGTGCCGTAAACGTCGAGCATATATTCGGTGTTGACCTTTTGACCGTCAAGCGTAAGACCTTCGATGCTTGCGCCAGTCACGCTGACTGCGACGGTTGTCGTGACCGAATACAGCGTGTTGTTGCCGTTCTTCGACGTGATTGTCAAGAGCATATCGCCGTTGTATCCGTTGCTCGTGTAGCTCTTGCTCCAAGCAAGCTCAACCTGCGTGGATTCGGAGCCTACGCGCAGAGTTGCCACGCGCGGCAATCCGTTGAAGAAGTTTTCTTTTGCAAGCGTATACTTCAATGCGCCGTTATCCGTTCCGAAAACGTCTCCGCTGAAGCCGTTGAGTGCGTCTTGCAACGACAAGCCGTTTTCAATCTTGAACGTGAACGGAGTTACGAACGGTTTGCCGTCTGCAACGCCGGAGCCGACCATAACGTATGCGCTTCTCGTGAACGCGCCTTGCTTCAATTCGTCTGCGGTAGGCATACTGCTGTCAAGCCACTCGAGCGGTACGTTCTTATAGTTCGTGCCGTTTGCCGTGACGGTTGCCGTTGTCGGGAACGTGAAGCCGTTGAAGACGTTGTACTTCGTATCTGCGGACACGCCTGCAAGGCTTACCGTGCATTCGGTATTGAAGCCTTCAAGATAAATCTTCGCCGTGAAGCTACCCTGTTGCGGATAACGAATTGCGAGATTATCGAACAAGCAGTATTCGCGTTCGACGTACGAGCCGCCGTTGTCCTTCTTGATTTCGTCCTTTGTCGGAGCGGAAGCGTTAAGCCACGTGATTTCCGCGACCGTTTCGCCCTTTCCGTCCGTCGTAAGAACGTTTGCGGAACTCGGAAGCGTCCACGCCGTCAGCACATCGTACGTCATGGCGAGCACGTCTGCGCCCGTACCGGCGACTTGTCCGGACTTATGCGTCAAGGTCGTGCCGTTGAAGCCGTTTGTCGATACCACCTTGTAATCGGGGATATTGACGTTGATTTGAACCGTGTTGTTGCCGATCTTCGCCCAAAGCGTTTGTTCCTTGCCTGCGATGTCAACGGCGCCGAGGTCTGTCAACCAGCTGTGTACGTATGCGATATAGGATTCGCCGATTTCGCCTGCGGTGAGCTTGACGTAGCTGTTGCTTGCGAGGTCGAACTTATATTCGCCGTTATCGTTCTTGGTGCCGTCTTGGTTATAACGCTGACCGGTGTATGTGCCGCTTTCGAGGTTGACAAGCACTGCGGTGCCGTTGAGCGCGTCGCCCCAGTTGCTTGCGTCTGCCTTGAAGTAGTCGTCGCTATGCTTTGCGAAGTTGATCGGGTCGATACCGAACGCCTTGTTTACGCTGTCCGTCGTATTGATATGCGATTGAGCGTAAACGGTGCCGGTGTAGTTTGCCTTATCCGCAAGCTTCGCTTGAAGCGCTGCGATTGCGGAGCTGTAATCCTCGTCGCTCAAGGTTCCTGCAAGATTTTGCTCTTCGAGACGTTGTGCATAAGCATATACGTCGCCGATTGCTTCGTCATAGAAGAACTTGACCGACTTGATGTTTTGTTTTTCGACGTTGAGTCTTACGATAATGCGTTGCGGTTCTCCGCTTTCGGGGAGTGCGAGCGCATTGCCTTCGCCGTCATAGACGTATGCGTCTACTTGTGCGTAAATCGTACCGCCGTCGAAGATGTTTTGTTCAGCCTTCACTCTCGTGCAAGACGCATTGGTGTAATACGTTACCGTAGACCAATCGGGCGTCATTGTGTGCGATACGCTTCCGCCGAAGGATACAACGTAGCTCTTGTGTTCGTCTGCGTTGAACCAGTTGGGATTGAACGTATCCTCGTGCGCCACGTCAACCGCTATCGTGCCGGGTTTAATCGCGTCTACAGAGATAGGCACGTAAACCGTTTGCTTACCGCTGTATTCTGTGCCGATAACAAGCTTTGCATAGAGCGGATGCTCTGATTGTTGCGTGTAGCCTGCATAAGTCAAATGGCTTGCGTTGAGCGTAAACACGTCGTTGTTGTATGCGTCGAGATAGCTGTCGCGATACTTAATGAACGGTGCAACCACTTCGAGAATGCCGTCGCCTGCCGTCAACGTCTTGGCAACGGGCTTGTCGCCGCCGTTGTTGACGTTGATTGCGTAGAGCGAGCCGAGCGTATCGACGCTTATCGTGCGCGCGGTGTACGGGTCGAATGTGACTTGCGTGTTCATCGAATCGTACACGTACGGCTTGACGACAATCTTAACGCTGTGTTCTTGCGCAAGCAGTCCGACGTTGGTCGTTGTCTGACCGACAAAGCCGATAGAGCCGTCCGTTTCGGTTACGGTTGTAGCAACCTTAAATCTTTCTCCGCCTATCTTTGCAGTCACAACGGCTTCAAGGCCCTTGTAGTAATTGATTGTTCCATTCTCGGTGATAGCCGCTATTGCCTTTTCAAGCTCGGTGGTATCCCATACGACGTCAAGACCGTTCAACTTACCTTCCGCCGTGGACGTTGCGTCTACAAAGTGGAATCTCTTGAGATATTCCGCAAGGTTTGCGCTTGTGGCGGTGATATCCATTGCGTCAATCTCGAAGATTGTGGTGTAATTGCCGTCGCTGTCGCGTTCGCTCTTGAGCTTTACGGATTCGGTTGCGTCGGCGTCTGTCGCCATAGCGGTGAGTCTTGACACCTTATAGTTCTTCGCGCTGATTGCGAGGGTGCCGGAAACCGCTGCCGATTGACCCCATTGATAGGTGTAGCCGACGTTGATTACGTTGTCCTTACCGGACTTCCAGCTCGTGGAGCCTTGCCAATCGTAGGTGAAGTCTTCCGTATCCCACTTGAAGGTGCCTGCCGGGAATTGCTTGCCGCTCGGGAGCTTATCTCTGTCGATTACGTAGTAAGTCTCCTCGCCGATCTTGTAGGTGCTGTAAACAGTCTCGCCGTCCTTCACTTCCGTCTTCAAACCTGCAAGGTATGCCGGATAGAGGAGGAAGGTGTGTCCTTCGACGACCTCGGTCGCTTCGGGATCCGGATCTACGAGCTGATAGCCGTCGTATTGCGGAGAGCTTGCCGACAACGGAGTGATGACTGCATAAGCCATATTTCCGTCCTCGTCGGTGAGATATGTGCCGAACGTGTACGTGTTACCGCTGAATTGGATACGTACGAGGTCGGGCAATTCCGCCATATATTTATCGGTTGTGCTGTCAATATCAATAGCTATCTTCTTTGCGGTGTAAGACTTTTCGTCGCCCTCGTTGCGATAGAAGCCCTTGATTGACTGCATTTCATATGTGTTTGTTACGTACACCGGGATTGCATAAAGCACGGTGTTGAGCGCATAGCCGTATACGTAACCTGCAAGACGCTCGCCGTTTTCGTCCTCCGACGTAGCCGCAGTAAGGTCTACCGTTGCCGCGTCCCAAACGATTTGCGTACCGAGTGCGTCATCATACTGGCTCGAGCCGTAGTAGGATTGATACGGATTGCCTTGAGTATCAAGCATCGAATAGGTTACGTTCGCCTTTTGCGGGAAGAGCGTTTCATCGAAGAAGTAGCTGTCGCGCAGATAGAATTCCTTATTCTGACCGCCGGACACTATGTATCCCTTACGCATTGCCGGGTCTTCGATGACAATCTTCGACGGAGCGGAAACGCTACTGATGTTCTCTGCCGTTTCGGAATGGTCGAATTGGAGCATACCGGTCGTATACGTCTTGTCAACCGTGCTGTACGGTGTGATGCGTGCCATCCAGAAGTCCCAAGCGTCGCCTATCGACGTCGTTGTCGAATTGCTGGAGCCTGCCGCAACCGCGCCGCCGCCGCTGCTCATGTACTTCAAGTTACCCAAGCTCGTCTCTTGCGCCGTGTTGTACTTCATTGCCGTGCCGGTTCCGTTCTTCTGACCGTTCACCATGATTTCGATGGCTTGAACGCCGGGTTGCATGGTGTAGTCGGAGGTGAGACCGTATTCGGTCGGCGTGGGATCGAGGTCGAGATAGATGTTGATTGTAGGATCGAGTTCGCCTGTTGCAAACGGCAACGGGAGTATACTTGCAATCAAGCCGGTGAGGTTGATAACCGTACCGCCTGCAAGACCGGGAACGTTTATGAGGAAGCCGTCCCACAGGTTCATGTTTGCATACGGGCTTACCGCAGTAACAATCAACCACTTGGTCAACGACGTCGGTATGGATCTTGCATACGGCTCGACGTATTTGACCTTATCGAGCGTGGACGCACCCGACGTAACAAGCTTGTCGAGTCCCTCAAAGAAGTTCTTGACGCCTTCCGTCGTTCCGCCGAGAGCGACTTTTTCCATAGCCTTACTGCTCGAACCGAGAGATTCGAGGTTTGCAAACATGGTCATATCGTCCGCAGGCTTGTCAAGCGCGCTTGAGTCGTTCATTGCTTTCAGCAGGTTGATAAGCACGCTCGTAACCATTATGACAAGCTCGTTGTACGCGTCCTTATCGAGAGTGATCTTGATGGACGTCTTGCTTGCGTCGTTAACGGCAACCGATCCCATACCGCTGTAATACGGCGTGTAGTTGTAGCCGTTGAAGAGGTTAAGCTCGAGCTTCTTGATAAGTCCGTCCAAGTTCGCGCTGTAGTTGTAATCGGAGTGGAGATGATCGTCTGGATCCGTCCAACCGCTCGTAACAGCCACGGTGTCGTTTGCAGTGGTGTAATACGGCGAGTATTTCGCGCTCGGATACGTATATTCGGCGTCGTCGCCGTCCGTACCGCTTGCAAGCTTGAGCGGGAACATATCGGGTATTAAGCCGCTCAATGCCAAGCAGTTGAGCATGTTTTTAACAATAGAAAGTCCGTCGACGGCATTAAGCATACTGCCACCGATTTGAACGTCGGTGAGCCATACGTCGTTGCCGCCGATAACAATCTTCGAACCTGCATAGTCTTCATCCAAATCTTCATAACGGTCACGCGTCGATCTCAAGTCAAATAAGAGCTTGTAACCGTAATCGGAATAGCCTTGGTTCTCCGGAATGTTGGTTGCCGTAAACGTCTTTTGTCCGGTAATAGTGGTCGTTGCGGTATCGAACACCGCTTCCGCCTTACTGCCGTGGATAACGCTCCACACTCTGCTCTGGATTTCGATATTGAGACCCGGACGTAAGTTGTCGAGTACGTTTTGGATGAGTGACATCAAGCCCGACGTGTTGGAGTAGGTCAAGCCTGCATAACCCGTCTTGACGGTGTTTGCAAGGTTGTCTGCGTCAACGTAGTCCTCGTTGAAGCCGAGGTTGACGTTCTTAATCGCAATATTCGCGCCCGTGCCTACGCTGTCAAGGATTGCGTTTACGTTTATTTCAAGGCTGTCGCCCGTATTGATTGCCACCGCGACGTTTTGGATATCCGGCAAATCGAAAGGCAGATTGAGACCGAGCAAGCCCAGCAACGAGTTGATAAACGCGTTGTCGAAGGAGAAGCCCATACGTCCATTTTCGATGTCGATTTGCAGATACAATCCGCTACCTGCCGCAGAAGTGCTTGCCTTGGTGGTTGCGTCTGCCGCTACGCCTGCTTCCTTGAGGCTGTCGCCCGAAGCCGTTGCGCCGAGCAAGCCTGCGATGCCCTGGAACTTAATCTTGCCAAGACCGATACCGCTTGCGTCGATATAAATCGCGTCGGAGAAGATATCGTCTTCGCTTGCGCTATTGCCGCCGACAAGCTCCCAGTTGCCGACCGAGGTCGTCTTGTGGAGTCTTGAAGAGCCGAGATAGTAGATGCTCATAACCGTGCCGTTAATCGGCGCGCCTGCTTCTATCTCGATAACAATATCGCTGTAAATGATTCCGCCAAGACCGTATTTGATAACCGGTGCGAGATTTACGTTTGCATTGAGCTTGATGATAAGGTCGATGTCGCCCATCGTCAAATCAACGTCCGCCATGACAAACTTGTAATACTTGACGCCGCTCTCGTAATCGTTGGTCGTATTGTCGAACACAACGTAGGACGCCAATTTCTCGTCATAGGTGTACACCTTGCCCGTGTAGTAGTCGAGGTGCTTGTCGTTCTTCTCGTTTGCGGAAAGCTCTTGGAACTCGCCGAGCAACGACGTACCGTCGAGCAGCGTGCCGAGAACCGTCTTAATCCAACTTGCGAAGGACAAATCGTATTGTGCGTCGCTAGGCTTCAAGCCCTTGGAGGACGTTTCGAGTGCTATCGTCGCGCTGAAGCCGATTGACGGCAGGTTGAGTTGGCTCAAATCAAGCGAGCTGGTGCCGTTGATAAGTCCGTTAAGGTCGAGCGGCAAAATCTCGATGTATCCGCTGGGTACGGTCTTGCTTACGCCGTCCACGACCTTTGTCGTGCAAGGAATTTCAAACGTATTTACAACGCTCTTGCTTGCGCTGTCAACGTCCTTTGTAATCTTCGCCGACGGTATGTCGAGACAGAAGAACAAGCCGTCGCTCAAGCGCAGGTTGACGCTAAATTCCGTTCTGTTGTTGCTTGTCGAATCCATACGGAAGAGCAAGTCGCCCAAATCCGGGAGCAAATTCTTTTGCTCTTCACCGCGCAATGCCATAATCTTGCGGTATACGACGTTAATAAGGTCGGTGTTGAGTTGGAACAAGAGTTTTTGCGGATTGACCGTAATCATGAAGTACGCCCAATCCTTCATCGTGCTTTCGATGGTTTCGATGTCGCTGTAATCTGCCGTGCTTGCTTCTGTTTCGGCAGTGCCGTTCATAAGCTTGCCGAGAGAATCCTCGAGAAGCTTGTTTACGTTAAGGTCGGTAATCGCAAGTCTTGCCGTATCGCCGAGCAGACCGCTCAAGTCGATGTAAAGCGCGTCGTCCACAAGATAGATGCCGAGCAACGTCTTCTTCGTCGCCTTGCTCAAATCGCCCTCTTCGCCCTTGACCTTGGACGCCGTGTTCTTGACAAGGCGCAAGCCAAGCTCTGCCTTCCAGTTGCGCAAATCGATGTTTGCAACAAGGTCGAGCGAGAGATACGCTATCTCTTTGTTACCGAATTCGTTGATGATGTTCAGTTTGAGCGTAGAACCGCTGATTGCACTGTTCGGGCTGATAAGTCCGACAATGAGGTCGAGCAATTCGCTCAAATCGATTACGTTGCCGAGGTTGGAGCTTGCTCCGCTGCCGTACAAGGAGATGCCGATGCTCATTTCAAGGTGAGCGGTGATGTCCTTCATCTTGACGTAGTTGTCATAGCTGTAAGAGCCGTCCGCTTGCTTTTCTGCCATCTTCTCGTCCTTATCGACTGAGAAGTCCTTGTTGACGTTTACATACAGTCCGCCGAGCGAAATCGAAATTGCAAAGTCGCCTTGTGCAAGGTAAATGCCGTTTGCGTCCTTTGTAAACGTATTCGTGGTCGGGTTGTACGAATATCTGTCGCCGTTCCAGCCCGGATATGCGTAGGAGATAAGCGCGTAATCGTCGGTAGACACAAGCACGTACGTGTTGTCGTTGTCGGTTGACGTCGAAACAACGTAATTGCCTTGTGCGTCGCGTACGAATCTCGTTCCGCTCCAGTTCGTCATCTTGACGTATTGTGCGGTGCCGTTCTTATCCGTGCGCAGCGTGTAACGCTCTGTGTGCGTGTCGTTCTCAACGTCCGTGATGAGAACGTAGTTGTTGTCGGAATCCTTGTAGTATTGATTTTCAACCTTGCTGCCCTGTGCGCCGTACAACTTGTTGTATTCGCTTACCGTCTGGTAATAGAGCGTGCCGACCTTGAAGCCGAGGTTGATGTCGATGCTGGGCGAGTTGCCGTAGAAGTTAATCGTTACGCCGCTCGTATCCTTGTTGTTGGTCGTGCGGAGCTTCGGCAAGAATTCGCCGATGCCTTGCAGCACCTCGCTGTCGCTGTCTGCAAACATTTCGATAAGGTCGGTGATAAGCGTTTCGTTGAGACCTATCGTCATAAAGTCGTTTGCAACAAGCAATCTGCCCAATACGACGTTGACAATATCCCAAATGTTGCTCGGGATAATACCCGTGCTCATTTCTTCATCGTCGTCTGCCGCGCCGAACGCTTCTGCAACCGCCGTCGAGGAATCCGAACCGAGTATGCTCGTCAAATCGAGACCGTCGATTACGCCGTAGGAGAAGAAGTCGCCCCAGCCTACGAGATCGCCGATTTCGTGTACGTCGATGTTGAGATACAGCTTGCCGTCTTGAATTTCAACCCACAAGTAGCCCTTCGGAGCTCTCTCGCCGTGGAAGTTGGTGTCGTAGGTCAATTCGAGATAAATCTTCGCGCCGTTAAGCACGTCGAGCAAGCTTATGCTTGAATCGCCCGAAATCATCTTGATGAGATTTGCCGTCTGCAAATAGACCTTGAGGTCAAGGTCAAGACCTATCGTGCTTTGGAATTCCGTCGCGTTCGTCTTGAGTGACGTTGCGATGAAGTACAGATAGTCGCAGATGTTCTCGTCGCCGATGAATTGCGTGAATTGATACGTCCAGTTGATGATGTCGTCAAGCGTCATCATTATTTCAAGCTGTCCGCCGATTTCGACGCTTTGGAGTCCCGAAAGCAACGATGCCATATCGAGAGTGCCGCCGAGTATGTCGTTAAGGTTGATTGCCAACGCCTCTGTGTAGTTGGTGAAATCGTCCGTAATCTTATATGCGTGCTTCGGCGAATTGGGATAGTAATACGTACCGCTCGTATACGTTGCGCTCGTCACGTTGCTTGCTTCGTACGTGCCGTTTTCGGTGCGCGTGTAAAGCGTGCCTACGTATTTCTTGCCCGTATGGTTGTCGATTGCGTCGGTGGTGTACAGCGTGTAACCCTCTGCCTCGTACATATCCGTGTAGCCGTTGCCGTCCGGATCAATCGGTACGTACACCTTTCCGTCGTACGTCACCTTGCGAGCAAGCTCGCCTGCGATTGCGTTCGGATATTCGCTTTCGAGCGCATATTGCAAGCAGCCCGAGCCGGTGAAGCCTGCAAGAGAAGACTTGCTGACCGTGACATATTCGGTGTTTTCAAGCTTGAGGATATACAGCGTTCCGTTGTATGCGTCAAATTGCTTTGTCGTTGAAACGAATCTGTAATCGCTGTTGTTGATGTTGTTAAGGTTGTCGCTTACCGGCATATAAACGCCGTCAACGTCGGTGTAGACGATAGATTCGTACGCAGTGTCATACGGAGTGCCGAACGCATATCTTCTTTCGGTCTTGATTTCCTCCATAAGAGTTTCCGCACGTTTATATCTGTCTTCCGGACCGTGGTTGACAACCGAATATCTCTCTCCGGTGTAGCTTGCTTCGGCTTTGACGTAGGTACCCTCTGCAGTCTTCTTGTATGCGCCGTTCGTATCCGCAACGAAGCTTCTGTAGACCTCGCCCTTGGAACCGTCCTCGTTTTCGATATAATCAAAGCCGTCCTCGCCTCTTATCAATTTAACGAAGTCGGTACCGTTGCCGTTCTTGCCGTAGTAGTTGCTGAAGTCGAAGTCGTCGTTGTCACGATAGAAGTTTGCATAGTAGAAGATGTCGTTGACGCCCTGTTGACGCGCCAAAATATCCTCTTGTCTGCCAAATTCGATAAACGAAGATTCGCCCTCAACACCGTTGAGACCTTGTATGTTCAATCCGAGATTGAGTACGGGTACGTCGCCGTCCTCGTTGAAGAGGATTGCGCCGATCGAAATGTCATACGGATTGAGATTTTGTTTGATGTAGACCTTGAGGTTCGGGATCATATCCGCAATGCTCGCGCTTTCGGGGAGCAATTCGTTGATGAGAACCTTAGCAAAGCCGGACGTCACGTTAAGCGCGATAGAACTTGTGAAGATATTGATAAACAAGCTTGTTGCGTCGGGATCTTGAGCGTCGGGGTTCAATCCTCTTGAAACGCTTGCAACCGAAGCTTCGCCGCTGTTGGTCTTTTCGTCGCCCGTTACGAGACCGGAGATAAGCTCCTCGAGCGTGTAATCGCTCATATTCACAAAGAGTTTTGCGTCCTTGCCGAGCAATGCCTCGAGATCGAGATACAAGCCTGCCTTGCCGGTTTCTTGGTCGTTGTTGTAGTAGATGCCGAGGATATGATGCTTTGTGCCGTCGAGAAGCTTGGTGTCGTTGTAAACGCCGTTTTCTCTATCCTCTGCGGAGATGTACTTGCCGTTTTCGAGCAAGTCGTTTTGTTCGCCCCATACGTCGATTGCAACGTCGAGGTCACGCACGTCGATGCCGAACGTCGGCAAAATGTACAGCTTGAAGCCGAGGTTCAAGCGGAGCGTGAAGTACAGGTTGAGCGTCGTATCGCCCGCAACCTGGAATTTACCGCTCATGCTGCCGAGCAAACCGCCGAGAATGTCGCCCAACGATTCGTTGATACCGTCGTATTCGCTTCCGAGCTGTTCGTTTGCAAGCACGTAAAGCTTGTCGGTGTCAACGCTGCTCCAATCGGAAACGGAAACTTGCACGTAATCGCCGCGCTTCTTCTCGTAAACGAGCTTTGCAATATCGGCGTTGTTCAACGTGCCGTTGCCCGGGATAGATTCGTAAATATCCTTGTAATCGCTGTACGGGAAGTAAATCTTGCCTGCGTGGATAAACATACTTCCGCGCAATGCGAGAGACACGTAATAGAAGTCGTCGGTATCGACGTACGTCTTATACGCGTAATTGTTATACTTCGCGTCGTTGAAGTTCGGAGGCAATATCGAGCTTTCCTGCTGAACCTTAATCCAGTAGTTAGCGTCGTTGTCGTATGCGTCGATTGCGTTGTCCGCTTCTTCTTCGCTCTTACCCTCTGCAATAAGCTCTTCTTTCTTCTCTTTGAGCCATTCGTCGGTTATAAGCACCTTCTTTTCGGTGTTGTAAACCTCTTTCTTGTAGATGAAGGTTCTTTGAATTGCAACGTATGCGGATTGCGTGCGGACGTAGAACGTCTTGCCGTTGTTCATTTCGCCGATGTAATCGGGGAAGGAACTCCAATCCGTCGCCGCCTTGACAAACTTACCTGCCGCGTTCGTGACGTAAAGCGTATCGATGTCGATGGGATAATATTCGTCCTTGTATTCGTAGTAACGCGGATTATCCTTGTACTTGAGCGGACTGAAGCTCGAGCCGTCCTCGTAGTCGAGAATCCAGTTATCGATACCGTCGCTTTCCTTATCGACGCTGGTGTAAATAACCTCGTCGGTATTTACGTAACGCGCGCCTTCTGCGATGTTTGTGAAGCCAAGCTCGTTCTTCGCCGTTTCGCCCGTCACGTAATTGAACTTCGTCACGCCGAATTGCGGAGCGTTGATATTGAGCGAAAGCTCATAGTTCCACAAATAGATGTTGAGCGAGATAAACGCGTTGCGTGCAGGAAGCGGATCGACCACGTAGAGACCGGAATCCACCTTCGCATACGTTCCCGTCGTTGCGTTTACAAGCGTGTAAAGCTGCGGAACGTTGTTGATGCCGTATGCCTTGAACGTTGCGTTCTTTTCGCTGTTGTTGATTTGAGTTTGCGTCGCGTCTGCATAAAGCACGTACGTGTCGGAAACCTCGTGCGTCACGGTGTCGAGCTGTCTGATATAGACGTCAACTCTTGAGATGTCGTAGTAAGACGCGTCGCCGCTTACGACCTTTTCGTCGTACGCATTGCGGTCGGTCACCGACAAATCGGACTTCTGCACGTATGCACCGTCGGAATCCTTGTAGTAAATACCCTTATTCGATGCGCCCGTTCCCGTATATTCGGTTATGCTGAACAAATACTTGGAGCGTGTGAGCGATTCGTAAAGCTCCTTGCGTAGCTTGACGTATTCAACGCTGTCGGTTGCATATCCGCCTGCGGCGACCGCTTGCGTAAATTCCGTCACGGCGTCGTCGATTGTCTGATAAGAGTATCTCGTGTTATCCGTAAATATCGTCACGTTGGGCATATTGACGAAATCGCCTTCAAATTGGATTGCGCTTTCGCCCATGACGAGCTTAAGGATTTGGTTGATATAATCGGGATTTACAAGCGCCTTGATGTATCTCGACGTTACTTGCACGCCGTATACGAAGGACTTGATGTAGCCAAGGAGGCTTTCGTCCTTGATGAGCGGGAAGGAAATCGGCTCATTCTCTTCTTCGTCGTCTGCAACGCTTGCAACCGCTTCTTCAGTGGTATCCGAAGAGAACAGGCTGGACGCGAGCTTGCGGATTTCGTTTGCGTCAATGCGGAGGCTCGGGATATTGAAGTAGCTCAAATCGATGAACAAACCGCCGTTTGAACGCTTATAATTACCCTTCTCGTTGGAGTAGCAGTAGCTCGAATCGTACGAATATCTCGTTCCGGAGAATTCCTTGGACGGAATGAGTTTGTACTCGTTGGTGGTTTCGTCGAGATAATAGCTTCCGTTGACCGTCTCGAAGTAGTGGTCGAAACGCTCGCTCGGATCTACGTAGTTCTCGCTGTAAACGCTGTTTCTTTCCTCGTCCGTGAGCAGCTCGAACGTACCGCCTGCCATGTAGACGCCTGCAATATCGTGATATTCGGTGTCGTTTCCGCCCTTAGTCTGAATGACCAGCTCGAGGTTGACGAAGCTTGCCATATCGGCTATAAGCGAACCGAGGTCGATGTTATTGATGTCTGCGATAAGCTTCTTAAGCAAGTCGATAACCGTAAACAAATCCATATCGCCGTCGAATTGGTCGCCGTCGTCCATGTATTTGATAAGGGTTGTTCTTGCATAGTTGAGCAATGCCGCGATTTGGATATCCGCCGCCACGACGAGTTGGATAGAACGGTTGACGTCTCCGCCGTCGTCTGCTTGCGACTGAATGACGAGAAGTTGATCGTCCGTAAGGCTCGGGAAGAGTGCTTGAAGCACCGCGCTCAAGTCTATATCGTTGTTCTTGCCCGTCTTGAAGCTGGACGTGATGTCGATTGTCTCGCTGAACGTGAATCTATCCACGTCGTCGAAGTTTGTGTATTCGGCAAGCTCGTCGCCGCTCAACACGTATGTACGAGAGTTGGTAAATGCGATGTTGAGGTTTCTGATTGCGAGAGACAATTCGAGCGTCGTGTCGTATTTCGCGCCGTCCGCAACGTAAGACAGGTTGGCTTCTGCGCCGTTTGTGAACTTGTAAAGCGTATCGCCGGTGTTGAGCTTGAAGATTCTGTCCGTTTGTTTATCGGCAGTCTTGCTGTATCTTTCGCTACCGTCTGCGGAGCCGTTGTCAACGCATTCTTTAAGCACGTATTCGCCGGAGGAGTCTTTCACCACTCTGTATCTTACGTACAACGTGCCGACGCCGCTCTTATCCTCTGGAGTAATCGCGCGGAAGTATTGACCGTTGTTGCCGGACACGAAGTATGCCGTTTGAGTGGAAGCAACGCCCGTCGTATCCGTTGCGCCTGCTTCCTTAAATACGTAGTATTTCTCGGAACCGTTGTCGATTGCGCCGAACGCAAGCTTTTCTTCTGACGTATTGCGGCTTGCCGTCACGGTTGTGAAGGACTCGTATCTGTCGCCTTCGAGACCGAGAGATACGCCTGCCTCGAGGTTGATGGTGTCCGAAGTGTCGAGATCGAGCTTCAAGCTTCCGATGATTTCTCTATAGAACAAATCCTTAATATCGAAGCCGAGCAAATCAGCCGGGATATATTCGAGAATCGTATCGAACAGCAGGTCGCCGAGAGCAAGCGTAAGTCTATCCTTGTTGATAAGCAAGGACAACGCAAGCTCTTTAACGCTCAAGTCTACGTCACCGCTCGTTACGCTGTCGTCCGCCACTGCGGCTTCGCCCGTGGACGCCGCTTGAGAGGACGGCTCGGCGAAATAATCGTCGGTGTCGAAGTCGATGATGTAATCCTTAAGCAATTCTGTTATGTCGAGACCGCCGATAGCAACCTTTTGCATATTGAAGGTCTCTTCCATATCGATGTAAATCGTGTTGTTGACGTAGTACACGCCGAGCCACAAGCTTTCGTAGCCTGTTTCGGTGATGTTGATAAGCTCGACCTTAAGCTCGGATTTGGACAAATCCTGCATATCCATCATAAGCGAAACGTCAAGTCTCAAGTGCGCCGAGGAATAGCCCTTCGTGGTGGACGGCATTTCGACGACCATACCCGTGAGGTCACCGATAATCGAGCTTAAAATCATGCCCAAATCGAGCGTACCTTCGGTGATACCAAGCTCCAATTCGACGGAGAACGCAAGCGTGATAATCGTATCGTAGAACGGATTGCACTTGATTTCCTCGAATTTAGCCTTCTCGTCGTCGCTCATATTGCTGTCGTAAACGTGTTCTACGACAACGCCGTCGACGTTTTCGGAATAGGAGTGTTCCTTTTCGTCTTTGATGTAGTCGGGGAGCAGCTCGTTGCCTGCGCCGAAATCGATGTCGAGACCGCCGAGCTTAAGTCCCATATTCACGCAACCGATTGCGACGTTCAAGCCGAGGTAGTATTCGCTTACGCTCGAATAGAGGTCAACGGTGCGATAGAACGGGCCGTCCGGATCCTTGACGTAGCCGAACTCGTGGTCGTAAAGACCTGTAATCAGCTCGTCTCTGCCGTTGTACTTGACGTACGTCTTGCCGGCGATATAAGTATCCGTCGTTTCCATAACGCCGTCCTTTTCGACGTACATCTTATAGCTGCGCAGATTGAGATATTGCTCTACGCCGGTGTAGATTCTGCCGTAATAGTCGGTGTTTGCATGGATATATTTGCCCTTGATAGTGGAGGTTACGGCGTGATATTCCGCGCCCTTTCTCACGTAATAGGTCTTTGAAGAGTTCGCGTCGTATTCCGCTCTCGTATAGACGTCGTTATCGCCGCGCGTATAGACCTCCGTATCGCTTGCAAGATAGTACTCGCCGTCGCTTACGAGATAATCGGAAAGCGTCAACGTGACGTATGCGTCGGAATCCGCTACGAATTTATATCTGTCTTGCTTATAACCGTATGCGTCGTTGATATCGACAAACTTATTGTATTCTTCGGGGTTGTAATATTCGGAATCGCGATTATTCAAATCCTCAACTCTTCTATACTCTACCTCGCCGAGGTCAACGCCGAGAGAAACGTTGAATACGTCGAACACGTCTTCAAAGTTTTCGCCGATTTCAGGCATGAATTGATAGAACACGAACGCTATTAAAGCACGCGTGATTTGAATCTGGAATTGTGCGTCGCTGTATGCGAGCATGATAAGCGCGTCTCTTGCGTCCGCGTCGTATGCGGCAGCGGATTCGTCGGAAGCCACGCTTGCGCCTGCGCTTTCCTCGTTTCCTCCGCTAATGCTCGAAATCTTATCTGCGACCTTCTTTGCAAATTCAACGAAGTTGTCAATCTTTGAATAGTTTTGCGCAACGCTTGCGATTTCGGACAAATCGATATACATCGTTCCGCCGTTGAGATACAAGCCGCCCAAAACCTTGGCAGTGCCGTTCGAGTATTTTGCAAAGTAGCCGTTTTCGTCCACTTCGACAAATTCGATTGCAAGTTCAACCTTATCGAGGTCGCTGTTGTCAATGAAGTCGCCGATTGACCCGCCGGACATCAATCCGTTAAGGTCGAGTGCCGCAAGGTCGATGTTCGCCGATACTCTCAAGCCGATACCTGCATGGAAAGCGGAGAGCGTTTGGAGATTGATTATCATATCTCCGAAGAGATTGCTGATAAGACCGCCGGCGTTGGTTGCTTCCGCGCTGTCGGAGTTGAAGTAAATCAAACCGCTTACGGACAACGAAATGTTTTGATCCTGATATTGCGGCGCTCCGCACTTATTATAGAATGCGATTTCGGAGAGAGCCTTATCTATCTTGGTGTCCGTACGCGTATATTTGGTATCCGCGCCCGCACTCGCACGTACGTATACGTCGTTTTCCGCGTCGTAGCTGTAGGTGCCGTTTACGTTATCCTGCGTGTAGGTGAGAACGTATCCCGCTCCGTTCACAACGGTTGCGTACGAACGTTCGTAACGTGTCGTGCCTTCTGCGATTTTTTCACCCTCGTTGATAAGGCGATACATACCGCTCTTGAGTATGTAGTTGCCGTTTGCGGATTCGTTGAACACGTAATAAATCGTTCCGTCCGCGGTGTCTTTCGCCTTCTGATAGCTTTCGCCGTAGAAGCCGTTGATAAGACCTACGATGTTGGCGATATATTCGTCGAGAGAGAGATAGTCTTGACCGTCCTCTTTTGCGTCGAACAGCGTGGTGTACGTATCGACGCTTTCGATGTCAACGTTAAGGTCTAAGCCGACGTTGAGATCCCACGTATAAAGCTTGTTGTTACCCTCGTCGTCCTTCTTGATCGGATCCTTCTTGTTTTCAAGAGCAATCGCAAGGCGCAATGCGAGCATTTCGTCATAGCCGACGTCTGCAAACATATCGCCGGAGGGATAGAGGAAGATACCGCTTTGTTCTTCGTTGAGAATCGTGTTGCTGGAGTTTATCGTAGAGTTCAACAGCAAGGAAAGCACTTGGTTGATAAAGTCGCCGTTGACGAAAATACCGAGGCTGTCGATTCTGTTTTCGCCGGTAATCGCGCCCCAGGGCTTTGCCGCGAGGACGATTCTCTTTATAACCATGTTGACTATTTCGATTATGTCGAGAGATTGAGCCTCTTCTGCCTCTTCACCGCCTTCGCCTTCAACAACGTCGTCCGCGGCTTGTGCTTCGTCGGACGAGGACAAGTCGATACCGAGCGTTTCAAGCAGCTTGAGAATGCTGATTTGGACGCGCGGACCGCCGATTCCGTCAAGGTCGAGATACACGCTGCCTTCTTTAAGGAATACGTTTATCTTAGACTTGCTTGCGGCGCCGTCCTCGTAGGTGAAATCGATACCGATTTGAAGCTCGAGTGCCTTGGTGAGCAATTTCTCGATGTCAATGCTGAAGTTGGACAAGTCGATGTTGGACAAATCGGACATACCGAGAGCTTCGAGATTGAGCTTAACCTTAAGGTCGAACTTAAAGCCGTCGTCAATCATATCCGAAAGGACAAGGCTCAAGCCGACGCGTTCGAGCAAATCGCCGAGAGTAAACGCACTTTCCGTCGTTTCGCTCTTAAATTCGCCGTCCTCCGTCCAAACGTGGATTTGCGAGAAGTCAGTGGCAAGAACCTTTTGCAGGCTGTCCATATTCAAGATGACGTTAAGCAATTCGTCAAACTTGAAGCCGCTACGCACGTAATGTCCGTTTGCGTCCTGAACAAATCTGTTGTCGCTTGCATTGAGCGTATATCTGTCGCTCGGCGCAAAGGAAGCAATATCCTTTTCGCTTGCGATGTAGGTGTACGTCGCGCTGCCGTAGTAGTCGACAATCATCGTCATATCCAAGGATACGATATGAGCGTCCTCGATTACGTCGTAATCGTTGGGGTCGATTGCGTCTATCTTTGCCTTGATTGCTTGGCTTGCAGGGCTGTTTTCGCCCGTTGCGACGTCAAGATTGCTTACGCCTACGCTTACCGCAAGGAGATTGCTGTCGAGATTTACGCCTATTGCCAAAGTCGGCTTGATTTGCAAATCTACGTCAACCGCTATATCGAGGTCGAGCTTTTCGACTATTTCCGCAACGTCGAGAGAGCCGGAGTCGCTTGAGGTCATCAATGCGATAACTCCGACAATAACGTTTTGCATCACGAGAACTCCGAGTTTACCGTCGGAGAGGTCGAGAATGAGCTGCATTTGTTCCGCCGCAAGCGTTGCGACGTCTTCATCGGACGCTACGCTCGCTTCGTCGGAATCGAGAGAACCGGTAAGGTTGCCGAGCAAATCCGCTATCGTACTGCAAACCACCTCGCTGATATTGGTGTCTTCGATTACGAAGGGCTTGCTTCCCAACGAGCCGAGGTCTACGTAGACGTCTCCGCCCTTGATGTATACGGCAAGGATATTCTTATCGGTTATTTTATTCTTTAATTCAAGAACTATATTAGTGTTATTAAAGTTGTTAAGCGCAAGATTTGCCGCAAGGTTGAGTCCGAGCTTATAGGAAATATCCTCGCTCATATCGATGCCGAGAGCAAGCTGAATATCCTTTACGAACAAATCTATGTATTTGCCTATTTCGATTTCTTCTTCCTGTCCCTTGATTTCGAGGTCAAGATCGAGGTCGAGATTGAGAGAAATCATATCGAGATTGTCTGCCGTGGTATAAATCGTCTTATCGAAATCGTCGGGCAATACGCCGCCGTCCTTGCCGAGAGCGAGGTTGATTTCGCTCAATTCAAATCTTGCAAGAAGCGGATTTGCCTTGATTTGCAATGCGAGATTGTATTTCCATCTGAAGGCAAGATAGCTTTCCTTCGAGTTGAGTTGCAAGAACTCGTCCGCAGAAATATTCGTGCCTGCAAGCAGGTTGACAAGAGTTGCCACCAAGCCTTCCGCAAAGTTCGCCTTGATGCCTTCGTCGTCGATACCCACGTAGCTCACGATTCCGCCGATTACAGAGGTAATCGTGCCGAGAATATCGTTGTCGCCCTCTTCTGCTTCTTCACCCTCTTCTGCGAGAGTCGCCGTTTCGGTGGATTCGTCCGAGCCGCCGAGACCGCCGAGCAAATCTGCAATGGACAGGTTCGCCAACGCGATATGGAAGTCGTTCTTCAAATCGACGTAAAGCGTGCTAACCGCCTTGTTTTGAGCGTTCACGCCGCTTGCCGCGAGACGTACCGCCAAAATAACGCTGTCAATCTTTTCTTGCGCGCTCATTCCGTCAACGGTATTGATATGAGCGTTGTAGATTTCGATAGCGAGATCGCTGTGCGCGAGAATATATCCGATGTCGAGCAAGGACGCCGCGGTATAAAGCTCCACGCCCTCGAACGCGCCTGCGTTATCGTCCGTTACGTTGACCTTGACGTAGTTACCGTCAACGACGACGTAGCCTTCTCCGCGATAATTACTCGCAGTGACCTTTGTGAGCGAAATTCCGCCGGCAACGTATTGCTTGAGATATACGCTACCGATGAAGTTGTCGCGTTCCTCTTCAGTTAGAAGAGCATATTTCGTTCCGACCGTCTTGTACACCTCGACGTAATTTGCAAGCGTCGAAAGTTCGTCGGAGGAATATTGCTTAAACACTACGTTTTGCTTGAAGTCGATTGCGACGTCGGGATTGAGGCGAGCATTGAGAGCAATGCGGAAGCCTATATCCTGTCCGACTGCCACGGGAACGTTGTATTGCAACAGCAGTTGTCTTATGAAGGAGTCGATTTCATCGCTTCCGCCGACAAGATTTGCAATCCATTCGCCCACGGACCAGTTATTGTTGCCTGCGTCCGCGCCGACTGTAAACGTACCCTTGATTTCTGCGTAGATATTAGGAATATTTATATCTCCGTAGTCGTTAAAGAGAGTAAGTTCTTCGTATTTTTCGCCCGTGGTATCCTGCAAATAAGCGGTAAGAGTACCGATATCGGTGCCGTTGCGCTTTACGTGCAAGCCTTCAACCTTTCCGCTGATGCCGAGCGCTATGTCTTTCGCATAGATTTCCGCGCCGCCGATTTCAAGCCCCTCGGTGTTGTTTACGCTACCGTGGATTCTTATGGGCTTGCCGTCGTGTGCGGAGAGATTATCCCAAGCGATTTCCGCCCAAGCGGTAACGTCGGTAATATCCGCGCCGATTAAGCTGTACAAAGCCTCGACGATACCCTCTGCGATTTCAACCTTTACGCTATCCGAGGTAAGGGTTGCGAGAATCGAGATTGCAAGTGCCTGCTTGACGGCGGCTTCGTTGTCGGAGGAGTCGTCTGCCACGCCCTCGTCCGGAGTTTCGGTATCTTCCGTAACGGTTTCGGTTGCGACGATGTTGTCTTGACCGAGCATATCGAAGATAAGTCCGAACAAATCGATGTCTGTTCTGATCTTATCCAGACCGAAGTTGCTACCGTCGATATAAAGCGTGCCGCCCGAATAGTACAAGCCGAGCAAAACGGTGGTTTCGCCGCCGAATTTCTTGCTTGTCAATTCGATGAGCAATTCGCTGAGATTGTCTTTAGTGTCGATTTCCGTATCGCCGAACAAGTAGTCGATAATCGGAGTCAAATCGAGCTGTCCTGCAACGCGAATCTCGTAATTGAGATCCATCTTCTTGTCGAACGCAAACGTCGTTTTGGAAATGTTTTCTTCAACGTACACGCCCTTATCCTCGTTATAGCAATACAGTTTGCCGGTATAAGAGGACGGAACTGGAGTTTGTTCAATCGCCACGTACGTATTGTTTGCCTCGTCGTACCAGTGCGTTCCCTTGCCGAATTCAAGCACTGTCTGACCTTGGTCGGCGTCGAATTGGAGACCGAGCGTCAAATCGATACCCACGTACGGAGATTCGAGCAATTCGTCGTAATCGTCGGGATTTTCGACAAATTTCTCGCATTCCGCGGAGAGACCTGCGGAGATTCCGCCAAAGGACACGTCGAAGCTTACGTTGTTGCCGACGGACATAAACACGCCGAGCTTGAATTGCGTAAGATCGAGACCGTCGAGAGACAGACGGATACCGCCCTCGAAGTCGGTGCTTGCGAAGTCAATCTTGATTGCGTCGTTAACTTCCTTGTACTCGTTGGAGAACTCGTTGAAGTAGTAGAGTTTTCCTTCGTAGTCGGAAGCGGGTTTTTGTTCGGATATTGCGACAAAGCTACTGCTTGCCTCGTCGTACCAGTGCGTTGCTTCTTGGTTGATGCCGATAAGGTTGAGCAGCTTATCGAAGAGACCGGAAGCGAGCGCGATTTCAAACGTGCCGTTGCCGAGATTGATTCCGTCCACGAATCCCGCGACGTACGGAATGATTGCGCTGATGTCGAGAGAGGATTCCTCTTCCTCGCCCTCTTCGTCGGACGGAGTTTGCGCGGAGTCCTGATCCTCGTCGCCGCTATCGGAAGACAGCATATCCACAAGCTCTTGCACGTTAATCTTAACGTGGTCGAGATTTATGCAAAGCAATTCCGCGTCGAGATAGAGCCAGCCGTCCTGCAAGTATACCGACAAAACGTTTTCGCCGTTGCTCTTCTTGTTGAGCGTAATTTTTGCGGTGGATTTGAGCAGTCCTTCAAGCTCGAAGCCGTCCGCAAGGTTGAGATCCGCCTCTATATCGAGGTCGAGACCGCCCTTGATGTTGCCAAGCTCGAGAAGGATATTGAGAAGTATTCCGTCGATAGAGCCGATTTCCACGTCCGCGATTCTGCCCTCGAGCATATTCAAATCGAGGTCGAGACCGGTCTTAAGGCTTACGTGCAACAAATCGGCGTTGATTTCGCCGTTCTTGAGAATGGGCAAATATGCCTTGTCGTTTGCTTCGAGTTCTGCGGTGAGCTTATCGAAGCAGCCGTTAAATTCCGCTTCGTTGAGTATCGAACCGAATGTCAAGCCGATATTAACGCTTGCCTCGAGAAGCGGAGAAGCGGCGTCGAGACCGAGACCTACGCCGATCGTCAAATCTTTAGTCTGCTGTGCGCCGTGATTTACGTATTGCAAAATCGGGTTGACGATGGGGATATTCACACCCTCGTTGTCACCCGTGAGAACGAGCGAAAGAATAGTATCGAGCAATTCCTGCGTAATATTCACGCTTATCTTCTCGATATTGAAAATATCGCCGTTCATCTTTATATCGATATGGTCGAGAATCGTGCTTACAAGAGCGAGTACGTCCACGTCGCCGTCTTCGTCGGAGGTATATGCGCCGTGTTGATAAACGATGTCGCCGTTTGCAATCAAATCGTCGTATTGAGCTTGTGCGGTTGCGTCGGAGTTAATCGCGCCGCTCAAGCTGTCGAAAACGCTGTCGATAAGCTCTTCGATCAATGCGTTGACGTTGATGTCGTCGATTCTGAACTTCGTACCCTCGTCGCCGAGAATACCGCTTGCGCTGAGGTAAACGCCCTCTTTCGCGCCGTCATAGTATGCCGTAATACGTTTTGCGTTGTCGGAGCCGTTTATTTCGAGAGCAAGTCTCGTCTTTGTGGCGTCCTTGGTGTTGATCACGCCTTGCAGCTTAATAACAAGCTCTATCGTATCCTTTGCAAAACTGATTTCCTTTGCGAAAATAGGTTCGAGAGCCGTGAGCAAGCTTTCGTCGAGATTTTCGGTAAGGATATTGGAAATGAGAGTGCCGAACGCGCCTATCGCGCTGTCGATAGTCACTTTCTTTTCTGCGAATTTAAGCTTGAGCGTAACCGCTCCGTCTAACGTGAGGAAGGAGTATTGTTCGCTTGTCTTAACGACGTCGAACAGGGTTTTACCGGTATAACCGTCTTCAATCGGCTCGTTCTTTTCGTTGCGGCTCTTGAGCAAAGCTTCGACGTCGAGATCGGGGGAGCCTGCGAAGTCTGCTTTTGCATAACCGAGCGCAATACCGAATTCGGAATTAAACTTGCCGTATTTCTCTTCAAGTCCCTCTACGCCGTCCGAATTGAGGTTGACGCCCATATCGAACGTGAGCGCTTGAAGCACGCGCTGATCGCCGGTCTTGGAGAATTCCGCATTGAGGTTTAAGGACATACCGGCAAGAGAGCCGAGCTTGCCCAAATCGAGACCGAGAACGTCTTTAACGAGGTCGGTTATATTTTCGGGGATAAGACCTTGAAGAAGAGGAACGATGCTTACGACAAGACCGAGGTCGCACGGAATTTGCAACTTTTCAATGCCGTTGCCGCAGTCGTAAAGCTTACTTCTGGACGCACCGAACAAGATATTGACGATAAGCTGTTCAACCGTGATGCTTGCAATATCCATATTGAGCAAGCTCTTCACGAGACCGCCGATGTCATAGCCCATGAGCTTGTCGAACACGAGAGAGGACAAATTCATGCTGTCGAGGCATTCTGAGAATCTTGTAACGAAGCTTCCCATATTGATATTGTCCGTCCAAACCACGTGAACGCCGTCGCCCTTCTTTATACCGCGCATATCGGCAACGAGTCTGCCGTCGTAATAATACGCGCCCAAAAGGAGCTTGCCTTGTCCGCTCGACGCCATCGAACAGATTTCTTCTCTATCCTGCTCCGCGGTCTTTCCGCCAAGCTCGGACAGATTGAACTTTCTGAATTCGACGAGTATTTCGCTGGTGTCCTTATCCGCAGTGGCTTGCGTATCGATCTTACCTGCAAAACGCATCGTGATAAGCGAATCGTAAGCGTCCTTGGCAAAGCCGAGAATGAACGTTGTGTCTACGTTTATGTAGCGATTGTCGTTCTTATCCTCTGCGCCTGCCGCCAACGCCGCGCTCTTGATGATTGACCATGCCTCTCTCGAGCCGAGAATCTCATATTTCTCGGTTGAATCCGGAGTAACCGGGTTCGTCGGAATGACAGGAGTGTCAACCGTGCCGTTGTTTGTCGTATTGCACGCAAAAAGGCCGAAAGCCATAACGCTTATCAGCACGAGGAGCAATACGATTGTCAACTTCTTCAATTTCATAATCTTCCTCCGATACACACACGCGTAGCGTATGTGCGTAGACTATTATACGTGACAATTATACTTGTTTTGTAATCAAATGTCAATACTTAATACCAAATTATCGCAACCACAACCCGTTGTGCTTGCGCGTTTTCGACACCACAACCGCTTGGGGCTAAAAAGAAGAAATCAAACCATTGTTCGATAAAAACGCAAAAATTTTTTGAAATTACCATTTTTTACATATTTCGATATAATCCGCGTTATTTTTCACATTTTAGAGTATCTAACGCCATATTTTTGACAAAAAGCGGTGTTTTTCGACAATGCCGTTCACTGAGTTAGATTTCGCGAAAAAAATTTATAGACGATAATTTCAACCGCATTCGATTTTTGAATAAATTTCGACGCGATTTCCTAATTTTCGACATTCTATGCGCTTAAATTTTTACTAAACGCGACGGCGCACCCTCTTCGTTTGACAGTATAACGGATTAGTGATATATTTTTATCTATGCGACGTGAAAGGCTCAAAATCGAAACAAAAGGCGCAAGCGAAACGGCGACTGAAATCGTCGAAGCTTCATCGTCCGAAAGCGGCGAAACCTCGGAGCAAATCGCCGATTCCGCACCTCCCGTCCCCCAACCAAAAAAACGCATTTGGGAGATAGATTTTTTGCGCGGAATTTGCGTCGTTTTGATGATTTTGGACCATTTGACAATCCTTATCGCAGACGTTTTCGCTCCGCAATGGTACGGCTACGGCTTTGCGCGCAAGGGCGTAGGCGACGCCTTTTCGATATTCTGCTACAACTGGTGGAACAGCGACGTGCGCTCGGTCATACACGCAATCGTCATATTCGTATTTTTCTCGATTTCGGGCATTTCCTGCACTCTTTCGCGCTCCAATTTCAAGCGTGGCGCTATATTGCTCGGAATTGCGATAGTTTATTCTTTCGGCTCGTATATCGCGCAAGAGGTCATCGGAATATCCGGAGTTCTCGTCATTTTCGGCGTTTTGGATTTTCTTGCCGTATCGATGCTTCTATACGCGCTCATAGAGCTTATCTGCCGCAAAAACAGATGGGCAATATGCGGCGTTTCAGCCGCGCTTATCGTGGTTACGCTTTGCCTGTATTTCTTATACACACCGCCTGCGGACACTCCCAAAATCTTTGCAATCGTATTTCCGCCCGAAGATTTTTACGGAAATCCGTCGCTATTCTATTCTCATGCGGAGTTTTCGCCCGGCGACTTGTTTACGCTGATACCGTACACGGCGTTCTATTTCGCAGGCGTAATCATCGGAAAGCTGGTATACGATTCTCGCAAATCCCTCCTTCCTCGACTGGACGGAAAATGGAACAAACCCGTCTGCTTTGTCGGAAGGCACGCGCTTATCGTGTACGTAGTACACGTCGTTCTTCTCGCTTGCGTATTGAGCTTGATAACAGGGCTATTCATCACTCCGGGCAATTTCGGCTTTTAACCGTAAAACGGCACAAAAAAACGCACGTCGAGCGTGCGCTTTTTTATTTTTTCTTTGTCAGCGCGGAGAACCTGTAAGCTGAATCCTCATTCCGCCGTATTTCGATTCCTTTCTCACCTCTGCAACCTGGCGCATTATGCGACGAGTCAGCCTGTCGGCGGATACAACGTTCTTTATCGTATACGGCTGTTGCGCGTCGGACACGATAATCAAATCGCCGACGTCTATCATTCGCTGTATTGCGGATTGTCTTGTTTCAACCACCTTTATCTCGTTCAAGTGAATGACCACCGTCTTAACTCCGAGAACGCCCTCGCGAAGCACCGCCTTATCGGGCGTCAGCACAAATTCTCTCGAATTGTATTCTATCGCCTGAAGCACGAAGAACACAATCACGACTATCGCGCACCCCAGCAGCACCCAACGCAAAACCTCGTCCGTAAGATATTGAGCAGGCTCCTCGGATTTTGTAAACAAGCCTTCGATTTGGTCGTTAAACACCCACAGCACGGACACTATCGTGCCAAGCAATATCGCAAGCACGGCGGTACCCAAAAACATCCAGGCGGAAAACTTGCCCTTTGCGACGATTCTTTCGGTCTTTGAATATTTTTTTTCGAGAGCTTTCATAATCTCACCTTCTTATTTCAAGCATTTCGGAAATTTTGCCATTCTCACCAGCGTACAGCCGAAGGGCACGTACGTTCTTTCAAGGCTTTCTTCCGAATACGTGCATTTTTTCGGAATTTGCGTAAATCCGTTCACGTCATAATCCCAATTCGTCACGTTTTTAGAGCGGATTTTCAACTCAAACGGCGGTTGAACGTACGAGAACGGCGTTTTGGTAATATCCGACACAACCGTCCTTTCCTCCTCGTACGGCTTTCTTATGCCTCCGCTCGCCTTTTTCGACAATACGGGCGCGATATTCCACTTTTTAGTGCTTTTTACGCAAAGCGTACGTCTGTCCGCAACGTCCTGCGTCACCTCGTAGGGAAGCTTCAGCGACATCAGCAAATTGCCTTTATACAAACTCTGCGAGCCGTCCGCGTTTTCCTCGACCGTAAGCGGAATATCCATTTTCAGCATAAACGTGCTTCCCGTTTTAAGAACGCACTTGACGGAAATTTCCTTTGTGCCGCTCGCGACCACCTGACCGCCGGATATAAGCTGCATACTCGTATTTCTCGGCACTCTGAAGTTAATCTTAACCTCGACCTCCGCCGTTGCGCGCTCCACCTTGAAAACGACTGTGTTTCTAAACGGATAGGACGTCTTTTCCGAAATCGTAAGAAGACTTCCGCCCGCGCTAATATCCATCGTACACGGCGCATATGTCAGGAAATTCAGTTCGCAATCCTTCTGCATACACGCAGCCTGCAAAAACAGCGGATATGCCGACAGCACCGCAATCGCGCCCTTGGACGCTTTTTTTGTGTAAAACGCGTTGTCGCAATCGGAATACGGCAGCTCTCTCCAGCAAGAAGCCTCCACCTGATTTACAAGCACGGTATCCTGCACTGCGGAGCAATCCTCGAAGCACGCCCCCGGTATAAGATTGAACACGATTTTTTCCAGGGTGTCGGCAAGCGAATAATCGGCGGTTTCCTTTATCGTCTCAACAAGCGATTCTATCATTTCGACGCCCGCTTGAACGTCAACGCCTCTTATCCCCTTTGCGCCGGCGATATGCGTGTCGCACGCAAACATTCCAAGGGGTGTTCCGTGATATTTTTCAAGTGCCCTGGCAAGCTTCACAGACAAATTTTTCAGTTCGTCGTCGCCTATAAATCTACCGTATATCGCAGGGTATTTCACAGCCTTTGCAAGGTTTACGCCGCTTGTTTCCACCGCTACTCTGTGGTTCGATTTTTTCCATTGCTTCTCGGCGTATTCGGGTGTAAACGGTTTTTGCTTTTTACGTCCGTCTTGCTCCGATTCGCAACTTAAAACCACCTTTTGCACGTGTTTAAGTGCGCGTTTGGATATATACTTCTGATACGGCTTTTTGTACGCAAAGCGCGAAGCGAGCTTAAACCAGTCGTTCGAGCAGTCGCGCAGCTTCTCTCCCAAATCCTGAAGCCACTCCAAATCCGTCTCTCTGTACACCGCCTCCAGCGCCTCGATTTCCTCGAGCAGCCTTGCGCGAGAATCATACCAGCACGGCGTAACCGAAAAGGTGTTAAACTGATTCTTGAAAAACTTTTTCAAAAACGGCAAAACTCTCTCGTTTCCCGTCGCCTCGTAAAATGTCAACAGCGTCTTTATCGCTTCGATTTTCGGAGTCAAGGACTTTACGCCCTGCGGCCCGAAATCGCCGCCGCCGTTCGCGCTGTTGAAGATAGGCATAATATAGCTCGACACCTTTTCCTTAAGGTTTTTATCGTCGAGAGTATAGGCAAGAAGAATAAGCCCTCTTACGTAGCGCGGCAAGCTTTCCGCGCCGAACCACTCGCCGTTTTTGACAAGTCCCGAAAGCGCGCCGATACGTTTTTGCAACGTGCAAACGTGTTGCATCTCATCGAGCAACCACCCTTGCGGTCTCACCGCGCCCAACGGCAATTTTTTCAAATTCTTGTCTGTGGCTTTCAAGTCCTGCCTCTATTCGTATGGCTATGCCATACGTCGTTTATTTATAATAAATTAACACATACCTGCGACAAATGCAAGCGCAATAACGACACAAATTTTACCTCTTGCGCAGCTCATCGCTCACCTACAACCGCTTTAAGCGCATAAGCCCTGCGCAATTATTCGCGGTCGCCGTTCGATTTTATGCGATTTATCCTACGTCCTTCCGCCGTCATTCCCTCTGGCTTAAATGATTTTATCCGTGCTTTTCAATTGCATACGAACGCTTCGCGTTTTTTTGATTACACACATAAAACGATGTTTATAGAGCCGTTTTGCAACGATAAACACCGCATTGTGCGATTAGCTTCTATATTTGCTTTCTTTATATTTATCGGCTATGTTTTTGTTTTTTCTCTTGCCGTCAACATAATTTGTGACGTCAACGTTATATTTTTTGCCGATACTTCTCTTTGCGCATCTCATAACGAATTTGGTTATCTTCAGCGCAAGCTGAACAAGCGCGACGACAAGCGTCGCCGCAAAGGCAATCCACTGTCCAAGCCCCGTTTCGCCACTTGCAAGTCCTGCCATCGACACGGCGGTTATCGCAAGGAAAAACACGTTTGCAAACGCCTTGAATACGCCCACCAGTTTTTTGAAGGTTTTGATTTCGGAGCTTGCGGTTTTTGGTTGCTTAAACATCATCGCAACAAGCGCGATAAACGCCGCCACGTATACGACAAGCAAGGGTATGAGCGCATACGAATACACCGAGTCCACCCAATCCTTTGCAACAAACGCACACACCGAAACAACGGAATATGCGGTTGAAAGCACCGACCATATCGCGCCTGCCGTTTGCACTGCGGTCAATTTCTCGTCGTCGATTTTCACGCGCGCGGTTTTACGCGCGTTTATAGCGTTCGCGTTATTGTCGCTCGGATTTTTATCACACCCGATTGTCTTTTGCGCGCCGTCGCATTCGCTCGCACTTTCGTCGATTATTTCGATTGTCGATTTCTCTTTTTTCTTCATGCCTACATTATATCTTATTTACAGCCGCCTGCCAATGTATTTTTACACTGCTAGCCAACGCATTTTTACAACACCCCTCCAACGAATAGTTGCGCCTGCCAACGCATTTTTCAACCCACCTGCAAACACATTTTCAGACGTCTGCCAACGAATAGTTACCGACTGTCCGAGCATAGTTACCGACTGTCCGAGCATTGTTGCCGACTACCGACGCATTTTTCACTCGGCGCGGATCCTACGTGTTATGCCTA
>CAZUZK010000002.1:0-25799 GCA_964624745.1 uncultured Bacteroides sp. | reverse complement strand
GTTGCCGACTACCGACGCATTTTTCACTCGGCGCGGATCCTACGTGTTATGCCTATCGCCTACAAGCCGACTGCAAATCTCGATATTGAAAACGCCCCCGATTGCGAGAGCGTTTCGTAATTTCAGATTTCTTTTGCAACCACTCTTGCGAGGAAGTCGTCCGAACGCTTGATGTTTTCAACCGCCGCGCCGGTATTCCAATTAAGCGGATAACAGTGATTGTCCAACAGCTTTGTGGAGTGATGCTCCTCGACGTGTACTCCGAGGCTGTTGAGCTTTGCGATAAACTTTTGTCCCTGCCCCTTACAGAACATATCCTTTTCTGCGTAGGAGATAAACGAAATCGGGAAGTTCTCGTCCAAAAACTCTATTGGCGCAAGCACGCTCTTATACTCGTATCCGTCAAGCTCCTTGACGTGTACGCCGCTGAAATCGTGAAGCACCTTATCCGTAAGGTTGAAGGGCATTTTCTGTCCCAACGCCTCGCCGAGGTCGTATATGCCGCAATCCAAAAACGCCGTACGGAATTTCAAATCCGTGCTTACGCCGAATCTTTCCTGCAACGTCTTATTCGTACACACGCAAGCCGTCATTGCGGAATAGTAACCGCCGGCAGAATCTCCGCCGATACACATATTGTCAATATCGAGGTTATATTTTTCCGCATTTTCCCCAACCCAGTTCACGGCGTCGATTAAGTGCTTCAAGCCCTCGGGGAAGAGATATTTCGGACCAAGCCCGTAATTGACGTTCACGACAAAGAAGCCCTTGTTTGCCGCCCATCTTGCAAGCCCTCTGCGGTGCTTTTTATCGCCTGCAACAAATCCGCCGCCGTGAATATAGAAAAACACGGGATATTTCTCGTCGCCGTCCTTTTTCACGACGTATGTATCCAGCTTGCAAACGTCCTCTTTTCCGTATTGAATATCCGTTTGGATTTCAAAATTCACGTCCTTAAAGCGGAGCATTTTCTTGTTATTTTGCGCCCTGTCGAACATTTTATCGACCGCCACAAACAAAAATTGAGCCAAAGTCATATCGCAACTCCTTAAAACAGATATAGATTATTTTATCACATATAAGACAAACGTGCAATATCCAAATTTTACAAGTTCATATCGTCAAGGCATAGTCCCCAAAAACGCGCATACCGATACGTCCCTTCGGCTTTTTACAAGCAAGCGCAAAAAAATCGCTCCCAGAGGGAGCGACCGCGTTATTCATATTTCGGATTTCAACCGATTTCAAGTTTCAGATTTCAACAGAATTGAACGCTTTTATGTTTTTCAACACCTCGTCGAAATAGGCGTTGGCAATATCAACGTCCTTTTGGTTTCCGCGAATGGCGGTTGAAAGCGTCACCTTGTTGAGCAACGTCGTCACGGACATAAGGAAGAATGGCTTGTACTTCACCGCGCCCGAAATAAATCCGTCCACAAGCTTCAAGCCGTCAAAGGTAAGCTTCTTATCGTCGAGAAGCCCCATATTGCTCACCGCAAGCAATGGATTATCGTAGCCTATCTTAATCGCAAACTCCGCAATATCCTGCGGCAATATTGTATATGCCAGCTTAAGAAGAGGCAGAGAGTAAAGCCCCATAAACTTATCTCTCTTAAAGCCCTTTGTCGAGCGAATGACGTTTACGACGGTATCTTGAATATCCGCGCCCTTTTCGAGAGTACGCACAGCCATCCAAGCGGTATGGTTGGTAAGTCCGCCCCTCAAGCCTCCTTCTTGAATATGCTTTCTCAAATCTATCGCGCAAGACACCGTAAGGCTGTCGTCGTCCTTAAGTCCGCAAACCGAATACAGCGCGCGGAACACCGATGCCATAATCGCGTCGTTGACGGTGATTCCCATTTTTTTGGACACCTCTTTAAGGCGCGTAAAATCCCCCTCGTCTATTGCGCGGCGCACGATTCTGTTGCAATCCTCCTCAACGCTTTCGCTCCAGGGGAAATACACCTTATCCTCGGACTTGCTTATGTTTTTATAGAGGTTTCTCGCCTTTTTCAAATCCTCGCCCTCGAGCTTGGAATACACCTGGTCGTAGCTTCTCGAACCGCTCTTCATCTGAAGTTGCGCATAATTGCCTTCCTTTAGGCAGCGATAATTCGCGCACAGCGTCGCAAGAAAATATTTGAGGTCGCCGCCGTCCATACACATATGATTGTTTCTCGTTGCAAGCACGCTATGCTTGTCGTCCTCGAACACGGCTATCTTTATCTGTACGTTTTCAGTATACGGAATCACGCCCAGCAGCCATTCGTCCGCCTCCTTGTCCGCGTCCTCAACTCTGCTATACGACACTATATCGTCAATCGTATAGCTCTCCTCTTTCCAATACGGCTCGAGAACGGTGGTGTTGAAACTCGAATGGAATACGGGTGCCTTTTCAATCATAAACAGCACGGCGTTTTTCAAAACAGGCATATCGAAGCTTCCCTCGTAGACAAGCTTTGCGTGTACCATTCTGTCGTAATAATTGCGGAACAGAAATTGCATTCTGTCCCACATTTCCGCTTTTATCGTGTTAGGCATATATCACCTCAAAATCGCGCTATCGGCATTTTATCATATATTTTTGACGGTTTAATCGTCCCATTCTGTCCAATACTTCTCGTCGGTTTTCTCGTTCTTATCGGACAAGGCAAGCTTTTCTTTTTTGTTTTTCGCCGCGGTTTTCTTTGCCACCGCCACAATGATTTGAACAAGCGCGCACACAACGCCCACAAGACACATAAGCCAGGTCGGGTGCCAGAAGCTGTCGGCGATTATCAAGCCCATCTCATAGCAAATGCCAAGCGTAACGTACAGCATCACGCCGAACACCTCGACGAATACTGGAAGCTCGAACCACTTTGTTTTGCTGTTTGTCGCAAACGCGATTGCGGTATCTACGCCGAATACAAGCACCACCATTGCAAGGAACGCAAGCCAAGAACCCGTGATGTTCATTGCAACCTGCAACACTAAAAACACAAACACGGTAAGCAGCACTTCGCACACCGCTATACAAGCTCTCGACACAAGCGGCTTATGCTTTTTGAAGAATTTAACCGCGAGATATGCAAGCACGACGGTAACGCCCGCAAACACGCCGCCCACCATAATGAGCCAGGTCGGAGACCACATTTTCGTTACGCCGCCTACAATAAGATACGCCACCGTCAACAAGGCGACAATCGAAATCGCGATAACGGCATATGCGCTCACCTTGCGCTTGACCTCGCCGCTTTTCACCTGTCTGTTCTCGAACTCGTGAAGCACCGTATCCAAATCGCCAAGCTCGGACACTGCCATGTTGAAAATAAGCTCGTCGTCGCTGACGCCCTTAATTCTCAATTCCTGCTCTCTGTCGAGAAGCTGACGGAGCAACGTCTTGCGATATTCCATAGACGCTTGCGTGGGAGCGATTTTTCTGAAATGCTCTTCCAAATACTGCTTAAATCTCTCTTTCATATAGACTTCCTTTGCACTCTTGTGCCGATTGATTACAAATTATAAACGCATTTTGTCGCCGTCGGTTACGCATTCACGAAAAAAAATTATTTTTCATAGTCTATATCGTCAACCCTCCGCGCCCTGCGGACAAAATCGATTACCTCTATATTATACATAAAAATCACGGAGGTAACAATATGTTTTTCAATCTCTTCAATTCCTGCTGCAACCAACCGCCCACGCCTCGTCCCTGCGCGCCGACGAGAGCGTGCGTCGGCATACCCGGTCCCGTCGGACCGCGCGGACCTATGGGAGCACAAGGCGCACGCGGAGAAACGGGAGCCACGGGCGCAACCGGAGCAACCGGACCGCAAGGCCCTGCAGGCTTAGACGCATTGAGAGACGGACTCTACGCCTACGGCACCAATCAAACGGTAACCGCGGGCGCGCTCATTCCGCTATCCACAACCGCAACAACGCCGACAACGACAATGACGCTTTCGGACAACTCGGTATCTCTTCCTGCGGGGAGCTATCTTGTAAGCTACGGCGCGGTCGGCAATTCTTCCGCCGAGGAAACGGGAATCTTGTCTATACAGCTCTATGCAAACGATACCGCGCTGACAAACGAAATCGTAAGCGCAGACTCCAACGCAACCACTCCGGCAACGCTTGCAAAGACGATTTTGTACGTCAATTCCACGGACGGAACAACGCTTTCGCTCCACAACTCCTCAACGACGTCGGCGACCTATACAAGTGCTTATCTGACGATTTTGCGCATAACCTGACGTCTTGATTTTCAACAAGCAACGACTTTTGCAACCTCGTCGCAACAACGGCTTTTAGATTGTAGTCTTTGCACAACACGACCTTTATAAATACAAAAAGCGTGCATAAAGCACGCTTTTTGTTATGTTCGCCGTTTTTATTTTATCCTATGTTCACAAAGAAATCTATAAGCCTTTTAAGCTTTTGCTCGGCGGTAAGCTTGTTCACCTCGAATATCAACGAGGGCGGTATCGTCGTTGTCAGCACCACGCTTCCGCTGTTTTGAGCGACGGCGTTCATAAGAGCCTCGTTCTTAAAAACGTCCGCGTCGTAGAAATTTACGCCTGCGCCGTTTCTGTTGACAATCACCCTCGACACGTCGTAATTAGAGGCAAGATTTTTAAGGAGCGCGATATTTATTAAATTCTCAAGCGGCAAATCGACCTCGCCGTAAACCTCGCTCAATTCCTTTATCAACGCGTCTCTCGAGGCAATGCTCGACACCCTTGAAATTTGCTTATACACACGCAGTTTATCGCGACCGCTTATATATTCGTCGCTTATAAACGCACCTGCGTCTATCTTCATTTCGACGTCGCGCGTTTCTTTTTTCTTTACGCCCGTCTTAATTTCCTGCACCGCCTCGTCAAGAAGCTCGAGATACATTTCATATCCGACCTTTTCGATGTGACCGCTCTGTTCCGCGCCGAGAATATTACCTGCTCCGCGGATTGACATATCCGCAAGCGCAACCCTAAAGCCGCTCCCGATTTCTGTGTTTTCCAAAAGCGAATTGAGTCGTTTTTGCGCGGTATCCGTAAGCGCGCCGTTTTCGGGTACGGTAAAATATGCGTGCGCAAGCACTCCTCGTCTTCCCACTCTTCCTCTCAACTGGTATAGTTGCGCAAGTCCGAAGTGTCCGCTGTCAATGACGATAAGCGTGTTTGCGTCGGGTAGGTCTATGCCGTTTTCGATAATAGTCGTCGATACGAGAACGTCAAATTCCTTGTCGTAAAAGGCGCGCATTCTCTCTTCGAGCTGTCCGGGGAGCATCTGTCCGTGCGCGGTGATTATTCTTGCTTGCGGACACAACTCTCTCAACCTTTGCGCATAACCGTCGAGTGCTTCAACGTTGTTAAGCAAAATAAGGGTTTGTCCTCCTCTTGCAAGTTCTCTCGTTATAGCGTCTATGCAAAGCGCGTCGCTGTAATTTACGACGTACGTTTGTATTGGCAGTCTTCCTCTCGGCGCGGTTTCCAGCATCGAAATATCCCTTACCCCCGTAAGCGACATATTCAACGTGCGAGGAATGGGAGTTGCCGAAAGCGTCAACACGTTTACAAGCGGATATTTTTCTTTAAGGGTTTCCTTATGCTCCACGCCGAAACGCTGTTCCTCGTCGAGCACCAAAAGTCCCAAATCGTGAAATTCCACGTTTTTGGCAAGCACCTTGTGCGTTGCGATCACCATATGCACGGTGCCCTGCTTAAGCTCCTGAAGCAGCTGTTCGTTTTCCTTGTTGGATTGCAATCTCGTAAGCAAGCCGCATTTTATCCCGAACGGCTTAAGTCTGCTCTCGAGATTTTCAAAGTGCTGTCGAGCAAGTATGGTTGTCGGCGCAAGAAGCGCCGCTTGCTTCCCGTCGAGAACGGTCTTGAACATCGCGCGGAACGCCACCTCGGTCTTTCCGAAGCCCACGTCTCCGACTAGCAGTCTGTCCATAATACGTCCGCTTTCCATATCCTGCTTTATCTCGGAGATGGCCTTAAGCTGATCGGCGGTTTCCTCGTATTCAAAAGCGTCCTCAAATTCCTTTTGCCACACGGTATCCTCGCCGTATTTGAAGCCCTTTTGCTTTTCGCGCTTTGCATAAAGCTCCACAAGGTTTATGGCAAGCTTGCGCACCGACTTGCGCACCTTTTCCTTTTCGCGCTCGAACTCCTTTCCTCCGAGCTTGTTAAGCCTCGGATTTTCCTCGCCGACGAATTTTTGAAGATTGTTCATCTGGTCGGTCGCAACGTACAGCGTATCGCCGTCGCGATATTTCAACACGATGTACTCTTTTTCAAATTCACCGGCTTTAAGAATGGTCGTTCCCTCGCAAAGTCCGACGCCGTGAATCTTATGCACCACGTAATCGCCGGGCTTGGGCGCAAGCATAACCTCCTTGCCCGAAACGCGCATTTCCTCCCCTCTGTGCTTGCCGATACATTCGCTCACGCCTATCACGCACACCTTTCGCGCAGGATAAATCACGCCCGTTTCCACGCGTAATGGCGTCGCCAGCACTCCGCCGTCGTCGTTGCCGTCGTCGCTGTACGTCGCAAAAATCTCAAACTCTCGCAAGCTTTCCGCAACGTTCTTCGCGCGCTCTCTGCTGCCGCAGGCAAGAATCGTTTTCGTGCCGTTTGCAACAAAGGTCTTTAGGTCTTGAACTATCGTTTGAGGGTCCAAATAATATTTGGTGACGGGCTTTGTCTTCGGCTCGAGCAAATATTTAGGCTCAAAGAGCCTATTGTCCAGGGACAGCGAGGAAAAGCTCATTTTACGCACGAAAATAAGCTCGCGCTTAAGCTCCAATAGCGAAATATAAACGTCTTTGTGCAACGACGTTATCTCTCCGCCTTCGAGAAGATTTTTTATTCTTCCTTCAAATTCTTTCAACAGAATTTGAAGCTTGTCGTACACAACCTTCGGTTCGTCGAAAACAACGAGAGTGGGTTTATCGTCGTCGAAAAACTCAAGAAGCGATTGCACGCAATCGCCCATAAACGGCAAGCCCCAAACCGCGCTCGGAGAACACGCGCCTACGCTCAGTTGCGAACGCACCTCGCTTGCATACTTGTTGTCGGCATACAAGCTCAATTCGTCCCTTGCCTGCGCACAGCCCTCCTCGTCGAGCAGAATATCGCTTGTCGGCGCAAAGGATACGCTTTCCACCTCGTTTGCGGCAAGCATACTGTCTACGTCGATGATTTTTATGTTTTCTATAAGTTCGTCGAAAAAGTTGATTCTATACGCAACGCAATCCACGGCGTACACGTCGAGAATATCTCCTCTCAAAGAGAAATCGCCAACCTCCTGCACCATCGCTTGACGCTTATAGCCGGCAAATGCAAGCTTGTCGGCAAGTGCTTGCGGAGAAATAATATCCTCTTTTTTTACGGTTGTCGTAAACCTCTCGACAAGCCTTCTTGCAGGAAATTTTTGAAGCAGGCTGTCTGCCGACGTGACGACGATTTGAGCCTCGTCCGTGGCAATGCTTGCAAGGGCGTTCATTCTCTCTCTGACGTTTGTGGAAGAAAAGCCCTTTCTTGGCAAAAGCACGTCGTCGCGGTATGGCAAATAATCCACTCTGCACCCCCAGCTTTCAAGCTTTCTTGCAAGGCTTTTAGCCGCCAGCGCGTCCGACGTAACGACAAGTCGTCTTATGGGAAGCTGTGAAATAATATGCGCCTTCGCGCCCTCGCAAACGCGCAAAACCGAAACCGCCGACAGCTTATCGTCGGCGAGTCGTTTGTTCCCGATGCCCTGCAAAAAAGCAAGCTTTTCACCGAGATTTTCAAGCTTCAACACGTTTGGAATAATCACGTTTATTTCCTGTTTGCTCTCTCTTGTATTCGTTGAATATCAAGCCCCGACGCCATATCGCAAAGCGCGTCGCAAGCGATGTCAACGGTTTGATTCAAAACTTGTTTTGTATCAAAATCGACCTTTGAAAGCACAAAATCGATTAGCTCAACTTCCTTTTGTGCCAGTTGCTCTGTTTTTGTGCCGATACGCACACGCTTAAACGCCTGCGTGTTTAAGCACTGCACGATGTTGCGCATACCGTTGTGAGTGCCTGCGCTTCCCTCTTCTCTTATGCGCAATTTTCCCACCGCCAAATCAACGTCGTCATAGCATACGACAAGCTCGGTTTCGACGTCGATATTGTATGCCTTGACAAGCTTTTTAACGGCTTCGCCCGACAAATTCATATACGTTTGCGGTTTCGCCAAAATAAGCTCTTCGCCGTTGAATTTCACCTTGCAGGTGCGAGCGTCGCACTCCGACTTAAACGTCTTTCCGCCAAGTCTGTCTGCAAGCTTATCCACAACCCAAAAGCCGACGTTGTGATATGTGTTTTTGTACTTCATGCCGGGATTGCCCAAGCCTACGATAAGCATCATTTTTCTACCCGTATTCCACGCCCTTAAGCGTTGATTTTTATTCTTGTTTTTTGATTGTGTACCTTTCTTTATTTTCAATCGCGGTTGTCTTTCTCAATCACATTGTTTTTGCGCGGCTTTGACGCTTGCCTTGTTTTTGCGCGGCTTTGACGCCTGCCTTACTCTGCCTATGGCAAACTCGCCGTCGTCAACGTTTTTCGTAACGGTCGTACCTGCCGCTATAAACGCTCCGTCGCCAACGTTGATAGGCGCGATAAGATTTGTGTTTGCGCCTATAAAGCACCCGGCCCCCACGGTGGACTTATGCTTGTTCACGCCGTCGTAGTTGCAAAACACCGTGCCGCAACCGACGTTTGTTTTCTCTCCCACGCTTGCGTCGCCCACGTAGCTTAAATGCGCGCATTTCACACCGCGCGAAAGAGCGGACGCCTTGATTTCGACAAAATCGCCGACTCGACATTCTTCGCCCACGTCCGCACGGCGAAGCCTTGCGAACGGACCGACGGTCGCGCGCGCGTGTACGTGCGAGCATACGATATGAGAATATTCTACGCTTGCTCCGTCAATTACGCTGTCGCGGATATACGAGCCTACAACGCTCGCTCCGTTAAGGAGCGCGGTTGCTCCCTCTATACGGCAGTAGGGCAATATCGCAACTCCCCTTTCGACGCTCGCAGTGTCGTCAACGAACGTCGTATACTTGTCTAGCACGTATACGCCTTTTTTGAGCAAGCCGTCAAGAATATCGTCTTTAAGACGATTATACACTACATTGTAGGATTTTGCATCCCCTATATCGAAAAAAGCGACGGAGGAGGAAAAAACACTGCCGTTTGCCATTTTTCCGAAGCGTATTTCGGACGCGGAATCGCGCCCTCCGAGCTTAACGCGGCTCAAGCGGCGCGCTTTCATTTGCCTGACAAGCTCCGTTACGTCCTCTTTTTTGACAAGGGGCATATCGAGCGCAAGCGCAACGTTGACGTAATCGTCTAAAAAAACTTCTTCTTTTACAAAAGAAGCGTCCACCTCTCTTATTATGCTTGCCGAGAAGTCTGCAAATTCTCTATAAACGTAATCCTGCGCTCTTCTCCCTAAAATTTCACGCTCGCAATTTCGATTTTTGACAAATACAATATTATATTTTTCCATACGATACTATATTCTTTCGGACTGAAAATTTTTCCGTTCGCAAAAAAAAGTGTGTCATAATTATTTGCATTCGGCAAAATCGCCGTTATATAGTGTCCGCGTCGGGCAGACAAGAATCTCGCAAGCGCAAAATAAATTACGGGAGGCTGTTATGGACAAAAAAATAAAAAAGATAATTTTTATCGTCATTGCTACGCTTGCGTCTTTAATATCTACGATAATCGGGGTGCTTAACGGCACCTCTCAAATCACCGAAGATACCGCGCCTTTAGGCGGTACGGAAAACAAAGCATATTTCATAGCAAGCACGTTGAAATAATCGCTTCCGAACAAATTGCTTGAGCGTCTGCCCGACGCCATATAAACGGCACAAAAAGCCGTTGACAAAGCTCGACGATATTTGCAATATTCTTGCAAAATTCGCATTGAAAAAGACATTGTTCGACAAAAAAACAAGCTTCGAGCCACAAAACATCTGCGAATTTCAAACCCCGTGGCAAAAAGCTTATCGACAATAAAAAAAGCCCCGAAGGGCTTGATAAGAAAAATCGAATCAATCGTCTTTCTTGGCTGTCCTGCGCTTCGATTTGAAAAAATCGCTCAAAAGCGAAGCGCAAAGCTCTTGCGAATGACCGCCCGAGACCTCGACGTCGTGATTGAAAAGTCCCCTTTCAAAAAGGTTGACTTTTGAACCGCACGCCCCCGTTTTCAAATCGTATGCGCCGAAATAAAGCGCGCGAATCCGCGAATTTATCATCGCACCGGCACACATCGCACAAGGCTCGAGCGTGACGTATACGTCGCAATCCTCAAGCCACCAGTTGCCGACGTTTTTAGTTGCCTGCGATAACGCTTCGATTTCGGCATGGCGCACGGCGTTGTTCTCTCGCTCCTTGCGATTTTCACCGCAACCGACAACCACGCCGTCTTTGACGACGACTGCGCCGACGGGAACCTCGTCGCTTAAAGCACTTGCTTTTGCAAGCTCGATTGCCATGTCCATAAATTTCTGTTCGTAAGCCATATGTCACCAAACTGCGATTTTATCAAGATAAAACACACAGATAAACTCCGTTTATTGTCATTTGTGATAGGGCGAGCCTGCATTGATGGACAGCGCGCGATACACCTGCTCGCAAAGCATTACCCTAAAAAGCTGATGAGGAAAGGTGTTGCTTCCAAAGGACAACAGCATATCCGCTTTTTCTCTTAAAGCGTCGCTGTGTCCGTGGCTTCCGCCGATAAGAAAGGAAAACTCGCCTATGCCGTCCGAGCATTTGTTTTTGATAAGCTCGGCAAGCTTTTCGCTTGAAAGCTGCGTGCCTCGAAAATCCATGGCTATCGTATAGCCCTTGGCTTTTTCTAAAAGCCGCTCGCTTTCTATAAGTCTTTGCTCGGCGGGCGTTTTGCCCTGCGGTGCGTCGGCAAGTTCTATAACTCTCACGTCCGCGAATCGCGACGCGCGTTTGACATACTCGGCAACGGCATCGGAGAAATATTTTTCTTTGATTTTGCCTATGGCGATTACGTTTATTCTCATCTCGTAACCCCCCATACAAAGCTAAACGCAGTGGCTATCACGCCGACGGCGACGGTGAGCAAAAACATAAAGTCCTTGTACAACGGACGCACGTCCGTCGCCAATGGCTCGAAGGGCGCGCCTAGGTTAAACTCCTTGTTTGCTCTCTTGCGCAGTATAGACATAAACAAGATGAGCAACACTGCGCACGCAACCACGCCGAAAACGCCTGCGATATTGCCTGCTTGCGTGTCGTAAAACCAGTTTTCGATTGTGGTGATAAAGGACAAAAATCCGCCGTTTTGCGAAGCGTAGCCCGAAAGCACGCTGTAGCCGTTGTTGACGAAGTGAATGAATATTCCGCCCCAAATCGAACCGGTGTAATACATCATAAGCGCGGTCATCGCTCCGAAGAAAAACGTGTAGCCGCTCTGAACTATGTTCTGGTGCATAAGCGAGAACAAAAGCGCGGACACAAGCACGAAGCGCCACTTGCATTCCTTGTAGCCGGCATAAAGCAAGCCCCTGTGCGCGATTTCCTCGAATATACCGGGCAATACGGCGACGATGACAAGCTCTTTGAAAAGAACGCCTATACTGCTATAATCCGTGCTTGACGAAACGTGCGTAAAGCCCATAAGGCGAAGCGCGATTTGCCATACGTAGGATATGCCGAAGGATACCGCCATAACGCAAACGCATATAGGCAAAAGAAGAAGCCATGCGGTTTTGTTCATCTTTTTTACGCCGAAATCGCTCAACACGTCCCTTGCGGTCTCTCCTCTGCTTTTTGCGCCGAGAGAATACAAAAACACGCTTGTGACGCCGAATATGCAAATCTGCACCATACACGAGAAAAACACGTCCGAATCGTCTATGCCGAGCGCGGAATAAATATCCAACGAAGACGCGACTCTCAACAAAAGCGTGAGAATTATAACGACAAAATAAATAACGCCGACGCTACGCCTTTTGCTCATAGCAGCCCCACTATAAAGGCGTACAGCCAGTAAACGACGACAAGCACGAGCGCAATCCATACGCCGAGCATATTTTGAGCCTTGCCCAAATACTCGACCCCGTTGCGCTCCTCGAGCGCATAAGTGATTCTGCGCCAGCCGCTCTTTGTGAAAAGCCCTTTGAAAAAGCAAGCAAACGCCTTGAAGCCGTTTTGCTTTTCACTGCCGAAATTGCTTGTTGCGACTATTACGTAACCGTCCTCCTCGTATACGGAAGACACGCCGTCGGATTTTTTTGCGTAAATTCTATATAACAAATAAAGCGCGGTGACAAGCAAAATCAAGCCGACTATCACGCTGAAAAAGCCTACGAGCCAGTTGTATGCGCCGAGCGTAACGTACCATTCGTCTACGACGGGCAAATACGCGGTGAGCGTTATACTTATAAAATTGTTGAGGAAATGCACTATCACGCACGTCCATACCGACCTTGTAATCGCCATTGTGAGCGCAAGCACAACGCCTAAACCGAACTGGTGTACCGTCTGCAACGGATTGGCGTGCATAAGGCTGAAAAACAAGCCCGACATAAGCACGCCGAACCATAAGCCGCGCGTGGAAAGCGCCTTGAAAACGTTGCCGCGCATAAGCAGTTCCTCGCCGATTGCAGGGATAATCGCCATAACGAGCAATGAGAGAAAATATATCCCGACGTTGGAATAATCGGGCATACTCACAGCCCCCTCGACGGGATAGCCCATAAGAGAAAGGAGGGACGTCCATGCGTTTGCAAGAGGCAAAAATACCAAAATCGTGGCGATTGCAATGAGCGGTAAAATCGCGATTGAGCGCAAATCGGGAGGAGTTTTTAAGCCTGATATATGGACTAAATCGAGCTTGCGAGCCTTTGCATAACAAAAAACGACGCCGAGAAAGCCTATTTGCATAACGGCATAACCGCACCACGCATACACGCTCATTCCGTCAAGCGACGCGCTTGTCTTTGACAACGCCAACGACAAAAACAGCGATAATACCGTGCCTGCGCAAATCGCCAAAAGATATATAGACGAGCCTTCGCTTGCGCTTATAGTCTTTCTCATAATATCTCGAATACCTCGCTTCGTACGTTTTGGCGCGCGACGTGCAATTCTATATCTCCGTCACGCTCCTCAATAGCCTTGCGCACGGTTGAATACGCAAGCTCTTCGGTGTTGTTGTTCTCGCTCAAATGCCCTAAAAGCAGCTGCTTGACACAAGAATCGTCGCAAAGCTTGCCTACGATTCGCGCCGTCGCGGCGTTGGATAAATGCCCCTTGTCCGACAAAATGCGAGCCTTGAGATATTCCGCATATTTGCCGTTTTTGAGCATATCCAAATCGTGATTGGATTCCAGCAAAACGACCGAGCTGTCTTTTATGTTGCGAAGCATGCCCATTGTGGGAACTCCGATGTCCGTGGCGACGCTACAGCGCGCGCCGTTGCACTCAAAGGAATATGCCAGAGGATAAGCGCAGTCGTGAGGAATCCTAAACGGCAAAACGTCGATGTCGCCTATGCGGAAGCCGCCCTCGTAATCGGGAACGTCGGCAAAGTTGCAAACGTCGGCTCTGTCGCATATGGCGCGCATAGTCAACGGATGCGCATATATCCGCGTAACCGCGCAAAGTTTAGGCAAAGCGTGAATATGGTCGCTGTGCTCGTGCGTGATAACTACGCCGTCCAGCATTGCCGGGGTAAGCCCGAAATCTCTAAGCTCCTTGGTTATGCGCGTATAAGAAATGCCCGCATCGACAAGTATTGCCGTTGTGTTGGAAAGTATGAGCGTTGAATTGCCTTTGCTTCCGCTTGCGAGCGATATTAGTTTGAGCGACATATCCTTTGTGCCTTACGTTTTTGTCTTTTTTAACAGAAACGAATCGCCAAAAAGCAATTCGTTCCCCTCTCTATAACGTTTTTAAGAAATCAGATTTCTCTGTTGATTTCCGCCGCTTCGAGCTTGTCCTCGAGCTTGTTTTGCAATATCGAGAAGATAACGGCAAGAAGCGCGCTTAAAAGCGCGACTGCGCAGATTACGATGAAAATAATACGATCGGGCGCGGAAAATGTCTTTTCCACACACTGCTTGATAAGCACTGCCAAAAGCGCGGCAGAGGATAAAATCGACATCACGCAATCGAATGCGCGCGGATAACGACCGATAACCACCGCGATAAGCGATATAACCGCCTCCAAGCCGCAAAATACGGTGACGGCTATGTATGCAAGATTGCAGAGCGGATGCAAATTGAAGCCGTTTGCCAGCCAGCCCTGTATCGCGCCTATAATGTCGAACTCGGCAAGCGACGCGTTGCCTATGCTTGCGACAAAGTGCGAAAGTATGAACGGAAGCACTAACAGCGCGGACAACAGGAAGGAAACAAGCGCGAAAATTCTCGGCTGTATCTTGCCCCTCTTCTTGGTCTTTTGCGCGGAAACGTTTTCAAAATCGGTCGCCTCGCCGTACTCGGAGCCTGCGGCATATCCGCCTTGTCTGTTGCCGTCCGTGCGCAAAACGTTGCTGTCCTGCGTCATATACGGAACGACGGCAAGCGGAACCACTATCGGCTGAAGCTGTATTGTGTTGTGCTTCGGCGCGACGATGGGTACGGGACCGCCCGTTCCCACCGGCTTCAATACGGTGACGTCGGAGCCTGCCTCGGGCTGCGGACTGCCGTACGCTTCCGCCTCGAATAAAGGCTCGTCCTCAACCTTGACCTCGTTGTTGTCTAAAGCCATAACGACTTCTTGGTTCTTTTCTTTCTTTGCCATAATGCCTCCTTGCGCGGTCTTATTTGAGATAACCGCACTTATCGCGATTGAGCAACGCGCATATCACCGCGACAAGCGCATTGCCTCCTCCGAACACGACTAGCGTAAACAGCTCGCTGTTTGCAAAGTCGCGGATAAAATCTTGCATGAAATCTATTTGTGCTATTCCTATAGTTTCCGCTCCGACGAGAGAAGCTATGAATACGGCAAGCACGCAACAGAAATTGACTATTGCGCACGGTGCGTATTTGACGGGTTTAATCGCCCCGAATAATCCGTAAACGGACTTTATCAGGTTGATAATAAGACATAAAATGCCGATTATTAAAATAAGGTCGGGAACCGTGTGCGCCCAAATAACGCCTACGCCGTCCCCCTTCCAGCCGAGAGCGGCCGTATCCTTGAACGCGGCTACGAGATTGCCGATGGCGTCGTATCTGTCCAAAACAAGCTTGAAAGGCATATCCGCTTTAACCCCTGCGACTCCTAAAACGTAGGGCAAAAGAGCAAGGAGCGTAACTACGAGAGAAATCGCGCCGAACACCATGTTCTTGGCACGCTTGCCTCTTTTCCACTTCTTGTTGGCGTCCTCGCGCTTGGGCTGATAATCGTCAATCGTAGAAACGACGCGCTTCTCGCCGTCCGTCGGTTCCTCGGTGACTAGCTGCGGTCTTATAACGTACTCCTGAACGACAGTCGGCATAACGTGATAGCTCGCGTTGTCGATTGGCGTCGGGGCAAGTCTGATACCGGCATCGTCCACGCCTCGGGTTTTAGGTCTTGTGTTTTTCACTTCTGCCATAACGATTAGTTCTTCTTGCTCGGCGCGGGTTGAGCAGTCTTTTTAGGCTCCTCTACGACCGGAGAATATTGCATAAGGGGTTGCTCCTGCGTAACGTACGGCACGAAAGCTACGGGCTGTACGATGGGAGGCATTTGATAGGGCTTGCCGTCCTCTCCCATGAAATAGGCAGGCGCGCCCGGATACTGTCCAGCAGGCGCTTGCGCGTACGGATAGGCATAGGGGTACGAATACGGAGCATAGCCGCCGCCAAAGGGTTGACTCGGTCCGGAGAAATCCGCAGGCTGTTCCTTGGTCTCTTCCTTTTCGGGCGCGGTTTGCACCTCTTGGACGGGGGCGTCCTTTTCTTGTATAAACTCCTCAAGCGTCGGAACCTTCTTTACGTCGGTGTCAGCGTCGGGAGCCGGGATTATCGTCTGTTTGCGCTTTATTGGCGGACATTGCTTTATCTTGTTCTTTGCCAAAAGCAGTTGCGCGCGCGCTTTATTACGTCCGCAATGCGTGCAAGCCGTTGCCGTGGGCGGATTGATTGTTCCGCACGCCGGGCAAACGTAGGTGTCGCCGTCGATGTCGTCCTCGTCTATTTGAGAATACGGATCGGCATAATATTTGGCATACGAGCGCAACGCTACGGATATTTTTTTGAGAAGCTCGACGTCCTCCGAGCCTAGCTCGTTGAGACGTTGTCTGTAATTTTCAAGCGTTTCCGCTTTGCGTTGATATTCCGCTTCGCTCTTTTGACGGTAGTCGTCGATTTCCGCCATGGCGTTTTCACGCTCTTCCTCTACCTTGGCGCGCTTTTCGGCAATCTCTTTGTCAACCGCCGCCATTCTGTCGCGCTCCATTGTGTCAAGACGCAATTTCGCCTTGCGCGCGTCTAGCATATCCGCATCGCTGTGCGTTTCGCGCTCAACGACTATCGGCGCGCCGCAGGACACGCAGAACTTTGCGCCCGGAAGGTTTTTCGTGCCGCAAACCGCACAGACCGGCTTGCGCATAACGGGCAATATTCCTCCGCATTTTGCGCAATATCTGCTTCCTCCGCTGTTCTTTGCGTGGCAAACCGGACATACGGTCTGGTAGTTGTCAACTACGTCGGCTCCGCACGTCTGACAAAACGCCTGCCCTGCTTTTACTTCGTTTCCGCATATTTTACAGACAAACATATTTCACCTATATAAGTCTTGTTAATCTAAATTTTGTCACGCCGCAGGCTTACGCCTTCGGCTTGTAGCTGTCCTTTAAGCCGACGATGCTGTTGAACTCGTTGTCGGCATTGCGCTTGATAAAGTAGCCCTCGCGCAAGAATTGGAAGCGAGTGTGTACCGGCGCGTCGCCCACGAGCCTTTCCGCCTTGCCGTTAAGCACGGTGAGAGAATCGGGATTTACTCTGTCCATATAATCGCCGTCGCCGTCGTTGATGAGATAATCGAACATATTGAGCTTGACGTCTACGCAGTCGTTGGCGTTTACCCAGTGAATGGTGCCTTTAACCTTCATATTTGCGCCCTCTTCGCCCGACTTGGTGCCCTCGATATATTCGACGTGAACGGCGGTGACGTTGCCGTCCTCGTCCGTATCGCAACCGACGTATTTTACGATATACGCGCCTTTAAGACGAACTATTCCGTCCGGCTTAAGTCTGAAATACTTGGGCGGCGGAACAAGCGCGAAATCGTCTTGCTCGATGTATAACTCGCGTGAGAACGTAGTTTCGTGCGTGCCGGCGTTTTCCTGTTGCGGATTGTTTTCGATATACACAGGCTCGCTCTTGCCCTCGGGATAGTTGTCAACAATTAGTTTAAGCGGTTTTGTAACAACCATTGCGCGCTGTGCGTGCGCGTTGAGATCCTCTCTTACGCAATGCTCCAAAATGGAAATATCCACCTCGCTGTCCGCCTTCGCCACGCCTATACGCGAGCAGAAATCGCGAATCGCGGCAGGCGTATAGCCTCTTTCTCTTATGCCCGAAAGAGTTGAAAGTCGAGGATCGTCCCAGCCCCATACGATTTTTTCGTCAACCAAGCGTTTGATAAAACGCTTGCTCATAACCGTGTGCGTGAGATTGAGTCTTGCAAACTCGACCTGTCTGGGACGAGGATCGAAGCCGCAGTTGATTGTAACCCAGTCGTAAAGCGGACGGTGATTTTCAAACTCCAACGAGCAAAGGGAGTGCGTGATGCCCTCGATTGCGTCCTCAATCGGGTGCGCGAAATCGTACATCGGATAAATCACCCATTCGTCGCCGGTGTGCGGATGCGTTGCGTGGCATATGCGATATATTACGGGGTCGCGCATATTGATGTTGGGCGACGCCATGTCTATCTTTGCGCGAAGAACCTTTTGTCCGTCGGCAAATTCGCCCTTTTTCATACGCTCGAACAATTCCAGATTTTCTTCGACGCTTCTGTTGCGATAGGGGCTTTCGGTGCCCGGTACGCCGAAGCTACCGCGCGTTTGGCTGATTTGCTCCGCGCTCAAATCGCAGACGTACGCCTTGCCGTCTTTGATAAGCTTGATTGCGCACTCGTACATCTTGGGGAAATAGTCGCTTGCGTTGTGAAGCTCGTCCCACTTGAAGCCCAGCCACTCGATGTCCGCCTTGATGCTCTCCATATACTCCACGTCCTCTTTTGCAGGGTTTGTGTCGTCGAAACGGAGATTGCACGAGCCGTGATATTTCTCCTTCATGCCGAAGTTGATGCACAACGCTTTTGCGTGTCCGATGTGCAAATAGCCGTTCGGCTCGGGAGGAAAACGCGTAATGATTTTATCGACCTTGCCGTCCGCGAGGTCTGCGTCAATGATTTCTTCGATAAAGTTTCTTGAATTGTCTTCCATATTCCTTCGTTCACCTTTTGCCGTGATTGCGGGGGTTATTCTTCCGTGCGCGTATCGCATACGCACACGAGCATATTATATTTTATAATAAAACGAAAAGGCTTATATGTCAATAAGCCTTGCAAGTGATTTTTTGCCAATTTTATATTTTTCCGACGATATGACGGCGGTTTTGCGCAAAACTCGCAAAATCGCCGTCTAAATACGCGTGCTTATCGTCGTGCTTTTCTCTTATAAATTTTCGCTTGCGCTTGCGTCCTCGTCGGAAATCGCAACGTACTCGCAATCGTCGTTGAAGGTTGCGCGCAGACGAGCGGCTACGTCCTTGAGCGTCTTTTTCTTTACGCCGAAATAGTATACGCACACCGCGATTAAGCCGACAAGCAACAGGCAACCGACTATGATTGTGGCAATAGTGCCGCCGCTCATTCCGCTCGGCGCGGTGCCGTTGATATACGCGTCGTAATAGCCGTGCGTCGGGAACGCGTACGGAGAATCCTCGCTCTTCAAAAGCATTTCGGGCAAATTTACGAGCAAGAACGACAGTAGGACAAGGGACAATATTCCACCTATCCATTGCTTCAAATTCGGCTTCGGCTTATGGAATATGAAATACAGCAAATAGGCGATTGCCAGCGGTAGAAAGCCGAAAAACGCGGTGTTTAGCCCCGGCGCGTAAAACGCCGTTTGCCCCATCGCCGAATATGCCGACAGAGATTTTGACGCAAGCACGATATGGATTACCGCCTCGAACAGACTGAACAGCGATATCGCAAGCCCTGCGCCCGTGTTTAAGCCCCAAACGAAAAGGACTATTACGCCGACTATCGCTCCTGCGAAATTGGTTATCATATCCGTAAGCTGATTCATCGGGTATCTCTCGGGCGCGATTGAGTCTTCATTATATATATAATGAAATCCACCCGGGAACACCCACTCTTCAAAGACGTGGAAGACCAAAACTATGATTGCCAACGCGCCTAAACGATTGCACCAGTCAAGTTTCTTCCATTTGCGCGCAAGCCACACCGTAAGAAATATGCCGACGCCTGCCATAACGTAGAGCCAGCCCGTGCCTACAAACCAGTACCAGAAATTCATAATTACACTCCTTTTTGTTTTATCTAACTAGGTTAGATTGTTTTGTAAAAATATATTCGGACAGAATCCGAATAGGTTTTTCGATTAAAAATCGGTTTTTATTTTCTCGTCGGCAACATTCTTGATTTCGCCTGCCAGCTTAATAAACTCGTTGAGTTTGTCCGCTCCAAGCTCGTCTATCAGCAACGCTATATGGGAGCGCATCTCCGCACGCATGGCAGAAATCGCGCTTCTACCGCTATCAGTCAACGTCACGACGGTAACGCGTGCATCATGCTCGTCCGTAGATTTGGTTACGTAGCCCTTCTTCACAAGCTTGCGCAACAACACCGCCACTCGCGCCGTGCTTACGCCCGTCTTTTCGCTTATTTCGCCCGCGGTTAAAGCGGACTTGTCCAGCAAGCTCAAGACCTTGCCTATCCCCTCGCGCGCACCGTCTATAAGACGAAACAACTCGGAGGGTTGCGCCTCTACTATATTGGAAAACACGTAATCGATTTGTTCTTGAGTTGCCATGCTAAAGCCTCTTGATTATCTAACCTGGTTAGATTATATGCCGAACGACTTGCGTTGTCAAGACGTTTCGCGTGTTGCAAAAAGGATTAAAATTCGATTAAGGTGCGCATTGTTGAAACGACAAAGCAATTAGAAATTTGCATAAATAGCGATATAAAATCGACAAAAAATAAAACTCGCGCCGTTAAACGCGAGAGGTTGCGATATAAATTTGCCGCTTTAAGCGACAAACCGCTATCAATACTTGACGGAAATAAGGTGTAAGCCCTGCGCACCCAGCGTTTTGCCCGCGCGTTTTCTATCTCCGCTTTCTATTATCTCGGCGACGTCGGCGCACGTAAGTTTGCCTATGCCCACGTATAACAGAGTGCCTGCGATAATGCGTACCATATTATACAAAAAGCCGTTGCCGGTGACGTAAATACAAATCTCGCAATCGGTATCGCTCGACTCGTTCGACGTCTTGTCGCAATCCAAAGATTGCGTGCCGTCAAGAGGATTTGTTTCTATTTGGACGGAATATACCGTTCGCACTGTGTTTTTTACCACGCTTCCGCTTGCCTCGAAGCACTTGAAATCGTGCGTGCCTTCAATAAGCTTGCTCGCCTTTTTCATTTCCTCGACGTTGACGGGAACGACGATGTGCTCGTGCGTTTGTCCCAGCATCGGACGACGGTGCTTTGAAACGTACAACTTGTAGCAATAGGTCTTGCGCTTTGCCGAAAAACGCGCGTTGAAATCGTCGGAGGTTTGCTCGCAATAAAGCATACTTACGTCGTCGGGGAGATGCGTGTTTACGGCGTACGGAAGTTTGTCTACGGGTATGGACGTGTCCGCGTCGAAATGAACCACCTGTCCTTCGGCGTGTACGCCTGCGTCCGTGCGTCCGCTTGCGGTCGCGTTTGTCGGCGTGCCGAAGGTTTTTGTCAACGCCTTTTCCAAAACCTCCTGTACGCTTAAACCGTTGAGCTGCTTTTGCCAGCCGACATAGTTGGCTCCGAAATAAGAAATTACCGCGCGATACCTCATAGCAATCCCCCGAAAATCATTGCGTCTATGTTTATCCCCAGCACGGGAACGAAATAGTATCTTTCAAGCAATATTACGACAAAATATGCGAGCATGAATAGCGTTGCAATGACGTCCGCAATGCCTACGTGCGGCTTCTTCATCTTCGTGCGCTTGTCGGTGGCGTTGTAGCAACGCGCGTCCATTGCAAAAGCAAGCTCGTCGGCGCGTCTGAACGAATTGACGAACAGAGGTATAAGCACGGGAAGCAATGCCTTTGCTCTTGCAAAAAGTCCGCCCGTATCAAAGCTTGCGCCTCTTGCTTTTTGGGCGGAAATTATCTTGTTGGTTTCTTCAAAAAGCGTCGGAATGAAACGGAGCGCAATGCTCATAATCATAGCGATGTCCCTAACGGGAACCTTGATTAACTTTAAGGGGGACATAAGCCCCTCAACGCCGTCCGCAAGCGCGACGGGCGTTGTGGTCAACGACAACAGCGACGCCCCAGAAATCAACAAAACGAGCCTTAAAACCATCTTTATGGCTATATGAACCCCGTTTTTGGTGATTGTGAATATCTGCCAATGCACAAGCACTTCGCCGTCCTTTGTCAAAAACAAATTGAGCAGCGAGGTGAATATAACTATCAAAAGCACGCCCTTGACGGACTTGAGCACGGACATCATCGGAAGCCTTGCAATAAGTATTATGCCTATCAAAACGACCGTCGTGAGCATAAATCCGAAATAAGATTTTATAAAGAAAACAGCCACGACGAACAGCAACGTCAAAAGCAGCTTTACCCTGGCGTCCAAACGGTGAACGACGGAGTTTGCGGGGTAATATTGTCCGAATGCAACGTCCTTAAACATTGTGCGTTCCCCCCGCGTTTTGCTTGTATGAAGCAAGCTCGTTTGCAAGCTCGCTCATGGATATAACGTCGCTTCTTATCGCAATTCCGCGCGAGATAAACTCGTCGGCAAGTCGCGTTGCGCAAGGCACGTCAAGCCCTATGCGCTTGACAAGTTCTCTGTCCGAAAAAACCTCTCTCGGCGTACCGTCGGCAACAAGTCTTCCGTCTTGAAGCGCAACTATTCTGTCCGCCAACACCGCTATATCGTCCATATTGTGCGACACCATCAATACGGTGGGCGACACCTCTTTTTGAAGCTTTTTAACAAGCGCAAGTATCTCCTCTCTGCCGCGAGGATCCAATCCTGCGACGGGTTCGTCGAGGACAAGCACGTCGGGCTGCATGGCGATAACGCCGGCAATGGCGACTCTTCTTTTTTCGCCGCCGCTTAAATCGAAGGGGCTACGACCTGCGAACGTATCGTAATCAAGCCCTACCACGTCGAGCGCACGACGTACTCGCTTGTCGATTTCCTCGCTTGAAAGCTTCATATTCTTCGGTCCGAACGCCACGTCTTTCTCGACCGTATCGGCAAAAAGCTGATATTCGGGATATTGAAAAACCATGCCTACGGCAAAACGCAATTTCTTGAGCGTCTTCTTGTTTGTAGCGTCCATTCCGTTGACTATAACTTGAGATTTCTTTTTGTTTTGAATCTTAATAAGTCCGTTTAGATGCTGGATTAATGTTGATTTTCCGCTTCCGGTCGCGCCGACTATACCGACAAACGTGCCCTCTTCTATGACAATGCTAACGTCGTCCAGCGCTTTTTTCTCGTTGGGCGTTTTGGCAGAATATACGTATGTGAGATTTCTTATTTCAACTGCAGACATACTTCCTCCACCAGTTCCTTTTCGCTCAACACGGGAGCATTGAAATTAAAACCCTTATCTTCAAGCGCGCGAGCAAGAGAAAACACCGGCGGAAGAGTGAGTCCGCACGCCTCGAGCATTCCCGACGAAAACACTTCCTTGGGGGTGCCGTCAATGGCTATACGCCCCTTTCGCAGCACTATCACCCGGTCGGCAATCACGGCTTCTTCCATATTGTGCGTTATGTTGATAACCGTAATTCCCTGTTCGTTGAGCTTCTTTGCTATGTCCATAACCTCTTTGCGCCCGTTCGGGTCGAGCATTGAGGTGGATTCGTCCAAAATGAGAATCTCGGGACGCATCGCAAGCACGCCGGCTATTGCGATCCTCTGCTTCTGTCCGCCCGAAAGCTTGGACGCGGTGCGCGTGCGATATTCGCTCATTCCCACCGCCGCCAACGCGTCGTCAACGCGCTTTATTATCTCTTCTCTGTCAAGACCGATGTTCTCGGGACCGAACGCTACGTCGTCCTCGATAATCGTTGCGACCATTTGGTTGTCGGGGTTTTGGAACACCATTCCCGCTTTTTTGCGGATTTCAAACACGTTTTTTTCGTCGGACGTGGAAAGTCCGTCGATGAGAATTTCTCCGCTCGACGGTATAAAAAGCCCGTTGAGAAGCTTTGCCAGCGTTGATTTGCCACTGCCGTTCATGCCGACAAGCGCGACAAATTCGCCTTTCTCAACGGAAAAAGACAGGTTTTTGAGGGCTTTTAGACTGCTGCCCTCCCCTAACGAGTAGCTGTAGCCTACTCCTTTGAGGACGATTTGTGACATAACGAGAGTATAACACACCGCTTTTTGTTTGGCAAACGATAACGAAGCATATATGATTTTAATACTTTACGCCGCGCCGCTTCTTCCTTGTCGGCGACCGCCGAAAAGTTTTTTTGCGACGGCTTTCCCCTATTTCTATTGACTATTGAAATTTATCAATATATAATATCTATTGTCTATGCGCATTCGCGCGTACGCACAAAAACAATCGAAGATAATTTATTGGAGGAATTCCCGATATGAAAAAAATGACCATTGACGGCAATACCGCTGCGGCGCATATAGCATATGCTTTCTCCGACGTTGCGGCTATTTACCCTATCACCCCGTCATCCCCTATGGCAGAAAACTGTGACGACTGGGCAGGCCAAGGCAGAAAGAACATTTTTGGCAACGTACTTAAAATTGCCGAAATGCAATCCGAAGCAGGCGCGGCAGGCGCAGTCCACGGTTCTTTGGCAGCAGGCGCTTTGACGAGTACCTTCACCGCAAGCCAAGGCTTGCTCTTGATGATCCCGAATATGTATAAGATTGCGGGCGAACTGCTCCCCTGCGTCTTCAACGTATCCGCAAGAAGCGTTGCAGGACACGCTCTCAACATCTTCGGCGACCATTCCGACGTTATGGCTTGCCGTCAAACCGGTTTTGCAATGATCGCGGCAAACAGCGTTCAAGAGGTTATGGACCTCACTCTCGTTTCCTATCTCTCCACGATAGAATCCAGCGTGCCGTTCCTCAACTTCTTCGACGGCTTCCGCACCTCTCACGAGGTCGATAAAATCGACGCAATCGAGTACGACGAAATCAAGAATCTCGTCAACTTCAAGAAGGTGGACGAATTCCGCGCTCGCGCACTCAACCCCGAACATCCCCATCAACAAGGTACGGCTCAAAACCCCGATATTTACTTCCAAAACAGAGAAGCTTCCAACAAATACTATGACGCTGTTCCCGCTATCGTTCAAGCGGAAATGGATAAGGTCAGCGCGCTCACCGGAAGAAAATACAACCTCGTGGACTACTACGGCGCACCCGACGCGGATCGCGTAATCGTTATCATGGGCTCCGGCGCCGAAGCAGTTGAAGAAACCGTCGATTACCTCAACGCAAGAGGACATAAGGTCGGTCTTCTCAAGGTCAGACTTTACCGTCCGTTCCCGAAGGACGCTTTCGTTGCGGCTATCCCCGAAACCGTCAAAACCATCACCGTTATGGACAGAACCAAAGAGCCGGGCGCACAAGGCGAGCCTCTCTACCTCGACGTCGTATCCGCTCTCAACGACAAGGGCGTGAACGTTGACGTTCTCTGCGGTCGTTACGGTCTCGGCAGTAAGGAATTCAATCCGTCCATGGTCAATGCGATTTACGCAAACATGAACGGCGAAAAGAAGGATCGCTTCACCGTCGGCATCAACGACGACGTAACCTTCCACTCCTTGGAGGTCACTGAAAAAATCGACGCGTCCGACGCAAGCGCGATTTCCTGCAAGTTCTACGGTCTCGGCTCTGACGGTACCGTCGGCGCAAACAAGAACTCCATCAAAATCATCGGCGACCATACCGATAAATATGCTCAAGCTTATTTCTCCTACGACTCCAAGAAGTCGGGCGGTATAACCATTTCCCACCTTCGCTTCAGCGATAAGCCGATCCGTAGCACGTACCTTATCGACCAAGCAGACTTCGTTGCTTGCCATAACGAATCCTACGTGTTGCGTTACGATATGCTCTCCGACCTTAAGGACGGCGGTATATTCCTTCTCAACTCTCAATGGGCTCCCGAGGAAATGGACGCAAAGCTTCCTGCCGCAATGAAGAATATGATTGCTAAAAAGCACGTCAAATTCTACACTCTCGACGGCTTGAGCGTTATCCGCGAAATCGGCACCAAGAAAGGCGTTAACACCGTCATGCAAGCAGCATTCTTCAAGCTCGCAAACGTCATTCCTTACGAGGACGCAGAGCGTTATATGAAGGAAGCTATCAAGAAATCCTACGGCAAGAAAGGCGACGCGGTTGTCGCAATGAACAACGCTTGCGTTGACAACGCTATCGCACACCTTAAAGAAGTCAAATATCCGCAAAGCTGGGAGACCACCACGAAGGGCGCAGCTCCTCTCGAGGTTCCCAACGACGAATACTTCA
>CAZUZK010000001.1:45375-70632 GCA_964624745.1 uncultured Bacteroides sp. | reverse complement strand
TGATGTTCTTTTTGGACTTGTAATGGAAAACGTAGACTTTGGGGAACTTGTCTTGCGCATTGACCTTTGCGCTGACCTTTACGTCGTTTGCGTCCGCACCTGTTTTCACATTGCCGTTGTCGTCAACAAGCATGAGAGCCTTGAGAGTAACCACGTCACCGATTTCAGCATCGAGCTTTTCAACCTTGACGAGCATATCTTTCTCGACCTTGTATTGCTTGCCGCCACATTCAACTATTGCGTACATTTCTTTACCTCCTCTAACCAGTCTCGCCGACATAGGTGCAATCTTGCGATTGACTTAAAAACCACTTTCGAGCGGCTCGACTACTAATGTAACAAAACCGTAGAATTTTGTCAAACGAAAATCAAAACAATATTGTAATAAAAATTTATATTCTTTCTTTTTTTGTATTTATTCGCGTGTATACGCGTGCGCAAACTTAACAATGTAACAAATCGTTACATATTCCGTTTGTAAAAATAATCCCCGCATCGGCAATCGAAACGGGGATTTATTTCGGATTTTATATCTTATTATTCGCTTCGCAACGCGATTGCAGGGTCTTTCTTCGACGCGATTCTCGACGGAATGAAGCCTGCAAGCATACTCAACAATACGCTTACGATAAACATAACGAGGCACTGCCACCATTCCACCGCCATAAGTCCGGTTATTTTGAAGACGGCTTTCAAAATCGCACTGCCGATATACGAGAACGCAACGCTCAATATCACTCCGATAAAGCCCGAATACGCACCGAGGATTGCGGATTCCGCAATAAACACACGCGAGACGTCTTTCTTTCTCGCGCCGAGCGAGCGCAACACACCGATTTCCTTTCGACGTTCAAGCACAGACGTGTAAATGATGATTGCAATCATTATCGTCGAAACGATAAGCGATATTGCGGCAAAGCCGACCAGCACACCTGTAATTGTATCCACCATGGTATTTACAAAGCCCATGATTGTTTGCAACATATCGCCGTAGCTGACTTTTTCGCCCTGCGTTTTGTTATATTCGTCAATGAATGCGACAATCTTCTCTTTAGCCTCGAAGGACGTGCAATAAAACTCTATCGACGTCGGTTCCTCGAGATTTGCGACGCCGAGCTTGCGCATAACCTCAAGCTCTTTGTTGTCAACGTCGTCGAAGCTTATAGTATCGCCGACAGCCAATGCGACCTCGGTTCCGCTTGACGTGGTATAATTGAAATTGATACAGCTCGGATATTCCGTATCGCTCAACTCGTCTTGCGCATATGCCTTAAGCTCTTGCATTTTCTTGACGGCATCGTGGTTGGAGGCGCGCTCGATCATAAGCTCGGTAAGCTCGTGCGTATAGCCGATAACACCGCCGATAGACGTAATGCTTACACCCGGCTTCGGACGTATAACACCGACGACTTTCACTTTTACAGGGTCTTTGGAGTCAATCCAATCCTTGCTCTGTTCTGCGTGATTGTGCGCCGTCCAGGTCTTGTCGATTTTGTCGTCAAGGTTCAAATCCTTCCACTCTGATTCGGGATTTAATTCAAGATAATCTGCGTCTGAAATAAGGGTATATTCAAGGCTCAACAGCTCGTCCACAGACGTGCTTCTGTCTGCCCAACTGGAATTGAGAACGGCGTCCATAACCTCGTCCTGCGACTGTAAGCCGAGCATAAAGAGCTGATAGTCCATAAGCTGGTTCTTGCTGTCTACAACGACTACGATTTCGGTTGCGCTGCTAGGCCATCTTGAATTGTCGCCTACAAGCTCGTATTGCGATTTGAGAAGGTCGGTATTTGAAGACATTTCCGTCCAAGACGTCATCATGGTAGAGCCTGAGGACGTGAACATATTGAGCATATCGTTGAGAGTGCTTCCGCCCATTGACATATTCTTTATGCTGTCCGGCAACGTGTCGAGAACGGAGTTCATAACCTCGGTGTACGGATTCACCTTCATATAACGATTCTCGTTTCCGGGATCGTCGATAAACGCGTTGAAGTTTACGCCGTAATTGTATTTGACGTTTGCAAGATTATCGTCGAAATTCTCTTCGATATATTTTTTCAACTTGGAAAGGTCGTTGTCCGAAACCAAATCCTTAAGCTTCTTTGTGACCTTGCCGAGCATTTGCGCGGTATAGATTTCGTCCGTATCGGGATTTTCCTCTCTGTTAACCTCGTCCTTCATGAGCATTGAAAGAATTGCGGACGGATCGGCATTAGATTTGCTTATCGTCAACGGATAAGTCGAAAGCGCGCTTTCCTCCAAGCCCTGAACGTAATTGGAGGCGCCGTTTGAAAGAGACAATACAAGCACAATGCCTATGATGCCTATCGAACCGGCAATAGAAGTAAGAAGCGTGCGTCCTTTTTTTGCCAAAAGGTTGTTCCAGGACAAATTGATTGCGGTGGAAAGCTTCATCGCCGACTTATCGGCTTTTTTGCGCTTAAGCAAAATTTCCTTGAGCGATCTCTTCTTGGGCTTTTTCTCGACCGTCTCGGGAACAACGGTATTATCGTCCGTCGCCTGCTCTTGATTGACGTCGCTTGCGGCGGTATCGTTGCCTTGAGCGTGCGCGCGTTCCTCATTTGAATCGTACGGCATAGAATCGCCGACGATTTCGCCGTCCTTTAAGTATACGATACGTGTACTGTATTCTTCCGCAAGATTCGGATTGTGCGTAACCATAATGACAAGCCTGTCTTGCGCAACCTCTTTGAGCAAATCCATAACCTGAATGCCGGATTCGCTGTCAAGCGCGCCGGTAGGCTCGTCGGCGAGTATAATTTCGGGATTGTTGACAAGCGCGCGCGCTATTGCGACGCGTTGCATTTGACCGCCCGAGAGCTGATTCGGCTTCTTTCTTGCTTGCGAGGCAAGACCGACCTTTTCCAACGCTTCCATTGCGCGACGACGTCTTTCGTCACGCTCAACGCCTGCCAAAGTGAGATTCAGCGCGACGTTTTTGAGAATGCTCATGTGCGGAATAAGGTTGTAGGATTGAAATACAAAGCCGATACGGCGATTGCGATAGGTGTCCCAATCCACGTCGTCGTACTCTTTAGTGGAGATTCCTTCGATTTGAATGTCACCGCTCGTATAACGGTCAAGCCCGCCGACAATGTTCAAAAGCGTCGTTTTACCGCAACCGGAGGGACCTAAAATAGATACAAATTCGTTCTTTCTGAATTCGATTGATACATCGTTCAAAGCCAATACGGGTTCTTCTTCCTTGTCAACCACGTATTGCTTGGTTATATTTATAAGTTTAAGCATAAAGCCTCTAAATTTTGGATATGTATTTGGCGAAGCAACGGACAGACGGCGGAATCACGCCATATATCCCCGCAGGAAGTCCTTTTCGTCGGCATACCCGACTAAAATATGCGATTCGCCTTAAAAATATCACATCGAATCGCCCGCGAAATTAAGGACAAAGAACTCCTATTTCCGTTGCGTTGTTTTTATATTAACATATAAAACCGAAAAAGAAAAGCAATTTTCGGACATTAGCCGACATTTTAATGTTTTTGTGCATTTTCATAACAAATTGTTTGGCAAATACCGCTTTTTAACGAAAAATCAAGAGTTTTATTAAAATTCAAAAGCACGTGCCACGTCGTATTACGTTTTTTCAAAACGCTAATGAATATACAAATCAAAAATCAAAGTTACGTCCGCATTTCAACCGATTTTACATTATAAAAATACGTTGCGTGTTTTTGTATTACACGCCCTCGAAATCAGCATATACAATACACGTTTCGTATTTTAGAATTGCGGATTTGCCAAATTATATCCGTTATACAACACGTATCGTGTATTATTTTTATAATTTTAGGGTTTTCAAATATAATTTCTGCTCGACGGTTAGCCTATAGCCTTCAACCGCCTTCTGAATGCTTTTGTTTTGAAGCCATTTATCAAGCGTTTTGCTTTTAAGCAATTCGATTGCGACGCCCCACTGTTTTATCAATGCAAAGCTGATATACCAAGCAACCGCCATTCGCACATAGTACTCGTCGCTTACAATGCTTGTCGTCATATCAAATTTGTCTTTTGAAAAATCCTCGTCTAAAAAATATCGCATCGACGTCACAATACCGTATCGCACCGTATAAACGCTGTCGCCGTTAAGCCAGCCCGTCACGCTTTGCCAAAGCTCGGATTTATGCAACTTGAAGCATTTGGGACAAAACATATCGCAAACAGCCCAGTTGTCGATATACGGCAAGAACTTGTTTGTTAAAGCAAGGGCTTCGTCGAAATCCTTAAACTCGGACACCAACAGAGCGTGCAACATATCCTCGTCGTAATACTCATGCGGAAGCTCGGATAAAAACGTCTTCAAATCCTCCTTGCTATATTCGCGCAAAATAGTCTTTGCGATTTTTCGCAGTATCGGAACGCGTACGCCGAGAATCCTCTCTGCATCTACCGTGGGTATAAGCTTGGAATGAAAATTGCGATATTCCTCGTCCGCGTTTTCAAGCAAAAGTTTTTTAATGCTATTCATAAGCTACTTGTCTCACTTTACGATATATTCCAAGAGTCCGTTGCAACCCTTGACTATATCGTTGAAAGTTCTTTCAAAGTCACCTGTCCACCACGGATCGGCAATATCGTCGGACGAGCCGACAAAATCCAAAAGCTTGAAAACATTGTCACTGTCGCCGATTATACGCTTAATATCTTTGACGTTTCTATCCTCCATTGCAACGATATAATCGTATTTATCCCTATCGTTCGCTTGCAAGCGCGTTGCGCGCCTATTTAGCACCGCGATACCTTTTTCTTGAAGCTTGCGCGCGGCAGGAGGATAAATCGGATTGCCTTCTTCCTCATACGAGGTAGCTCTTGACTCGACGCAAACCCGACCGCTTAAACCACGCTTTTTCAGCATATCGTTCATCACGCACTCCGCCATCGGCGAACGGCAGATATTACCCAAACATACAAAAACGATTTTTATCATACTAGCACTCGAACACAAACGACAACGGACCGTCCTGCTCCTGCTCGATAAACATATGCGCTCCGAACACTCCGTTCTTTACGACAATTCCTTCTTCTCTCAATTTTTCAGTAACTCTTTCATACAAATATCTGGCTCTGTCGGGAAGCTCGGCATGACCGAAGTCGGGACGATTGCCCGTCCCTTTGCCAAGCGTTCCGGCAAGCGTAAACTGCGACACGAGCAAAATTTCTCCGCCGACCTGCTTTATATCGAGATTCATTTTGTCGTTCTCGTCCCTAAACACGCGAAGTCTTGCCACCTTGCGCGCAAGGTAATCCGCTTGCTCCTCGGTATCGCCTTTTGTGATCCCCAAAAATATGGTAAGCCCGCTCGGTATTTCGCTTATGAGCTTATCGTCCACGTATAGACGAGACTTAAAGGTTCGTTGTATCAAAGCTCTCATGTTTTTACAATTTCCTTGTTTTATGCTTATGGTATCGGCTTATTAACTACCGTTTCTGTTATTTGATGTCTTTATCTTTTTTAGGCGGTGCCGCCAAATATTGATAAAAATTGCACTCAAGCTCGCTGTTGTACAGCCTTCTGGTTTTATCCGCACGCCGTCCGAAATACTTTTCAAAGCCTCTATAAGAGGTTATGGCATACACACACCATTCGTCCAGTCTTGCGGTCATTGCGCCGAAATCTCGATATAAAAGCTTAAGCTCGTCTTCGCTCATAAGTCGCTCGCCGTACGGCGGATTGGTTATGATAACGCCGTGCGAAAAACGCGAGGAAACCTCTCGCATATCGCCGACCTGAAGGTGAATCGCGTCCTTTATGCCAGCCCTTTGCGCGTGCTTTAATGCAAGATTTATAGCGTCCTTGTTTATGTCGAAACCGCTAATATGAAGCTTTACGTCTTTTCTTATAGAATCCATAGCCTCCTGCTGCACGACGTCTCTTACGTTGGGTGCATTCAAAAAGCTTTCGCACGCAAAATTTCTATTCATACAAGGCGCGATATTCAATCCTATAAGAGCCGCTTCTATTGGTATGGTTCCCGAACCGCAGAAAGGATCTATCAATGCGCGAGAGGGATTCCATACGGACAGCAATATCATAGCGGACGCAAGCGTTTCGCGTATCGGAGCGTCCCCGAGATACGTGCGATAGCCCCTCTTGTGCAATCCGTCGCCGGAGGTGTCGAGAGTCACCGTCACGGCGTCTTGATTTATAGACACCTCCACGTCGTAAATCGCTCCGTCTTCGTTTAGCGGAGAATTACAAACCGCAAGCATTTTGCTTACAATCGCTTTCTTTGCAATACTTTGAACGCTTCTCAACGCAAACAGCTTGCTTTTTACGGATTTTGCATTGACGACTATTTTAGCGTCACGGCTCAAAATATCCTGCCAACGCATGGCATATATGCCGTCGAAAAGCTCGTCGAAGCTTTCCGCCTCAAATCGTGCAAGGACTATGCGTATTCTGTTTGCGGTACGCAAAAATACGTTGGCGCGAAGCACGTCCTTATAGTCGCCCTCAAATTCTATACGACCTGCAAGCGCGCCCTTAGGCTCATAGCCCAAGCGTATCAACTCACGCTTCGTCACCGCTTCGATGCCGCTTGCGACAGCCGCCTCTATATTAAGCTTTCCGTCAAATATACTTTCCATTTACACACATTTCAACGTTTATCGATACGTTTTAACAAGCTAAACGCTTGATTATGCGATTATTCTCCAATCAAATCTTTTATCACTTCGCTTGCGACAATCATTCCGGCAATCGCAGGCGCATAACTTATGCTTGCAGGAATATGTCTGCCGTTTTCGCATTGAGTGCTTATAGGCTCGACGGGCTTTTCTTGCGAATACACCACCTTGAGCGACTCGACGCCTCTAGCCTTCAACTCCTTGCGCATCACCTTTGCAAGCGGACAAACGGACGTTTTATATATGTCGCACACCTCGAAGTCCACGCCCAATTTATTTCCCGTTCCCATGCAAGAAACAATCCTTACGTTTGCTTTCTTCGCTCTTGTAATAAGCTCGATTTTCGCCGTCACGGTGTCTATTGCGTCAACGATATAATCGAAGCTATCAAGCTTAATTGTATCGGCATTTTCAGGCAGATAAAACATATCGTACATGGCGGCGTTGCATTGCGGATTTATCGATTTTATTCTCTCTACGGCAACCTCGGTTTTCTTTCTTCCGATTGTGTCTATCGTGGCTAAAATTTGTCTGTTAAGATTGCTTTTAGAAAAAACGTCGTTATCCAAAACCGCAATATTGCCTATCCCTGCTCTCGCCAACGCCTCGACTACGTAGCCGCCGACGCCGCCGACGCCGCACACAAGCACGCGCGCACGCTTCAACATTTCCGTCTTATCGCCCAAAAGCATTTCCGTTCTCGTATACAAATTTTCCATATCAGCGTATAATCCCTCTTCTCCGCAGTTCTTCGCCCGTATTCTCTCTTTTAGGCTTCTCCTCGCCCGTTGCAAGCGCGCCGAGCGTATTCGCGCCGCTTTCGCAATACAAATCGTAATAGTTCATTTCTCCGCGCATACGCTTCTCGTGCAGGCTTTTGCTTCCGCACCAAATCATAGACGGAATGGCAATCACAAGCATATAAAGAGGACCGCAAAGCAAGGATTGAACGGTGTGTCCGTATTCGTGTACGCGCGCGTCCTTTGTCCAAACGTCGGGACGATTGCCGTTGACAAATATAAACAGTCCGAGCGAAACACCGCCCCATTCTCCGTCGTGATAGGTAAGCACCGCGCCGTGATAAAACTCGTGTCTGCAATGCGCGTATCTCAAGAATACGACAAAGCCTATCAGCGTTTGTATAACGCCCCAGCTACATTGCAAAAGCACGTATAACGCGCCCTTTATATATTTCATATACGCCACCTCCAGCTTATTTTACAACACATATTCGGATAAATCAACCTCGAGCGGAGTTGTTTTTGTATCCGTCAAAAGCAAATACGCCGTTCGATTAACACACGAGCCTTGAGCAAACGCATCTTATTTTTTGATTTGGCGAAGCTTTTTTGATAAATATAAAAATTTTGTCGAATTAAAGAAACAAAAAAGCCGAACTTTGTTTGACATCAACACGATAAGTGTATTATTATATATGCAATTACAAAGAGGAAAAACGATATGCTTCACAGTTGCTTTCCCGAGAGATTGAAATCTCTCCGTCAAGAAAAAAATATGCTCCAGCAAGATCTTGCCGAGCATTTGAAATTGTCAAAGTCCACAATCTCCGGCTGGGAGGTCGGCAGAAATCAGCCCAATTATGACATTCTCATTGAGTTGAGCATATTCTTCGGCGTGTCCGTAGACTATCTAATCGGCAGACGCAACTACTAATGGGCAATGCCGCGAGCCTCATACGAAAAGCGGCTCGAAAAGCACGCGAAAAATCATAAAAATACGCAAAAAAACCTAGAAAAAAGCATAGAAAAACACGCAAAAAATGCGTGTTTTTTGCATATTTTTAAGCGTTTTTGACATTGTTTTATACTCATATTGACATTATTTTATGTGCATATCGACATTGTTTTATGCTCATATCGACATTGATTTATGCTCATATCGACATTGATTTATGCTCATATCGACATTGTTTTATTTACATATTGGTTTCATATGTTTATTTGCGTTATTTTATTATGCTTTTGCTTTATCTCTTGTACGTTTTACATTGTGCAATACGTCTTTTCATTTTCTTTTCGACGCTATAAGCACGCTTTCAAATAAATTTACCCGAAAAACTCACGGTAAATCGCGCATACGGCTTTTTTGCATTCGTTATCCTTAACCGCTATTGTCACACGCGATTCGCTTGCGCGAAAATCAATTCTTTCAACCCTCGCTCCGCATTGCGATAATGCGCGAGTTAATCTGAAAAGCGTATTTTCGCTTGTCAAATTTCTGCCGACAACCACTATCAAGGACATCTCGTCAATATATCTCGATGCGGTTATGCAAGCATTGTTTGTCAACGCCTTTTCCAAATTTGTTTTATCCGTCAAACAATCGCCTTTTACCGCAAACGACAACGTATCTATATCAAAGGACAAAAGCTCTACGGATTGCTTTGATTTAGACAACATATTGCGTATAAAATCAGCCTGCGAGCAATCGGGATTCCTCAAAATATCGACCATGCGACAACCGCTTTTGCAAGCGATTCCGACTACGTTTTCCTCTTTATCGGGCAACGTATTTTTCTCTATTATCGTACCCGAGCAATCGGGATTAAACGTGTTGCGAACGTTTATCCGAACGTTTGTATCGAGCAACGGATAGACCGATTCGCAATGTAAAACGCACGCCCCAGAATAAGAAAGCTTGCGCATTTCAAAAAAGTTCAACGACGATATGACTCTCGCCTTTTTCACAATACGAGGATCGGCTGCTAAAAAGCCGTCAACGTCAGTCCAGTTCTCATATACGCGCGCGTTTAACGCTCTTGCGACAATCGCCCCCGTAATATCAGAGCCGCCGCGAGAAAACGTGACTATACGCCCGAAATCGTCCGAGCCGTAAAAGCCGGGAATAATCGCGTGCTTTACGCCTGCCAAACAACTTAAAATCAGCTCGACCGATTTGTCCAAGCAAAGCTTGCCGTCCTTAAACTCGATTATATCAGCAGCGTCCACAAACTCGAATCCGAATACCGAAGCAAGCAATTTTGCGCAAAGATATTCTCCGCGCGACGCCGTAAAGGCTTCTTCGCGCACGTTGCGAATTTGAGCCTTCACGTCATTTACGACGTCTGAAAAATCGTCGATATTAAACGCCTGCGCAAGGCTTAAAAAGCGTTTTGACACAACGTCGAACTCGGCGTCGAAATCGCCGTCCTCGCCGCAAATAAGGCTTGAATGGCACTTATAAAGCATATCCGTTATCTTTACGTCGTCCGCATATCTTTTACCGGGCGCGGAAACCACTACAAAACGCCTCTCGTCGTCCGAGCGCACGATGTCCAAAACGCGAAAAATTGCTTCCTTGCTTGCCAATGACGTTCCGCCGAATTTGCATATTTTCATAGCAATAATCAATATATACTCGCAAAATTTTTTTTGTGAAAATCAAAAAAATAAGTTTGAACAAAAACACGTATTTCAAATTGCCTTGACAAGCGCACAAATAAAAAAATCCGAAGCGAAATTGCGCTACGGATAATTATATAAATATATTCTTATTTTTTTTCCGCTTTAAGACAAGCCGACGGACATTTCAAAGGCGCGCCGATTTCGACACGCCTCGAATTTATCAAAAATTTGATGATTTTTGTGTTGTTTTTGCAAGGATTTTTCGCATATTTTACAGCAAAAATCAAGGCTTATTTTATGCGTTTTGCTTCAAAATAATATCTTTTTTCTTCTGCCTCGCCCATAGAAAAAGCTTTGCGACACAGCGTTCCGTTTTCAAGCACGTAGCCGAACAAATCTTCTTTCTCGATTTTTGGCATAACGATTGCAACGCCGCTAAATTGAGAGGACACCGCTTTAAGATGCTCTATGCCGTGTATGTAATCCACACTACACACATCGTGCGTCGCCACGTAATCGTCGATTACACCTTGAATATCCTTGATAGCCTGTGCGCTGTTTGTCGCCGTACCGAACGAAAACGTCTTTCCGTCAAAAAATCCCTCAACCTTTTTATCGCCCGTCAATTCGCCTTGCAAGCGACTTATCAAATCAAAGCTCGCGCCGAACACGAAACGATGTATAGGCTCAAAGACGATGCCGTCGTCGTGCAGATTTTCCACCTCGCAAAGCGCAAAGCGCGCGGGGTGCGATTCTCTTTCTTCTTCGGTCAAATTCTTTTTGACGTTTTCCCAGTGCGCCTGTGCGGTTGCAAGAGAGTGATTTCCGTCGCCAACGGCGAATATAAAATCGTTTTTTTCCTTGCCGTAAAGCCCTTGCACGGATTGCTCGTACTCGTCGAACAGCCTCTGCACGCAGTCAAAATCGACGCGATAGCCCTCCAGCCTTCCGCCGCCCATATTCAATTCAAAATCATAAAGCTTGTCGAGCGTATCACGCTTATGCCACAACGGCTCGATTACGCGATGCTGTCTGTCGTCGATAAGCAACATTATATGCGGAAGCTCCAAGGGCGCGTTTTGGCGAATGGCAAGGCGAGGAGGTATGCGCTCAAGCACAACGCCCTCGGTAGAGCGTATTTTCGCATCGGAAGGATGCGTAAAGCAATAATCCTCCAAGTCGATTGCAAGCACTATACCGAGCCTTGAAACGCCGCTTGCGGTCGTACGTCTTACAAGCACACAACTGTTTTTAAGCTCGCGAAAAACGTCGCCGACAGAATATTCGTTCATCGTTTTGTTGATATTGTCGATACGCTCTTGCTTGTCGCTATCCTCCAAATATACCTCGGGATAAACAAGCTTGAGAGTGCTCGGCTCGTCGCCCACAAGCTGCTCGAGCTTATGCCAATACTCGCGCTCGGAGGTAAACTGGTCGCACGCGACAACCGCCCATTTTTTATAGTCGCACGCCTTGGGTATGAGAATGCTCGCGTTTCTTATCGTTTTCATTTGAATCTACCGTTTCTTGTCCTGCGTATTTTGTTTATACCGCGATTGGAATGTGCCTCGCGAAGCGCGATTGCCGTGGGAGAAATGCCGTATGCCTCTTCGATTTCGTCCTTGAGCTTATCCATAGTCATATAGCGTTTGATTTCGCCGTGCTTGACGACGGAAATAATACCCGTCTCCTCGCTTACGACGATAGAAAGCACGTCAGTGTCTTCCGTTATACCGATTGCCGCGCGGTGTCTTGTGCCCATTTCCTTATTGACGTTGCGTTGCGTAAGCGTCAAAAAGCAGCCTGCGGCTATAATCTTGTTTCCGCGCACGATAACCGCTCCGTCATGCAAGGGGGCTTTTGTGTTGAAAATACTCTCGAACAAGGGTGCGGACAACGTTGCGTTCAAGCGCGTACCCGTGTCGAGAATATTGTCGTGAATATCGCCGGCAGAGTCTATGATAATGATTGCGCCCACATCCTGCTTTGCCATATCCTGACAAGCAGTGAGTATCTCTGCCGTTGCGTCGCGAAGCTCGTCGTCGCTGTTGTGCGTCTCAAAGCCCTTTGCCGTGGATACCTTTTGGAAAAGGTTTTTGAAATCGTTTTGATAAACGACGCAGCTTGCGACAATGCCGAAAATCACGACGTAGTGCATGACGTATCTTGCGATTCCCAAAACAGAACCGCCCAACAAATCGGACAGCACGTTGACCAAAATGTCAAGCACGATACCGAACAAAAGAAGGAAAAAGACCTTCATGTTGCGTTTGTAAATGAAAAAACTCAACATCAACACGAACGCAATAAGCGTGACCACAACGTCTATAATGAAATATAGGTTGAGTCCGTTTGCATATTGAGCAAAATTGTACGGCATAATAATCCTCTCTTTAAGACGCAAGGCGTCCTGCTTTTATTTTGTATCCTCAGATGTCAAATTCATCGAAAACGTTGTCGTCGTTATCCGACGAATCGTTGCCGATATCGAACGTGTCGTCAACGTCGTCGCGTACGGAATAACCGTAATTGCTGCCGCCGTGTCTTTGAGTGTAATCCTCTCTCGTGTCCGAATCTCTGAAAAGGCGCATATCCTTCTTGAGCTTGAGAACCACGACTATATCCGCAATGAGATACGCGCAGAACACGCACATCGCTATAGAGCTGGAAACCACCTGAACGGTGCTTGTAATCGAGCTGATTTCATATCCGTATTCACGCATAATCTCGTTCAGCTCCTCCGCGAATTCGGGATCGAGACCGATAGAAACTATCGTCAGATTTTCGCCCAATACGATAAGCCCCAGAACCACGAGAACTATGGTTGAAAGCAACGAAAAGAGATTGTAGTTTTCAACGGGATTGAGCTTGTATAGGCGTACGAACACGACAAAATACATAACGATATACGACGCCGGCAACAGCAATACGTCAAGCAAGGTGCTTGTTACGATTGCAACGGCTGGAGAAAGAATCGCAAAGCATTCCACCATTCCGACTATAAATCTCGGAATTGCCGTAAACAGCATCACCCAATAGCAAAAATCCTTGCGCGACATATAGTTTGAATGGCGTCTTGCCGTGATATAGTAAAGCAACAACGCAAGTACAAAACACAACAACGTCGGCAATACTCCGTCCACAAAAATTATCGTGAGCGTGCCTGTCAGCACGGAAAGCCGCGAGTTGTCCGCAATCATAGACGCGACGTCTTGATAAATGGAATATATGTTGCGAACCAAGGTCGAAACTATAAGCCCTATCCATATCCAAACATGATATTTTTCGTTAAGCTTGTTTTGCATAAAAACTCCTATATGGCAAGCAATCTTAAAATTGCTTCGTGTATCGCGCTCATATCGTTGCGCTTGCCCGAAAGCACGTCGCATTGCAACGAATGTAAATAATCGACGCTTCTCTTCAACCGCATTTGCGAATAATTGGAGGACGCCTTTTTTAGATGATATATCGCGCCGGGACTGCGCATTCCCAGCATTTTGGCAAGCTCCTCGTTGGGCAAGCCCTTGTTAAGCTCGACGTGTAACATATTGCGATATTTATCGTAAAGCCAGTTGATTATCGTCACGCCGCGTATGCCGTTTTTGAAAAAAACGTTCAACACCTCAAGCGCCTTATCCGCATTCTTTTCACTGACGGCGTTGGCAAGCTCGTATATCTGAAAATCCACGTCGGCGGTGACCATTTCGCATACGTCGCGATAGGTTATAACGTCGTCCGAATACGCCTTGAGCTTGACAAGCTCGCCTGCTATTCTAGCCATGTTGCCCTGCGTTCTTACGATAAGCTCGCGAACGGCGTCGGTCCCGATGCTTCTTGACGGCGGAATAGAGGCTATCGCCCTTATTTCCTCGGCAAGCTCCGAATCCTCCAATCTCGAGCAATCAATCGTTTGCAAGCGTTTGTCCTTAAGAGCTTTTGCAACGTCCTGCTCGCACACGACGACCAACATCGACGTTTCGCTCGGGTCCGCCAAATATTTGACAAGCTCCGAGCGTCCGCTCTCGCTCAATGCGTCGAGAGACAGCACCACCACCTTGCGCTCGTCGAACATCGGAAAGGTGTACAGCGCGTCGATTGCCGACGATACGTTGTCGTCACCGTCAAGCACGCTCAAATTAAAGTCCGCATAATCAGGCAAAACAAGAGCCTTAAACATCTTCAACGCATTGGATTTAAGATAGTCGTCACTGCCGAATACGACGTAGGCGGTATACGGCTTTTCGTTTCCGTTCAAGACGGCTTCAAGATGTTTTTTCAGCTCGGTGTATTTCATTTTTGTCCATCGGTACGCTTGCGCGCAAGCGCAGGATTTTCCTCTATACCATAAATTATATTTTATGATAACATCAAATATCGCTTTTGTAAACGCTTATTTCAAATAAAAGCCCTTTCTTAAAGCTTGCTTAAAATGCTTGAAGACACATAAAAGCGCAACAACACAATGCGAAGCAGACATATTTCAAGTGCAAGACAAGCGTTGTATATTTGGCAATAACGAGTGTTTATCAATCAAAATGCTCATATTAACCTTTATTTTGAACATTTATCACATCTTTATTTTGTATCAACCTGCATATCGTTGACTTGAAAAAACGATTGATATATCATATGCTTATCACTAAAAAACGCGGAGGCTGTATGAATTACGACGTAGCTTTGCTTCACGACGAGCATACCTTAAGGGCAATCGAAAAGCTCGGCAATGCTTTTCTAAACGCAAGCGATTGCGCGCACTCCTTCAATATAAAACCGCTTGACGCTTCTTCTATAAAAAACAACGAATCGGCAAACGAGCTTTTATGCGAATTAAAGAAAGCGCACTGCGCGTTTTATTGCCTTTCCGACAACCGCCCGTCGCTTGTCGAAAGCCTTAAAAACAAGCTCGGACTTTATGCGGAATGCCTGATTGAAGGCCCGTCACAGGCAGATGAGAGAATTGTCGTTTTCGACGTGAAAAAAGAGTGCGAGCACGGCTTTCGCAACAACGGAAAATTCGGGCGCGAGGCATACGACGTGCTGGCGTACGGCGAATTGGAGATCGAACGCGTCGCAAGAGTCGCATACGAACTTGCAGACAAAAAACACTCTTCCCTTGCCTTGCTCGACGAGGGAGGGAGCCTTGCCACGTCCCTTCTTTGGCGCAAAATCGTTGCGGATATAAACGAGGACTACCCTTACGTCAACGTAAAAAATCTGACGATAGGCAACTTGATAAACAAAAACGAACGCGACGATATTGTTTTGACAAATAGATTTTTGGCAAACGCCTTAATTGAGGCGACAAGCAATCCTCGCACGCTTTGCACGACGGGTGATACGAGCTACGCCTTGTACGCCATACCCTCTTCAAGCCTTGACGACGATACCCTTTTATCGTCGATAGCAAGCCTCGCTCTCGAATATTCCTTCGATATAAGCAGATAAAAATTCAGCCCCGATAAACGGGGCTGTTTTATAAAGCGGTCTTGAATCGTCAGACGGATTTTTGTTTATTTGTCAAATTCCAAATATGCGTTTTTCAATATTTGCGCACACTTCTCCACTCCTATTGCAGTGCTGTTAAGCGTGATGTGATAATTCTTACAATCTCCCCACTCGCTGTCGGTGTAATAGCGATAGTGGCGCGCTCTCATTCTGTCGTTCTCCTTTATCAATCGTTCCGCTTTTTTTGCGTCGTCGGCGCGATGATACATATTTATAATGCGCTCCACGCGCTCGGGCATATCGGCGTGAATGAAAACGTTGAGACATTTCACTTTGTCTCGCAACACGTAATCGGCGCAACGACCGACTATCACGCACGCGCCGGCTTTTGCGAATTTTTCGATGGCGTCCGCTTCGCAAGCATATATCTTGGATTCGACGTTTTCAAAGCTGTTTACGATATTTCCGCTCCACATACTCGGCATAAACGCAAACGACGACATGCTTTTCATTTTCTGCTCGTTTTCTTGGATAAAGCCTTGTGCAAAGCCCGAATTTTCCGACGCTTCGGCGATTATCTCTTTGTCGTAAAAAGGAATGCCCAGCTCGTCTGCCAACAGCCTGCCTATAAACCTGCCTCCGCTTCCGTATTGTCTGGAAATTGTTATAACCGTGTTCATACCGACCTCCTTACGGCTTGCGCCTTCTTTATATCTATATTATCCGTCAAAATTTTCGATTCGTCAATATCCGATTTTCAAATCGTATGCCACGCACGCCTACGGCGTTGTTGACTTTTTATCGCGCAAAAACTATAATACGTATATAAAAAACAGGCGGTGCGTCATGCCATATTCTATATATCTCAAAAAGGGCGAGGAAAAGCGCGTTTTAAGCGGTCACAGCTGGGTGTATGCCAACGAGGTCGCGCGTATAGAGGGAAAGGATAAAAACGGCTCTCTGGCAAGCGTGTTTTCTCACGACGGAAAATTTATAGGCAAGGGCTATATAAATCATCTTTCAAAAATTCTCGTGCGCATTTTCATTCGCGACGAGAACGTAGTTGACGACGAGGCTTTGTTCTCTGCGCGTATAAAACAAGCCGACGAATACCGTAAGGCTCTAGGCTACGAAAACTGCTACAGAACGGTATTTGCAGAAGCGGACAATCTCCCTGCCTTAATCATAGACAAATACGCCGACGTATTCGTATGCCAATTCCTTTCGCTCGGCATGGACAAACGCAAGGATACAATCGTCAAGTGCCTAATCGACCTGTTTGCGCCAAAAGGCATTTACGAAAGAAGCGACGTGCAAATCCGCCAAAAGGAAGGACTTTTAGAAGCCACCGGCGTGCTATACGGCGAAGTCCCCGAAAAAATCGTCATTGACGAAAACGGAATCAAAATGTCCGTGGACGTTCGCAACGGACAAAAAACGGGATATTTCCTCGACCAAAAAGAAAACAGGCTCGCAACGCGCAGATACGCGCAAGGCAAAACCGTGCTTGACTGCTTCTGCAACAGCGGCGGCTTTTCCATGAATGCCGCTACCGTGGCAAAGGAGGTCTCTGCCGTGGATATATCTCGTTTTGCTCTCAACAACGTCGAAGAAAACGCGAAATTAAACGGCTTTGACAACGTGAAAACGCTATGCGGAGACGTTTTCGACGTATTGCGCTCCCTTAAAAACGACGGTAAAAAATTCGGCTTGGTTATACTGGATCCGCCTGCGTTCTGCAAAAGCGCAAGCGAGGTTAAAGACGCGTATCGCGGATATAAAGACATCAACGTATTGGGCTTGAAGCTTGTGGAAAAAGGCGGATTTTTAATATCCTCATCCTGCTCGCACTACATGACCTTCCCTCTATTTGAAAAGATGCTTATCGAATCCGCAAGGGAAAGCGGCAGAACGGTTCGCACCGTCGAGATAAAATCACAAGCCCCCGACCACCCCTCGCTTCTGTGCGCCGAGGAAACGCAATATCTAAAATTCTTTGTCTTGCAGGTTTTATAATCGCAACGCAAAAGCTTAAAAAAGCAAAAGCATTTACGACGCATATTTTCAGACACACGTGCCGACGATATGCGTTTTTTCTTGCAAAAAACGGCGCGAATTGGGGCGAAAAAAACCGAAGCCACTATATATAGATTTGTAAAATCTATTTTGAAATTTCGTTTTGTTTTTTGCAGACGTTTATGCTAATATATAACTCTACATTAAGAGGAGAAATATCGTGAGCTTCGCAAAATTTTCAAGCGATTTTTTGATGGAAACCTTTACGCTTGTGGATAATCTGTTTATCAACGAGCATTTGCCCTATTGCGACGAAAAACAAATCAAGGTATATCTGTATGGCTTATACCTCTGCTCAAAGCCCTCGAAGGACAACACTATCGGCGAGCTTTGCGACCGTCTGGATATGACCGAAAACGAAATTATTTCTGCATTCGGTTATTTTGAAGATATGGGGCTTGTGCAAATAGTGTCGAAGCAACCGTTGGAGGTGCAGTACTTAAGTTTGAAGCGTTCCATGCAAACGCCGAAAAAATACAAAAGCGAAAAGTGGAACGATTTTAACGTTCACCTTCAACAGCTCTTCCCCGAAAGAATGCTTACACCCAACGAATATAACGAATATTACACCTTCCTCGACGAAAGCAAGCTCGAGCAGGACGCAATGCTCATGATCGTGCAATACTGCATAAACCTTAAAGGCATGAGCGTGCGCTATCCTTATATTCTCACGGTTGCGCGCAACTGGGTTGCGGACGGAGTACGCACGGCGCAGGACGTCGAAAATAAGCTTAACGAATACGATAAGCAAACCGAACAAATGCAAAAGGTGCTGGTTGCACTCGGCAGAAAAGGCGGAGCGGAGCTTGAAGAAAAACAAATGCTTTTGAAATGGACTCGCTCTTGGGGCTACGAGCTTGAAGCCGTAATTACCGCGGCAAAAACGCTCAAGGGCGCAAAGAATTTCAAAAAGCTCGACCAAAAGCTTGACGAATTTTATCGCATGTCCATTTTCACCGAAGAAGAGATGCTCGACTATCAGGCGCACAGAGAACGCCTTAAAAACATCGCCGTTGACGTCAACAAAACTCTCGGCGTATTCTACGAATCATTCGAGCATGAAATCGAGGTGTATATCGTCCCGTGGATTGCAAAGGGCTTTGACGAGGACGCATTGAAGAAAATCGCGCATCACTGCTTTATAAGCAACGTACGCACGCTCGAAGGCATGAACAACGTGGTTGAAAAGTTCTTCAAGCAAGGCTTGCTCACCTCTCAAAGCATAGACGAATATATGCGCACGCAAATCGAGCTGGACGGCAAAATCAAGCGCATTATAGAGGCGAGCGGTCGCAGTCGCGCCGTCACGACCTCGGACAGAGAATACTATCGCACCTGGGCGATAACCTGGGGCTTTACGGACGACGTGATACTTTTTGCCGCCAAACAGGCAGAGGGCAAAACCTACCCTACTCCGTTTATAAATCAGTTGCTTTCAAGCTACAAGGCAAACGGCATAACAACTGTCGAGCAAGCGCAAAAAGCCGCGCCGACAACAACGCCAAGCAAGACTCGCGAAAAGAATTTCGACGAGCGCACGTATTCGCAGGAAGAATTGCAATCCGTCATAACAAGCATAGACAGTTTGAAAAATATCGAGTGGTGATATGAAAGAAAGAGCTATAAGAAAAACGCTTCAGGAACGCAGACAAGAGCTTGCAAAAAAGCAAGCGATTGCCGAAGCAAACGCAAAAAAAGCCTTCGCCGTCGAGGAAATTTCAAAAGCGAATGCCGACTACGTAAACGCGACGTTTTCCGCCATGACAAACGCCGACAAATACGATATTGCGCAAAAAGCACATTTAACCTATCAAAACGCATTGAAAAAGCACGGATTTGACGAATCTGATTTTGAAAGCAAGTCCGTATGCTCAAAATGCGAGGACACAGGCAACGACAACGGGAAAGTATGCTCCTGCATATGGAGCAGATATATCGAAAATCTCAAAATCGAATGCGAGATAGACAAAAGAGCGCCGTTTTCCTTTGACGACTGCGAGCCCTCTCGCATAAAAGACGACGAACAACGCCACGTCATCGAAAGCGTGTACGAATCGATGAAAAAATACGCCGAAAGATTCCCTTCTTCAAAATGCACGAGTATAGTTTTGTCCGGCTCCGTAGGCACGGGCAAAACCTGCCTTGCAAGCGCGATTGCAAGAGCCGTTGTCGAAAAGGGCTACAGCGCGAAATTGTTGAGCGCCTACGAATTTAATTCGCTTATGCTCACGACGCACACCTCTCCTATCTCCGAACGTAACGCACTCATGCACGACGTCCTCACCGCAGACCTTCTCGTGATAGACGACCTCGGCACCGAGCCAATGCTCAAAAACGTAACCGTGGAATATCTGTTGCTTACAATCGAGGAAAGACAGCTCAACGGACTTGCGACAATAATCACCACCAACCTCTCAATCGACAGTATCCTTTCAAGATACGGCGAGCGCATATATTCGCGCTTGAGCCACAAGCAGCATTCGCTGATAATAGAAATGAAAGGAAACGATTTGAGAATAAATTAAACGATGTAAAAAGCCTCGCCGATTGCGAGGCTTTTTAATTATATAGGCTTTAACTATACAAGCTTAACCGCTTATATTCTTGTTATTCTTGGTCGCTTGCGGCGACTTCGATCGCCTCGTTCGCCTCGTTTTCGGCGCTTTCTTCAACGATCGCTTCGTCCTCAGGCTCTTGCTCTAGCGCATTTTCGCTTGCATGGCGAAGAGCCAATTCCTCTCTCATTTGCTTTTTGGTCTTTTCGTCAATCTTATAGAAAAACATCACAATCGAGCTTGCGAGCATACAAAGTCCCGGCAACAGGAAGTATATTGCCCACGTCTCGTTTTGCATGGTGTCGGAAACGTAGCTGCTTATAGGCGCGCCGCTTGCGATGGTGTTGAAGTACTTGTCCGAATTGTAGCCGATTGCGCCCATCAACAGCAAGCCCAACGAAACTGACAGAGCGTTGGACAGCTTGTTGGACATCGAAAGAATCGCAAATTGCGTGCCCTCCGTGCGCTTGCCCGTCTTCCATTCCTGATAATCTACGATGTCCGCCGTCATAACCATCGGCAAATAGCCGTTGGGACCGTATGCGAAGCCGAGGAAGAATTGATATACCAAAATCGCCCAAAGGCTTCTGAATGCGTTGTTGGCGACGCCTGCGGTGAGCGTATACAGCAGGAAGGAAATCAAGCTGACGGCAAAGCCGTATATACCTGCGATAATAAAATATTTCTTTTCTCCGATTTTTTTGTTTATCACCGGATTGAGAATTATCGTAACCATGGACGAAATTGCAGAGGTTATTCCGATCGCAAACGAGCACTCGTCACCTCTCAAAACGCCCATACCGATAAAGGACAAATCCAAGCCGTCTCTAATAAGCACGCAACTTGCCTGAACCGCTATGCCCAGACCTATATTTCTGCCGAAGCCGAGAATGTACGTAATGAAAACGATAAGGATTTGTTTGTTGTCCTTAAGCTCGCGGAACATCTCCTTGAAGCTCATTGCCGACGACGTTGTGGTTTTAACCTCTTCCTTGCACTTGAAATACATCAAAAGCTGGAATACCAGACCAAGCCCCGACATTATACCGGCAGTAATCAAATAGGCTTGCCAGCTGACTCCGCCGCCTTCCGCTTCCACTCCGCAAGCGGTTGTAATCATGCTTATAACCATGATAAACACGCCGGATATTGCCAATGCCATGGATTTTAGCGTGTTTGCGACGCCTGCGGCATTGTTTGTATCCTCTGGGTTTTTAGACACGAGAGAAAGCATACCCTGCGACGGAATGTCCGCCATTGTCATGGACACGTTCCAAAGCACGAGGATAAGGCATATGTACACGTATTTGCCTGCCGTACCCGCCGTCGTTGCCGGGAACGGTATAAACGCAAAAGAGAACATCGTAAACACAAACAACGGGAATGCGGACATCAATATCCACGGACGCATTTTGCCCGCCTTGAAGTTTGCTCTGTCAATAAGATTGCCTATAACGAAATCCGCGACGATACTTATAAACTTCGATGCCAAAATCATAATTGCAATCCACTTGAGGTCGATTTGCATGATTTTGTTGAAAAACTCGGCTTGATAGCTGTTGACCAAGCCTATCGCCAGATTTATGCCCATTACGCCAAGCGCATAAACCCATACGTTGCCGGTCATTCCCAAAAACTTCTTGGGCTGTTTTTGTTCAATTAAATCCGTCATAACTTCCCCTTTGCGCTTACGCGCATATATTATAGATTTATTCTACAATATGAAAATCATTTTTTCAATACCGAATTTTACAAAACGCGATTTCGGCGTCTTTCATCTTGTTTTTTGCGCAAAAAAGAGTTGTTTTCAATCGTTTTTTCATAATCGAATATTAAAAAAACGCTTGCTTTGCATTTTTCACGCAAAGCAAGCGCAGTAGTTTAATTCAAATCAGTTGTTGGCTTTGTTGCCGAAAGCAAGCTTCAATCTCTCGGAGCCGGAAAGGATTATCTTTCTTATGCGGATATTCTTGGGCGTAACCTCGAGCATTTCGTCGTCGTTAAGAAATTCTATTGCCTCTTCAAGGCTGAATTTGCGCGGAGTGTTGAGACGAAGCGCCTCGTCCGAGCCTGCCGCACGCATATTGGTGACGTGCTTACGCTTGCATACGTTGACTCTTATGTCCTCGTTCTTCGGAGACATACCCACGACCATACCCTCGTAGACCTGTGTTTGCGGATCTATAAACAGCTGTCCTCTGTCCTGCGCGTTGAACAAGCCGTACGTTGCCGCCTCGCCCGTTTCGTATGCCACGAGCGAACCGGTAAATCTGCGCGGAATCGCGCCCTTGAACGGCGCATAACCGGCAAAGAGCTGATTCATTACGCCCTCGCCCTTCGTATCCGTCAAAAATTCGTTCTTAAATCCGAACAAGCCTCTTGCGGGAATCTTAAATTCCATACGGATACGGCTTCCGACGGGATTCATGGTTACAAGCTCGCCTTTTCTCACGCCCATACGCTCCATAACCGAACCGACGCATTCGCTCGGCACGTCTATAAACAGTTGCTCCATAGGCTCGCACTTTACGCCGTCGATAGTCTTGAATATAACCTTCGGAGTGCTTACGCCGAACTCATAACCCTCTCTGCGCATTGTCTCTATCAAAATGGAAAGGTGCATTTCGCCTCTTCCGCACACCTTAAAGGTGTCCGGAGTTTCCGTTTGATACACGCGCAAGGAAACGTCCTTGAGAAGCTCCCTGAACAATCTGTCGCGCAAATGACGGGACGTTACGTATTTGCCCTCCTTGCCTGCGAACGGACTGTCGTTTACGCAGAAATTCATTTCGATTGTCGGCTCGCCGATTTTGACAAACGGTACCGGTTCGATTTTTGTCGGAGCGCAAATCGTGTTGCCTATCGTTATGTTTTCAATACCGCTGAAGCACACGATGTCGCCGACCATAGCGTTTTCTACGGGAACGCGCTTCAAGCCTTCTATTTGGAAAAGATTGACGATTTTGCTCTTGTACGGAGAAATACCGCTGTGATAATCGCACACCACGACTTCCTTTGCCATGTCGATTTTACCGCGCTCGATTCTGCCGATACCGATACGTCCCACGTATTCGTTGTAGTCTATTGCGGATACAAGAAGTTGCAATTCGCCGCTTTCGTCTCCCTCGGGAGCAGGAATATAATCTATGATAGTGTCAAACAGCGGTTTCAAATCCTTGCCGGGAACGTTGTAATCTCTCGTTGCGGTGGCTTGCTTTCCGCTACAATACAAAATCGGGCTTTGAAGCTGCTCGTCGCTTGCGTCGAGGTCGAGAAGAAGCTCCAGCACCTCGTCTCCGACTTCTGAAAGCCTTGCGTCCGGCTTGTCGATTTTGTTGACTACGATGATTATTTTAAGTCCCAACGCCAACGCCTTTTCCACGACGAAACGAGTTTGAGGCATCGGTCCCTCTTGTGCGTCTACAAGAAGAACGACGCCGTTGACCATCTTGAGGACTCTTTCGACCTCGCCCGAAAAATCGGCGTGTCCCGGAGTGTCGATGATGTTTATTTTCGTGCCGTTGTAATGTATTGCGGTGTTCTTTGCAAGAATCGTTATACCTCTTTCTCTTTCAAGGTCGCCCGAATCCATAACGCAGGTTGCCACCTGTTGATTTTCTCTGAACGTACCGGATTGCTTCAGCATTCCGTCCACGAGCGTGGTTTTGCCGTGGTCTACGTGTGCAATGATAGCTATGTTTCTTAAATCGTTTCTAACCATAATCAAGCCTTCTTGTATAGTTTACGTTGTTTATTCTCTATAAAACTGTGATATATTATCACACTTTTTATAGCGTTGGCAAATCGTTGCGCGATATAATCTAAAAAAATATCCGCAAGCTTGCGTTTTATTATCGTTCAAAACGTTGATAAAAGCCGCATTTGTGATATAATACAAGCGACTAAATCGGAGTATTACCTATGAAAAGTCTTAAGGAACTGTATAAAATAGGACGCGGACCGTCAAGCTCTCACACTATGGGACCCGAAAAAGCCGCAAAGCTGTTTATGGAGCGCAATAAGCGCGCCTACTCTTTCAAAGCCGTATTGTACGGCTCTCTTGCCAAAACCGGCAAGGGGCACGGCACAGACGAGGTGTTGAAAAAGACCTTTACAAAGCCCGTCGAGGTGGTGTTCGATTTTGACAACGTTCAGCTTCCGCACCCGAACACTATGGACTTGTTCGCAATAGATTTGGAAGGGAAAATCATCGATTCTTGGAGAGTGTACAGCGTAGGCGGCGGCGCGATAGAGGTCGAAGGCGAAGCGTCGATAGAACCGCAAGACGTATATCCGCATCACACCTTTGAGCAGATTCGCACCTACTGCGACCAAGAGGAAATATCAATTCCGCAATACGTAGAACGATTCGAGGGCGAAGAAATACGCTCGTATTTGCTCGAAATTTGGGATTCGATGAAAAATGCGATTAAGCAGGGTTTGAAGGCAAACGGCGTTTTGCCCGGCGGCTTGAATACCGAACGCAGAGCAGGCGTACTGTATAGGCAACGCCATATCGACGAAACTCCGCAAACCAAAGAAAACAGGCTTGTATGCGCATATGCCTTTGCCGTCAGCGAACAAAACGCGGCAGGCGAAATTATCGTCACCGCTCCCACTTGCGGCGCGTGCGGAATACTCCCTGCCGTTCTTAAATACGAGCAAGACGTCCATTCCTTTGGAAACGACGACATTATAGACGCGCTCTGCACCGCCGGAATTATAGGAAATATCGTAAAAACAAACGCCTCGATAAGCGGCGCGGAATGCGGCTGTCAGGCAGAATGCGGAACCGCTTGCTCAATGGCGGCGGCAGGACTTGCACAACTGTTCGGCATGGACTTCGACCAAATCGAATATGCCGCAGAGGTTGCAATGGAGCATCACCTCGGACTTACCTGCGACCCCGTTGACGGACTTGTACAAATACCCTGCATCGAGCGTAACGCCGTTGCCGCAATGCGCGCAATAAACGCCGTTTCTCTTGCAAGCTTCCTTACGACCTCTCGTCAAATATCCTTCGACGCGGTTGTCGAAACGATGTATCAAACAGGCAAAGACATCAACGTACGATATAGAGAAACGTCGGGTGGCGGACTTGCGCAAAACTACAAAAACTCGCGCTTGCGCCATGCGAAATTCAA
>CAZUZK010000001.1:0-45275 GCA_964624745.1 uncultured Bacteroides sp. | reverse complement strand
GTATCGATGATGGTCGTCTGGACCGGGGTTCAACTCCCCGCACTTCCACCAGAAAAACACTTGCGTTTGCAAGTGCTTTTTCAATTAAATCCGCCGTCCGCGGAATAAATCCGCTAACGCAGGTGAAATCGCTACGCGATGAAATCTTGCTTCGCAAGGTTAAAGAAAGGCGGATTTGATTTCATCTGTAGAGGAACGCTGCAGATTTCATCCAAACCTGTTTGGATTTCATTCTGCAAAAAAGAACGAAGAATCCTACAGTATAATAGGATTCTTCGCTTTTTTATGCGGAAATTCCCTCGTTTTACAATAACAACGCCAAACAAATAGCGGTTACGGCAAGCACGCAAGCAACTCCGACAGATATTGCTATCGCCACAACCTTTTTATTTCGCTCATCGGATACAACGGACGAAGTTGTTACGTCAAACGCGGTTTTGTTTGATTTGCTTTTCTTAAACTTAACGGCTTTTGACGGCTGTTTACCAAAGAAATACGTATACACATAGGTGTATAAATTTTGATAAGACTTTTCACTATCCGCATCTGGTATTCCCAACTGCTTTAGCGCGGAAGGAGTCCTGAATATCGCAAGGCAAATATAGTTAAAAACGTCCTTATTCTTTATGTCTTTTGCATAAACGTATTTGCTCTTTCTTATTTCCTTTGAGTCGTCACCGAAAAGCGATTTCTTCAGCGATATATGCAAAGAAGCAAATTTGGCAAATTTAGGAACGTTTATCTCTTTTAAGTTAACGCGTTTAAGATATTCGTTTTCCAAATCCTGCATAAAATCTTTTTTCGGCTTAAAATCTTCTTCTGCAAGCACTGTAAATAACGCGTTCTCTACAGCTTCTTCTGTGTCCGCGTCAAAATCGAAAATATCGCTATAGTCTAGTTTATCAGCACGTCTGCCGTTTTTCAGCCACAATTTTACCCAGGCGATATTACAATAATCGATGTCTTTTTTAATTACCAAATAAAATTTGATGACTCTTTCCGTAGAAATTGCTTTTTTCAAGAATTTAGATTGCTCTTTAACAAGCTTATAATCGAATTTTTCAAATTCCTGCAACGCAAAATCAAAGGTGCGAGTTATTGGCATAGACAGCGAATGCGAATAGTCGCCCCATGCGCTGTTTCTTAAAAATTCGACCTCCAAACGTTCTCTTTCGTCAAACGTTTTACCTGCATCTATAAATCTATATACTTGTGGCAAATCAAAATCGGCGCACGCTTTTTTCGATAAGGTATTATAAGTTGTCACCCATATGTCGCGCACCTCGTTTATCAACGCATCATATTCTTTTTTATCATCGATAAAACCTTTTTCTCCGAGTGCTTTATGTGCGACCTCAAAGGCACTATCATAATCGTTTTTGTTTATTGCGGCGTTGCAAATCAATTTAGCGTTTACAAGCATTCCCCACGCATACGTTTCCAAATTGCCTTTGACTATCTCGTCCGTTACCGACAACTTAAAATCGTTGTAATAGAATGTAATATATTCCTTGTATTCGGATAAGGTTGCCGTTATATCGGATTTTTCAGCCGTATTTCTAACATAATTCGCATAGCAATACAAAACGGTTTGTCTGATTTTTGCAACGGCTTTTTTTGTCGCGGTATTGAAATCGACTTTTACAATCTTTGTCAAATCGCGTTCGATTGCCTTATACTCGGATATTGCGTCCTTCCACCTTTCCGCACCGATAATTTTCGCGGCTTTTTCAAAACGCGACTTAAACTCGTCTGCAAAATGCGCAAATTTCTCATATTCGTTATTCGCCTTTTCGATTTCGCTCTTGCAATCGGTGCATTGCTTTTGACAAAACGACCTGAATGCGCCCTCTTTCGCATCGATTTCGCTTTTGACGGAGGACATAAAATCAGAATAAAGCTTATCAAAACTGCTTGCGCTATAAGAAAATCCTTTATTCGCGGCATTTTTCATTCTATAGGTTTTATCCGATTTATAAAGAAAATTCGTTATTCTGTTATAATAGTTTGAAGCTTCGTGCAACAACTGGTTTGCCAAATCTACGTTAGCCATTATTATTCTCCTTTTGTGCAAACATTTCTACAAATGACGTAAGAGTTCTTAAAATCTCTTTGTCAATCGCCAAACCTTGTTTCAATCGTTCAAATTCTCCGTCAAGGAAACTGTCAAGCTCGCCTCGCATAAGTTTTTCGGCGCGACTTTTCATCTCGTTTGCAATCGATAACCCCTTTTGACCGATTTCTTTTTTCAACGAGTCTTTTTCCTCTCTCGCTTCCTTAATTTCTTTTTCGAGTCTATTCGTACAATCGTTGATACGCGGAACCAAATAATCAAATTCGCGCTCGTATTCTTCTTGTTTTGCTATAGCTTCGCGCTCTCGTTGCGCTTGCAATTCATCGTATTCCATTATTTCCACTCTCCAAATTGTGCTACAATATTGTCAATTTGATTTTCTTTGGCTTTGGTTTTATCGGCAATCAAATTGAATGCGACTCTACCCGTTTTTTCAACGTCAACAACAAATTGCGCCTTTGCCTCTGCAATGTTTTTATCCGCTTTTGAGATTAAATCCTTTTTTATATCGTCAAATTGTTTTTTGTAACTATCGATGTTGTTTTTTAACGCATCGTCCATCTTATCGCGCGCAGACGCAACCTCATTTGCCATATCTTCAAGCTCGCTTTCAAACTTGCTTAAATCCTTATCTAATTGACGTATTTTACTCAATTCGCTTCTTAAATTACTTTCATCTCTCATACGCTTCTCCTAAAACATACGGGCGACCGAAATCGCCCGTATGTATTCTGTTATAATAAATTATTTTTTAGGTGCAATAATATACGACCAAATAACGGGAAGAACCCCCAAACCTGCAATGACCATCAATACCCACAAGAAAGCTTCAACGCCCAAACCGTTGCTAAAAGCAGTGTTCAAAATTATGCCGAACCAACCGTTCTTTGTCCTTTCAAGCGATTTATTTTCATATTTCTCGTTTTTACAATTTCCGTTGAGAATACCGAGCGCCTTATGGCATGAAATCGCAGCCGACGCCAACGCTCCGCCTCCGACAAACGCAACAACGGCACCGACGATAGCGGTCACCGCAGAACCGCCAAATACCCACATCAAGATTCCGCCGAGAGATACTATAAATGCGAGCGAAGCAAACACGGCTCTTTTTGTTTTTTCTTTTTTGACAGCTTTCTTGTCTATAACTTTTTTGGCTTTAGGCTTATCTGCCAATCGATTTTTTGCAATATCGACTTCATTATCGGCGGCATATTCAACATCGCTCCAACCGCCTTCATCGCCAAGGACGTCTATCTTATATGCACCGAATACATACTTGGCAAATGAATATTGCACCTCGTATTTTCCGACCGAATCGGACAAATCAAAATATTTTTTGAAGATAGCATTCATTTCGTCGCTGCTTAAATCGGTTGCAAAATCCGCAAAAAGCGATTCGCACATTACCGAATACAAAAAGTTTCTCGTATCTTCCGTGTCATCAAACGATTCGGGATTTTGAACAAACAGTTTTGCATACAAAAACAATCTCTTGCTAATTTCTGCGTACAACTCTTTCCACTTTAAATCACGAGGTTCAAAATCACTATTTACTCCGTTTTGCAAATACTCTCCGTGCGCTTGCGAAAGCGCGGTGGCATAGTCATAATCGGATAATATACTTTTTGAATCCAAAATAAACTCTACCACGCCTAAAGATATTTCTTCCTGCGAACAACCGCGACTAACAGTATCGTAAAACGACGCGTGAATAATCGGATCTTTGGAATTTATCTTGATATTGCGTTCTTTACATTTCATAACAAGTTTGTAATTGCATTCGGACAAGGTTAGTTGTCCGTCATCGTATAAAACTGAATTTACAGAATTAAACAATTCAACGAAAAATGGTATTAACGCAGAAAGATACTTTTGATTTTCGCTACTTTCGCAATATTCGTTGGTGACATACTCGGAAAACTCGATAAATTCATTTCTTTCTTCCTCAGTTTCACCTGCAATAATGCCTTGAAGATCCTCTCCAAGTCCTTGTATGCCTTCGTTTTTTAACTTCTCGACATATCTGTTTGCCATAAATTCCTCCTCTTGCTCAAAATTAAAATTTTCATAAATTACAAAAATTTGAGCAAATTTAATCTTATATGAACATTATATAGCCAAAATCTGGCTATGTCAAGATAAAAGTCTTTTGCCATAGTAAATTGAAAATATGAAAGAATTTTGCACGAGATTAAGAGAATGCCGCGCCGAAATGGGAAAAACTCAAGGGGAAATTGCGCGTTTGTTGAATATTCCGCAAAGGACTTATTCCAACTACGAGCAAGGCAAAGCCGAACCCGACCTTGAGCTTCTCTGCGCCATTGCGGACGTTTACGAGACAAGCACTGACTATCTTCTCGGGCGAAAAAGCGACTAAAAGAAATGCGCGACATGACGTAAAATCATGCGCGCATTTTTGTTCAAACAAGTGTTTATTTCGCCATTTTTGCAATATAAAATGCTTATTCCGTAAATTTTTATAAAACCGTTCTATTCGTTTTCATTTTGATTTTCGTTTGCATCGACATCTGCTTCTTCGCTTATATCGGCACTATCGATTGACTCTTGCGATACGGCTTGAGCGGACATTATTTGCAAATCAATTTCGTCTACATCGTCTTCCTCTTCGTCAACCGCGACGACAGACGTATTGTCGCTTGATTTCTGCATCAACGATACAAAGGTTTTTGACGCAAACAAGGTGCTTCCGGCAACCAATGCGATTGCCATGTCTACAAACGCAAACGAGTTGTACGCCATACTGTATACAACAACCGTTCCGTATTTTGCGACGTCGGCGTACGAGGCGAAGGCAAACACGCCCGTCAAGACGTGGCAGACATATCTCAATACGACCGCCAGCACTCCGCCCGTCAAAAACGCCAACACGCGCTTATTCTTAAACACACCCTTTTCCATAAATATACCGCTCACGCCGATTACGCCGAACGCAAGAGGATAATCCAACAAGAACTGCATCGGGTGAATGATATACGGGTCTTGAAGCGCTTGCAAAACGCCGTAGACAAGGCATACGACAATACCTCTTCTCGTGCCGAACATACAACAATAAATCATGAGCGGAAGCAGGCTTGCAAACGTCACCGAACCGCCCTGCGGAAGCTTGAATAGCCTTGCATACGAAAGCGCGAACGATAACGCTATTGAAATCGCGCCGTACACTATGGCTCTTGTGTCGTTTGCCTTTTGCTTGTCGCCCAAAAACCAAAACGCGACTATCAACGCCATAAACACTATTGCGGATACGATAAGCCCGACAAGGTTTTCGTCGCCGGCAATTCCCTCGTAATAAACGGACATTTCAACCATAGTCGCGATAAAACACCCGACCAGCAACAGTATAGTCACAAAGCCTGAAATTTTCACCGCTTTTCTATTGAACAGCGAGCTTACAAGCATTGCCGTAGCCCCGACCACCGCTACAATTAGCGTGGCTAAAATCGGATAAAACAAGCGTGCCTGCATATCGTCTTTTTTGCATTGAAATTCTACGTACGACAATAGGACAAGCGTGCATACGGCAAATCCGACCGTTATTCCGACAACGTATTTTTTGAAATCGGAAAATTTTTCCCTCTTGAAGAACCACACAAGCAGTCCCACCGCGATATACGCGCCTATAAGCGCAATCGCAAGATACAACACGACACTTTCCAAATTGTCCTTCAACGTTTCGACGTCCATAAAAAAAGCCTCCTGCACTAGGAGAACTTGAAAGAAAGAGCCAATATTCTTGTCGCAAAACAAGCGTTTGCGAATTGTAATTTTGCTTCCTTACGCGAGGATTAACTCACAAGTTGAAGGGTATCATCTCAGCCTTACAGCACCCCTAGCGATTGTATGATAACGCGAATGCGGCAATATGTCAATAGAGAAATTCATATCTGCGAAAAATTTTACAAAACAAGCTTAACCGTGCGTTTCCCTTGACTTAAAATACGAATAGTATTATATTTTAGTCATTAACAAAGGAGAGATAACTCTATGAAAAAGATGAAAAAACCGGAATGGAAGCTTCTTAAAGAATTCAAAGCATTCATCACCAAAGGCAACGTTGTCGATCTTGCCGTTGGTATGATTGTCGGCGCAGCGTTCACCGCAATCGTTACCGCACTTGTCAACAATATTTTCAAACCGCTTATCAACGCTATCCCGATGGGCGAAATCGAAGGTCTTATCACAATGCTCGTTCCCAAAGACGCAAACGGCGTAAGATGCGCGGCGGCTGCTGCAGACTTGTCAAAATCCGTTTACATCGACTGGGGCGCGTTTATTATGGCAATAATCAACTTCCTTCTCACCGCGGTTGTTTTGTTTGCGCTGGTTAAGCTCATAAACTCCGTGCGCGGAGGCTTTACGGGACTTAAACGCGACGCTTCCTTCCTCGAATCGCTTACCGACGAAGAAAAAGCGACTATCAAAGGCAAAGTCGCAACCAGAAGAGAGCTTAAAGCAATAAAAGCCGCGCGCGACGAGGCGCAAGCCAAAGCGGAAGCAGAGGCAGCGGCACAAGCAGAGCTTGAAAAGCCCGAAACGACGGACGAATTGTTGCGTCAAATCAGAGACTTGCTCAAGGCTCAAGCAAACGATAACAAGACAGAATAAGCCTTGTATAATTAAAATTAAACCGCCTTCGGGCGGTTTTTTACTTATCGTTGACATATCGATAAAAAAGTGGTAGTTTATATAGGTTGTCCGCTTTATATCCTTTGGATATACATCGGGCGAATACATATTCGGAGAGAGAATAATTATGTTTTTGACAACACTCGGAATGATGGAAGCAAGTAGCATGGCAGGCTATATCGTCTTGCTGGCACTTGGTATCTTGCTCGTCATCAAGGGCGGAGACTGGTTTGTGGACGCCGCAAGCTGGATTGCCGAGGTATCGGGTATTCCGTCGTTTATCATAGGAGCAACAATCGTCAGCGTCGCAACCACGTTGCCCGAAATACTCGTATCGAGCATATCCGCCGCGCAAGGACAAGCTTCTATGGCTATCGGCAACGCCGTAGGCTCGGTCAACTGCAACATCGCGTTGATTATGGCGATTTCGCTTGTATTTACCGCCCCGACCTTCAAGCGCAAGGACTTTGCCGCAAAGGTAGCGATTCTTCTTGTAACCATCGCCGTGCTTTGGGGCTTGAGCGCAAGCGGAGAATTTAATTGGTGGAACGCAATCATAGTGCTTGCTCTCTTCGTTCTTTTCCTTGTCGAAAACCTCATAAGCGCAAAAAAGCATTCAAACGTTCTCTCTACAGAAGACGGCATTGAGCGCATACAGGACAATACGCCGAACGGACAAGGCGTTTTGTATGATTATTTCAACAAGAAAGAAGCGCAAAAAATCACAATTAAAAAGACCGGAATGGTAATCGAGAAAAGGGATATTGCAAAAAATATCATATTATTCATTCTCGGCGCAGGCGCAATATTCGTAGGCGCGCAGCTTATGAGCGACAACGGCGCGGCGTTTGCACGCGCAATCAACGTTCCAGAAGGAATCATCGGCGTTACGATTTTGGCAGTCGGCACTTCTCTTCCCGAGCTTGTCACCGCAATAACCGCCATAGTAAAAAAGAAAGCGGATTTATCCGTCGGCAACATAATCGGCGCAAACATAATCGACCTGTCCCTTATTCTTCCGCTTTGCACGTTTATAAGCCTAGGCAAATTCGGCACTTCTCTCCCCGTAGACGCGCAAACGCTTACAATCGACTTCCCGTTCTGTATAGCCGTTGCAGGTTTTGCACTGATTCCTGCGCTCTTTATGGGCAAGTTCAAAAGATGGCAAGGCGCGCTCATGCTTGCAGGCTACGTCACCTACGTCGTGCTGTTGATACTCAACACCGTCGGTACGATTACCATATTCTAAAAAGCATTTGAAAATCATACGGCTTCAACGCTGAATTACACGAAAAAGCGACGGACAATCCGTCGCTTTCATTTTGTCGTACATTATAAGCCTGTCAAAGACGATTGCTATTTAGTGCGCGTTGTTGTGCGCAACCATATCGTACCATATGCCTATCGCCGTGCCGTATTCCGCGCTTATACGAGTTTCGTCCACGTCCACAATATAAGTATCGGCGATATTCAAAAGCTTTTTGCGAGCCTTGACAACGGGATTCTTCTTGTCGTATTTGCCGTCCTCTCCCCTTACGAAGGCTTTGAGATGAATAGGACCGCACTTTATTTTGACGTCGATATTACCAATGGTTTTTGCACGTCTGAATCCGAAAAACGGAAGCTTCTCGTTGATTGAGAACACCCTTTGACCGAACGCGTCGCTAACGTCGAAAAACGTTGAAAACATTTTTCTCAATTTGGCTTGCATACGCAACACAAAGCTGTCTTGCGCCGTAAACAGCTCGATGTTGTTCATAAGCGAATCGAATCTGCGCGTTGCCAAAAATACGACGTTCTCGTTTTCGTCGCAAATTTGAAATTTATTGCCAACCGCAAAATACTTTTGGCGTATAATAATTCTCATATCCCTTCTCCTTATTCTTTCCTTTTCATTATTATAGCATCGCAAGCTTCCGTTTGCAAGAATTATTTTATTTGCATATCGGCTATGCGCTTGTTAAGAATCGGGTGTAGCTTGTTAGGGCAAAGCTGTAAAAGCGGTTGCAAAACAAAATCCCTATTCTGCATATCGGGGTGCGGTATACATAAATCGCTCTCTTCCGAAATCAAATCGTCATAAAGAATTATGTCGACGTCAAGCGTCCGATTGCCCCAATGCTCCAAGCGCACTCTTCCCCCGTCTTTTTCTATTTGCGCAATTCGTGCAAGCAATTTTCTAGGCGAATAAAGCGTCTTACATTCCACGACGCTGTTTATAAACTCCTTATCGGCAACGCCGCCGTACGGTGCGGTTGACATACGAGAGCTTTCTCTTATGTCCTTGAAGCTGTCGTCCGAACCGAGCTGCTCTATCGCAAAATCCAAATAAGCGTTTCTATCACCCTCGTTGGAGCCAAGCGCGAGATAGACGGTGTGCCATTGTCTTTGCACGCTCACACCTACGCAATCGAACACTCCGCTCATTGGCGCGTCCGGCTTTTTGACGGTCAATTTAACCTTGTCTATAGGATAGTTTTTTAGCAAAAGATATGCGCCTCTAACAGCCAAGGTTTCTATCAAATCGAAGCAGTTGTTTTCACAAAAGGACTTTAATGTCTTTTTTACGGCGCTATAACTAACGGTTTTTGTCAAATCGTCGGTCGCTGCCGCCTCCTCTACGTCACAGTAAAGCTCGGCTGTAAACAAAAATCTTTGCGCATTGATTTTTTCCTCGTCGTTAACTCCGTGACAAGCCTTGACCTCAAAATCCTTGAGAATAATTTTGTCGTTGTTCATATCTTTTCCTATTTCGCAAAACAATTTATCACCGCCACGTTTTCCTTGACGTCGTGCACCCTTACAAACAATACGCCCTTCTTAACGGCAAGCACCGTGCTGTCCAAGGTTGCGCTCAACCTTGCTTCCGCCTCTCCGCCGAACATCGATTTGCGCGACGCTCCGAGCAAAAACGGATAGTCGTCGAACACGTCCATCAGCTTGTCATAGCCGTTGAGAAGCTCCCAATCCTCATCGTTGTTTTTGTTGAAGCCTATACCGCCGTCAAGCAAAATCCTATTGCTGTCAACGCCTGCGTTTAACAGAGTATCGACAGCCCTTGACAATCCGATTTCCTTGTCGAAAAACAAGTCTGGATTTTTTGATTTTCGGCGGTCGTGCATTACGCAAATCGCGACGTCGTTTCGTGCGACTAGCCGCGCAAGCTCTTTATCGGCAAGACAGGAAACGTCGTTTACCATATTTGCGCCCGCGTCTATCGCCGCCTGCGCTACGTCAGGATAAAACGTATCCACGCTCAACGGAATGTCCTTAAATTCCCTTCTTACGGCTTCTATAACGGGCAACACCCTTGACATCTCTTCGAGTGCGCTTACGGGCTTTGCCCCGGGTCTTGTGGATTGTCCTCCGACGTCGATAATTTGCGCGCCCTGTTCTATAAAGCGTCTTGCGGCGTCCGCGACATCGTGAGCATGGCGACTTTCGGAATAAAAGCTGTCCGGCGTTACGTTGAGAATCGCCATAACGTGCGTTCCGCTTTCAAACGTTTTTCCGCCGACCTGAAAATTATATTTGCGATTGCCTCTCATTTGCCGACGCCCTCGAAAACCAGATTTTTTACGCTGTCGGAAATTTCCCCTCTCGTTGCCGAGGTGATTGTCTTGCTTCCGAATTTCTTAACGCCGCGCGCCGTCATGCACGTATGCTCGGCTTCAACGACAACGATAATGCCTTTGGGAGAAAGCTCGTTATATATTGCGTCCGCTATTTGCATATTCAATCGTTCCTGTAGCTGTAATCTTTTGGCGTAAACATCGACTACGCGCGCAAGCTTTGAAAGTCCGACGACCTTTCCGTCGGGAATGTACGCAATATGTACTTTTCCGAAAAACGGCATGAGATGATGCTCGCACGTGGAGGAAAAATTGATGTCCCTTTCAATCACAAGCTCGCTTCCGCTTTCGGCGAAAGTTTTTGAAAGATGCACGCCTGCGTCGTCCGAATAACCGCACGTCAGTTCCTCGAACATACGCGCAACTCTATCCGGCGTTTCGCGCAAGCCCTCTCTTTGTACGTCTTCACCCAACGCACACAGCAACTCCGTCACGGCATTTTTTATGCGCTGCTTATCCACACTTCTTTCGTTCATTGTTTTCTCCTTTCGTTTAACGCGCCGAACAGTGTAAGCGAACCGCATAACACCACCACGTCGCAATCTCCTTTCAATGCTTTTTGAACGGCACTTCTTATATCCTCTTGCACGTCGCAAGCGTTGCACGTCGGCAAAACGGTTTTCATAAGTTCCTCTTTTTGCAAGGCTCTTGGCGACGGCGGCGTAACGCACGTGATACGGTCGGCAAGGGGCACAAGCAATTTGCATATGCCGTTAAAGTCCTTGTCCTTGAGTATGCCCAAAACCAAATGTATTCGCTCGTTTGCAAAAAGTTCCTTGATTGTTTCCGCAAGCGTTTTTGCGCCGTGCGGATTGTGTGAACCGTCAAAAACAAGCGTTTTATCCTGCGGAACGATTATATTAAAGTCCCTTTCTGCATTTTTAACTATTTCCAAGCGTGCACGCCAAGCTGTTTTTTCAAGTCCATTTTTCAAGGCTTCTTCCGAAATTTGCCAATGCTTTTCTCTTAATATTTGCACGGCGCAAATCGCCAGCGCGGCATTATCCACCTGATGTTTTCCGAGCATCGAAATCTTATATTCTTTGCCGTCATATCTAAAAAACTGTCCGTCGATACCCGAGCTTATTATCTGCGCGTTTGCACAAATCTTAAGCCTACACGGCAAATATTTTTTCACTCCGTCATATAAGGAATACGGATTTTCAAGCTCGTGCATTATACTCTTTTCCTGCTTGCAGGTCACCGCGTCACCGTTGATTATCGCACCCTTTTCGCTTGCTATTTTATCGAGCGTGTCCCCCAAAATCGCGCAATGGTCAAGTCCTATCGGCGTGATTACCGCAAGCTCTTTTTCATATATAACGTTGGTTGCGTCCCATCTTCCGCCAAGCCCCGTTTCAAGCACGCACACGTCGCATTCCGCGTCGTAAAACGCCAGCATCGCGACGGCGGTTTCGATTTCAAACGCGGTAGGCTTAAGCTCCTCGAGCATGAACGCTCTACGCATTACGTTTTCGTTTTCGACGCTATCTTTGACAACGGTAAGGTATTTTGCAACGTCGTCGTCGCTTAAAGGCTCTGCGTTTATAAGCCACCTTTCGTTGTAATCGAAAACAGACGGAGAATTGTACGTCCCAACCTTATATCCTGCTTCCTTCAGCACGGACGTAAGATACGCTGTGACGGAGCCTTTGCCGTTGGTGCCGGCTACGTGAATAAACTTAAGCTCCTTGTCAGGTTCGCCGAGCAACGTCAACAAATCGCGCATACGCTCTATACCGTAATCCGAGCCGGCGCGTTCGATATTCCTGATATAATTCAATGCTTCGTTATAAAACAAAAAGCACCTCCTCGGAAGCGCTCGCAATGCCCGATAATCGGGCAAACGTGAAGTCCGGAGCAAACGTTGCACCGCGAGCACACGCTCTTCGTCCGCCGACACCCCAACGTTCGTACGGCACTTAACGCGCAACGTTCTAATACTTCCAAATTTATAAATCAATTTTAGCACTATGCGATTTGCATGGCAACAAAAATCTCGCTATTTTGTCAAATACTTCCACGTTTTAACGCAGACGAAAAATGAATTGACTAACGCTCGGTTAAGGTATATTATTAATTTATTATTAAAATTTAGGAGAATCAATCATGTACTCTTCGATTTTGAGCGCAAGAGAATTTAGCTACAACGATCCGATTATCTATATTCTCTACGGCGTTGTGCTTGCGTTTGTCGTTGCTCTTTCTCTTTACTATATGCTTTCTGCAATGAAAAGAGCAAAGCAACTCGGCATCGAAAGCGAAAAAATCAAAAAGGTTATCACCACGTCGGCAACATTCTCTATCCTGCCGGGCTTGGGAATAGCACTCGGCGTCGTTACGCTTGTCGGCACGCTCGGCGTTGCGTTCCCTGCAATCAGACTTTCCGTCGTCGGCTCTTTGCAATACGAAACACAGATGGCAAACGCGGTTGCGGAAGCTCTTGCAGGCTCTATGGACGCCCTTACGGAGAGAGGTATAACCGCGCAGGATTTCGCGACAATGGCAATGATTATGACCATCGCTATTTGCTCGGGCGGAATAGAGGTTCTCTTCTTCTACCGTCTGTATCAACCGAAAATCGGCAAGCTCATGACTCAAAACACGGGCGGAGCAAAGAAAGGCGGCGTGAATATCGGCGACCTCGTTTTTCAGGTGTGCTTCATCGGTATGGTTCTCGGCTACCTTGCAATGAGCATCGAAACCATGACTCACAAGATTGCTTTCATAGACGGCTACTACAACTTTATTGCGGTGCTTGTCGCAATGGGCGTTATGTACGTGTGCGACGTGCTTATCAATAAAGCGAATTGGAAGTGGCTTGACAGCTTCGCAACCCCCGTATCCATGCTCGTGGCAATGTTTGTCGTAGGCGTAATAAGCTATTGCGCAAACAAATACGGTTGGGCGGTTTCGACCAACGTCAAGGACGTCGCCGACGCGGCTCAAAACGCCATCGGCTTGATTTGCTAAGGAGGTGCCATATGTCTAAATTCAAAACCAAAGTCGCAATGGATTACAACCTTAAATCTCACATCATCGGCAAAATATGGATTGCGCTGGCAATGGTGATTTTCTTCTCCGTTCCGACGACAATCTGTCTATACTACGACGTCAAGCCCGATATGAGCGTCATGGGTACGGCGGCAGTGCTTATTCCCTTCTTAATCAACTTCCTTTCGGGCATCGTCGAGCCTATCATTTATGCGCCTATGCTCGGCACAAACAGCGCATATCTCGCATTTATCACAGGCAACCTTTCAAACCTCAAAATTCCCTGCGTCGTCAAAGCTCAAGAGATTTGCGGAACGAAGCTCGGCACGGAAGAAAACGAGGTGGTTTCCACCCTATCTGTGGCAACAAGCACACTTGTGACAACCCTCATCATAGCGGTGTTCGTGCTTATTCTCGGATTGAGCAACGTCAGCGAAGCCATATCGGAAACGAAATGGATTACGCCTGCGTTCACCTGCGTTGTATACGCGCTCTTCGGCTCGCTCGGCGGTAAGTACGTCGTAAAGAACTTCAAGCTCGCAATATTCCCGCTTATAATCGTTGTCGTTCTTTCAATCATCTTCGGCTTTGCGATGCCGACATTCAACATCGGTTCCGCATATCTGTTCGTAGGCATCGGCGTATGCGCGGTGTTTGCGATTCTCCAAATCATGCGTGAAAAGAAAAAACAACAGCTTGCGGAAGCGCAAGAGCATCTTGAGCAAATCGCAGCCTCCGACGTCGAAATAGAAAACGCGTCCACAGACGAAACCGTCATAGCCGACCAGGCTACAACAGAAGAAAATGCCGTTGCGAACGAAACTTCTACGACGGAAAACGCTTGCGATAGCGAAAGCGACGCGGCAGAACAACTTGACCAAGCCGCTTGCGACTCGAGCACGGAAGAATAATCGAAATGCTTGAAATTTTCAACCGAGGCACTCTTTGAGTGCCTCTTTATTTTTTATTCGCTATTGTCTTGTCTTATAAATAAATAAATGATATAATCTACATAATCGATTCGTAACATGAGGAATTTATGGACATTATCATAAGCGGATTAGGCGCGGTAGGCACCACCCTGATGCAAGGACTTGCGGACGAAGGACACAATATCGTAGTCGTTGACGTCAACGGCAAAAAAATCGAGGACGCCGTAAATCAGTATGACGTAAAGGGCGTCATCGGAAACGGCGCAAGTGCCGACGTATTGAAGGAAGCAGGTATTGCATATTCCGAGCTTTTTATCGGCGCGACAAATCAAGACGAGCTGAATATTTTGTGCTGTATCATCGCAAAAAAACTGGGCGCAAAAAAGACTATTGCTCGCGTTTCCAAGCCCGAATATCTCAAGCTCTTCCAAAAGGACGGAGATCTCGGCTTGAGCCTTATGGTAAATCCGCAATACGAAGCCGCGCTTGAAATCGCGCGTATGCTTCGTTTCCCCTCCGCGATAAAGGTTAACGAATTTAGCAACGGTAAGGTCGAATTGGTGGAATTTAGAGTCGAAGAAGACTCTCCTCTTGTCGGGCTTTCTCTCAAGCGCTTGGGCGAAACCTCAAAAGCAAAGGTTCTTATCTGCGCCGCTCAACGCGACGGCAAGGCGATAATCCCGACGGGCGATTTCACGATATGCGCGGAAGACAGGCTCTTCCTCACCGCAACGACGAAGGACATTTCTCTTTTCTTTAAGCAGCTCGGCTGGAACAAGCAGGCAAAGGACGCCATTATCGTAGGCGGCTCGACAACCGCATATTACCTTTGCTCGGAGCTTGAAAAGCTCGGAATACACGCAAAACTCATAGAAAAAAACGCACAAACCGCGGCACTCTTCTCTCAAAACTTCAAGAAGCTCAACGTGATATTGGGCGACGGAACCGACCAAAATCTACTCTTCGAGGAAGGCATTTCCACAACTGACGCGTTCGTAGCCCTCGGCAACATCGACGAGCAAAACATAATAATGAGTATGTTCGCGTCCTCGCAAAAAGTGCCGAAGGTTATCACCAAAATAGACCAGCTCGGCTATTACGATATGCTGCAAAAGAGCGGTATTTACAGCGCCGTTTCAACAAAAAATTCGACCGCAGACCACATCATTCGTTTTGTAAGATTGATGAACAACAAGCAAGGCAGCTCGGTCAAAAGAATATTCCACATCATCGACGATACTGCCGAAATATTGGAATTTGAAGCAAAAGAAAGCTTCAAAAAATTTGATATTCCCATTCAAAAGCTCAATCTCAAAAAGCATTTGCTCGTCGCCGGCATTATTCGCAAGGGCGAGCTTATCACCCCGTCGGGACAAGACGTCATAAAGCAAGACGACCACGTGATTATCGTCACTCTCGAGCAAGGGCTCGACGATTTGAGAGATATACTCGACTATTGAGGCTTATATGAATTTTAGGCTGCTGACATTCGTACTTGGCGAAATCGCCGTCATAATAGGGGCATTGATGTGTATACCCCTGTTTATGGCTGTCGGCTACGGAGAGCAGGATATGCTCCTCGGCTTCGGCATTACGATAGGCGTGTGCGCGGTTTTGGGCATTATCGGCATTGCGGTTCGTCCGCCAAAGGACAAGCGTGATATGCGCTCGTCGAGCGGATTTGCGATGTGCGGACTGTTTTGGATTTTTATTGCGCTTATAAGCGCGATTCCCTACCGCGTGTCCGGTTATATCCCAAACTATATCGACGCGTTGTTCGAGACGATTTCGGGATACACGGCAACGGGCGCGAGCGTATTGCAGGACGTGGAGATTCTGCCTAAATCCCTACTGTTCTGGCGTGCCCTGACGCAGTTTATCGGAGGTATGGGCGTGCTTGTGTTTGTCATTGCGCTTATCCCCAAAAACAACAAGATGTCAACCGCGCTCGCAAAAGCGGAGGTTCCCGGTCCGCAATTCGGAAAGCTTGTGAGCAAGCTCCGCTACACCTCGATTATTTTATATGCGATTTACATCGCGTTGACTCTTATTTTGGTGCTTATTCTTTGCCTATGCAAAATGCCCGTATTCGACAGCTTCTGTCACGCGCTCTCGACCGCGGCAACGGGCGGCTTCAGCGTCAAAAACGCAAGCATAGCCTACTATAATTCCACAAGCATAGAAATAGTCCTCACGGTGTTTATGCTGCTCTTCTCAATCAATTTCAACGTGTTTTATATGATATTGGTCGGGCACGTTCTCAAAGCTATTAAAAACGAAGAGCTGATTAGCTTCTTGGGCATTTACTTAGCGGCAGTTGCGATAATAATCGCCGATTTGTGCCTTTCTGGGACTTACACAAGCTTCGCAAGCGCGTTGAGAGATTCCACGTTCAACGTTTCCTCTATTATAAGCACGTCGGGCTTCGGCACCGCGGACTACACGAAATGGCCTATTCTGTCGCGTATAGTTCTGCTTATGGTGACGTGCGTCGGCGGTTGCGCAGGCTCGACCGCAGGCGGACTGAAGGTGTCAAGATGTATAATGCTTGGCAAAACCTCTCTTTTGAACGTCAAAAAAACTCTCTCCCCTCGCTCTGTCTATTCGGTGAAAATGGACGGCAAGCCCGTTGACGAGGACACCGTGCGCAACGTTCAGAGCTTTTTCATTCTGTACGTTGTCATAATTGTCTTGTCAACGCTGTTCGTATCGATAGGCAAAAACGGATTTTCGAGTGATTTCAACTCGTTTGAAACCAATTTCTCCGCCGTGCTTTCCTGCTTTAACAACGTGGGACCGGGCATGAGCGCAATAGGTCCGAACGGAAATTATGCCGACTTCAACATATTTGCAAAGCTCGTGCTTTGCTTTGATATGCTGCTGGGACGACTCGAAATATTCCCGATACTTTTGTTGTTCAGCAAAACGTCGTGGAAAAAGGCATAACGGTAAAATCTCCGCTTTGCGGAGTATACAAATAAAAAATACACAAAACGAGGTCTAAAAATGGACGAAAACAACGCAAACGTCGACTTGCAAGACATTGAAACGCAAGAACCGATTGAAGAATGCGAAGTGAAGCTCACGCACGTGGACAAATCTCGACGCATTTTCGACATCGCCTATCTTGCCCTTTGCTCGCTGTTTATGCTTGTGATGTGGTGCACGGGATACAATTTCCTTCCCCTCGTCGCAAACGTACTCGCCATCGTCGCAGGCATACTGATTTTCGCGCGCGTCCTCATCAAAAAGAACGTCGGCTTGTATATGTGGATTTCCTATATGGTGTGCATATGCGGTCTGTTCGTATTCTTCTTGATTTGGGGCGCGGAAAGCTTCGGCAAGAATTTATGGTACAATTTCGTGCTTATTCTCTTCCCGGTGTTGCTTGCAACCCTTCTTTACGTAGCGGACAGATTTATCACAAAGCAACGCGCCTTAAAGCTTACGTGTGCCCTTTGCTCCTTCCTTATGGTCGGCACGGCAATCGTTTACGTATTCTTTATGAATCTGCGTTGTCGTCCGACGGTTGAAAGCCTGCAAGCAGGACACGACGACTATCTTGCCGGCGTCAAGGACAAATACAACACGGACGGTAAACCAAACGTATTGTTTATTTTGATGGACGATATGGCGTATAGCGATATATCGGCATACAGCTATCTCGGAAGCGAAAAAGCAACTATCAACACCCCGAACATCGACTCTATCGCCGACAACGGAATAATGATGGACAACTTCTACTCCGCATCTCCCGTATGCTCTCCGTCAAGATTCTCGATACTTACCGGACGATATTCATCGCGCGGTTATCTCGACAACGTTGTCTTCCCCAGCGATATTCAATCGGATCCGTGGTCTCCCACGCACTTCCTTAACCCCTATCAATTCCTCAACAACATAGACGGTATTCTCGGCGACGAAATTACCTTTGCGGAGGTTTTGCAGGCGGCAGGCTATCGCACGGGTTGTATCGGCAAATGGAATCTCGGCGATTACGGCGAATATCTGCCCACCAATCAAGGCTTCGATTATTTCTACGGCAGCTACTACGTCAACGACATGACCCCCTACAACTGGGTACAGGACGAGGTTGACGAAAACGGCAACTACACAAGCAAGGAGGTTCGCACGCACAAGGAAAATCTCGACCAATCCGAAAGCACGAGACTTCTCACTGCCGAAATGATAAACTTTATCGAATCCTCCGTTGAAAACAACGAAAAATTCCTTGCCTATTACACCACTCCATGGCCGCACTACCCGATTTATTCGGACAATAGCGGAGAGGGCAAAGGTAACACCTCCGACGACACGTACGTGCAATGTATAGAAGAATTTGATAAATATCTCGGCGATATACTCAACACGCTCAAAAACACTCCCGATCCAAGCGGAAACGGCTCGGTATACGACAATACGATTGTGATTTTCACGTCCGATAACGGTCCCGGCCGCGAAGGCGTAACTGGCGATATGCGCGGTAGAAAGAACACCACCTTCGAGGGCGGCATGAAGGTTCCCCTTCTTGTAAGCTATCCCAACGGCGGTATCGGCTCGGGAAGCGCAATCTCAAGCTCTGAATACGACTATTATCAGTGGGAAAACAACTCCGAACGCACTACGCAAGCAAACGTAACCACAAAAACGAAACAAACGACGGCTACGCACGCGACAACGAAGCACATCGACGCCAGCAGTATGAATTTCGACCTGTTCAACACAATTCTCCATTACTGCGGTATTACCGACGAAAACGGCATTTATCTGCCGACGGACAGAATTATCGACGGCGCGGATTTATACGATTTGTGGCAGTGCAACGTTCCCTCCTCTACGCGTGTACACGACAAGCTCTTCTATCTCAAGAAAGGTAAATGTCAAGCCGTTCAAATGGCTGTCGAGCTTGACGGAACCGTGTACGATTTCAAGTACTACGACAAGGTTCGCACTGAAAACTCGGCGTTTATCGATCAGGTATACAAAAACTATCTGTTCAATCTCGATACGGACCCTGCCGAGGGCTACAGTCTGTCAAAGACCTATCCGACTATCGCGCAAGATCTCAATGCCGAGCTTAAAGCCTTCCGCAAGGAAATGAAGGACAATCGTCGCGGAATTTTGTAATCGAATAGGATATGCCACGCCGTCGCGCGTGGCATATCGCAAGAAACGATAGAAATTACCCAAAGAATTATACGGATTATTCCAAAGATTTTACAGCTTATTATGTATATAAAAATCCGCCGACTCAATCGACGGATTTTTGTTTGTTTGAAATTTGCGCATAGGACAAGCTTTTGTGAGCTTGCTTATACGGTGCGTTTTCCTATCGGCAAAAGGTTTTAGCCTTGAACCAAGGATCTCATCACCTTTATCATGCACTGAATGACAATCTTCTTCTCTTCGGGAATGTCCTTATACTTATTGTACGCGCTCAAAAGCAACGTAGCGATGTTTATCTTCATCTGCTTGGACATATTTTGAGCAAGCATATAATCGACGAGATTGGGCAATTTAACAAGCTTTGCGGGTTTGACAAGTTCGTCATCGTCCTCGGGACCGTCCACGACGTATACGACCTCTTCCTTGTCGGGTTGAGCGACGGGAGCTGTCGGAGCAGGCGTTTCCTCTTCGGTTTCGACCTCTTCGTCCTCGACAAGTTCGAGCGCATCTTCGACGGGCGCTTGTTCGGGTTCTTCTTCAACAAGCTCGAGCGGAGCTTCTTCCTCAACCTCTTCAAGCGTAAGCGGAGCTTCCTCGACTTCTTCTGACGGCTCGTCGTCAACAGGCAATGCAACAAGGTCTTCGCCCGTTTCCTGCTTCAAAATATAAGCTATTGCCTCATATTCCTTCGGAAGCGCGTCGTTGTCTTCCTCATCGTCGATAAGCTCGCTTTCAAAGAAAATCTTTTCTTCTTGCGGTTGCTCGTCTTGTTCGAGCGGAAGCTCTGACGATTCTTCCTTTTCCTCTTCGAGCTTCAATGCCTCGGCTTTTGCTTGCTCGGCTTCGAGTTGCGCTTGTTTTTTCTTTTTTCCAAACATCTTACAATCCTCACACTTTATGTTTTTTATTGTAACGTCGGCAAATAAAGTCCCCCGACAAATTTGTTTCGTTTAGCCTTGTTGCAGCGATTGCATAACCTTTGTCAAGCACTGCACTACGATTCTGCGATCTTCCTTATTTTCGCTAACCTTTTTATAGGTTGCAATCAACACGGTTGCAATTTGGATTTTCATTGCTCTCGTCATATTTTTTGAAAGCATATAGTCCATAAGATTGGGCAGCTTGTGAAATCTAGAGGGCTTAACGTTTGCTTCTTCTTCGTCCTCTCCGTCCACTACATACACAACCTGCGGTTCTTCCTCCGAATCGTCATCGACGGCTTCTTCGTCCTCGTCGGTATAATCCTCGGACTCTTCCTCAATCGTTTCTTCTTCGTCTAATTCTTCGCTTTCGGCATCGACATCAACGTCCTCAACAACGTCTTCCTCTTGAGTGTTCTCGATGTCGGAATCGGATTCTATCTCTGCCGTTGTTTCTTCAACGCTTTCGTCGCTCGTTTCTGAAACATCTTCGGAATCCTCGGCGTTTTTCGCCTCTTCGCTATATTCGAGATTTTCTTCTTCCGCGTCTGCCGATACAATCTGTTCCTCGGAACTATCGTCGGACAATTCCTCTACGTCTTGTTCTTCAACGAAAGTTTGCTCCGCAACGTCGTCGCTCTGCGCCTCGTCGGCAACGTCTTCCGTTTCGTTTTCGACGCTTTCGTCCTCGACAAACTCTTCTTCGACAACTTCTTGCTCGTCGTTTTCGTCTACGACTTCAACCTCGTCTTGCTCGTCTTCGAGATCTTCTTCAACCGCTTGCTCGTCGGCGATTTCGGCATTTCTCTCCTCTTCCGACTCTTCAACGGTCTGTTCTTCGCTATCATCACTTTCTTCTATCTCGACGATTTTGTCCGCAATCTGCTCTTGTACGGCTTCCGATTGCGTTTCTTGAGTTTCGAGCGTTTCTTCATTTATAATCGGATCGTCGGAGTTTGGTTCGTCGTCCGATTGTGAAATTTCTTCTATTTGCACATCGCCGGTCTGAACGTCGTCAGCCTGCACGTCTTCAACGGCATTTGCTTCTTCTGCTTCTTGCAAAAGAACGTCCTCTTGTGCGACCTCGCTTTCTTCGATAAGCGCTTCGATTGGAGTTTGCTCGACTACGGCTTCTTCAAGCTCTACGACCTTTGCGGTATTGCGCGCGATAATCTCGTCGAGCATAGCCGACAAATCTTGAAGAGGAGAAGAATCGGTTGCGTAATTGCTTTCGATTTGAAGATTGACCTTGACGTCCAAATCCTCTTGCATTGCGTCAAAAACTTCCAGACACTTTTTGTTTTGACCGTTGTTGATAATAACAAGAAGCAAAAACACAACGCCTATTATCAAAAGCCCGACAAAGTGGACGACGCTCATTTCGACGGTTTGAAGAGTGCCGTATCCCCAAAACGCGAATATCGCAAGAACGATAAGCGACACGCCGAGATACACCAAGGAACGAATGTCCTTGTTCTTTTTCACAACCTTATCGTAAACGTTGCCGTCGCTTACTACGTCGCTCGGATAGCCGAAACGCACGCCGAGATATTGAACCCAAGCGTCACGAAGCGGTTGCGGAGCCTTCGCCGAAAAACAACGCGCGGTAAAATCGCTCACGTTGTCGTCGTCGATAACGTCTACTTGTGACAAATACTTTTGAATTTTTTTACTTGCCGCGATAAGCTTAAAAGCACGAGAACCGAGATAAGTAAGCGCAACGATAACACCGACGCCAAGCAAAATCGCAACGACGACGATAAAGTACATCTGAAAATCGATAACGGGCAATTTGGAGCTTAATTGCGCAAGCCAGTTAAATGCCTTCTCAAAGATTTCCACTTTTCTCCCTCCGTATCTCGCATTAAGAATATCTATATGATTATACATAGATTATAAAAAAAAATCAACACCTAAACGAACATTTGCGCAACTTTTTTTCATTCGTTAGGAATCTTGACATTCCTCAACAGGCATTCTAGTCGCGCAAAACGCTACGTTTAGAGTCGATTTATGTTATTTGGCAAGGACTTATTAATACGCGTCGTTACAAGTTCCGATACTCGCCGGTCTTGAACGAATACAACACAACCCTGTCGATTTTTGCACCAATCGCACTTTCAACCGCCGATTTGTATAGATAAAGTTGCCTTCTGTACTTTTCAACCGTTTTTTCGTCCGTTAACGTCGAGTTTTTGAAATCGACGATAATGCGCTCGTCGTCGTTGATAAACAGGTCTATCACACCTTGCACAAGCACCTTGTCTTTAGAGCCGAAGCTATCGCTTACGTCGCAAGCAGGCTTGTACATCATAAACGCCTTTTCTCTCTGACATCTACCGCCGCCTTTAGCCTCCGCATTTCTTGCAAGCCGAATAATATCGCTTTGAAGGCATCTGAAGATAACCGCAGTATCCACTCTATCCGCCTCGTCCTTGTCCATCAGCTTATCCTGCACCATGCGTTCGATTTCCCCTCTTACGGCGTCCTCGTTCTGCGCGCCGTAATCGATATACTGCATGACCTTATGATATGCGGTTCCCGATTTTGCCGCCTCCTCGTACAAGCACACGACTTGCTCCTGTATGCTGTCAAGCGCGGTAACGCTGTACTTCATTGCAAGCCCTGTCGCCTCCTTATGCGGATATTCAAAATTCTGCGCCGCCGCCAATTCCTTTGCGATATTCTCATCGAACGGCAAATTGACAAACTCCCCTCGCGCGGCTTTCGCCGATACGATTTCGTCCGAATAATGCTTGACGGCGAGCGTCTTTACGCTTCCGTCAAAAACGGCGTCCGAAATAAAATCCAAATCGCAGCCAATACCCCCCAATCTTGCCGTAGTACCGAACCCCGCGCATTTATTCTCGCTCACCGTAGCGGTAACGTACATAAGCTGTTTAGCCCTTGTCAACGCGACGTAAAAAAGGCGGATTTCTTCTTTGATTTGATTTTCCTTTATGCACTTTGCGACCGCAAGCTTTGACAACGTTACGCTCGATTTCGTTTTTGCGTTCAAATCAAACGCGTTCATTCCCACCAAGCCCTTGTTATTCTCGTCCGACGAACCGCCCAAGCCTTTACCCGTTAAAATCAAATCTCCCGAGGACGCCTCGTAATTGAACCCGAACGCACAATCGGACACGAACACTACGGGATTTTCAAGCCCCTTATAGCCGTGGAAGGTGGATATTGTTACCCTATCTCCGCCTGCGCTACCGAAATTGTCGCCGCTACCCTCGCAATATTCCTCGACGAATCTGCCTAGTGACAAGCCTTCCTTGCCCGTCGCGCCTGCGATAAACGCCTTCAAGCCATACACGTTTCCCTCGCCGCCGCGCATCAAATACGCGTCGTAGCAGTAGTCGGAAACAATGTCGTTCATAAGCTCGGCAACGCTTCTGAAGCTCGCCTTTAATCTATACCTGTCAAGAGCCTCGAGCGTTTGCTTTGCTCTTGGCGACAAGTCCTTGTTCCCGAACGCCACGGCGCGGAATTTATCGTACAAGCACGCTCCGTCGTAAGAAGCGACAAGTGCAAGTTCGCCCTCGTCGTATCCGCCGAAAAACGACAGCAAATACCCTGCAAAAGCGATGTCCTGACGAGGATTATCCAACACTCGCAAAAATGACATAAGTTCTCTTTCGGGCAACGAAACCGATTTGCCGAATGCTCCCTCGTTGACGGGTATTCCCTCGTCCTTTAGCGTCTGCACGATTTCCTTTGCGCCGTTCGAGCGAGAGCGGAACAGCACCGCTATGTCTCCGTAGCTCAAATACTTTCCGTTGCCGTTTTCGTCAACACCCTTTGCCCTTCCGACCAGCGTTTTGATTTCGTTTGCGATAAACAAGCCCTCCGCCTTTGCGTTTCCGACCTCTTCGTCCTGCGCGGAGGTAATATCGTACAAGCCGTGAGCACCCTCGCTTTCTGCCTTCGGCTTCACGAACAAATGCACCTGCACGTATCCCTCGGGGGACACGCTCTCAAGGTTGACGGGCGGAATATCCTTAAGCTCGAATCTCGCTTCCTTTTTATAATCGATGTCGGCATTATCCTTTGTCATAACGCTGTCGAAAACGCCGTTGACAAAATTGAGAATCGCATATGCGCTTCTGAAATTGTGATTGAAGCTTATGTTTATTCCCTCTTTTTCGCCGAAATCTGCATAGCGGCGTTGCCTAGAAATAAATATCGCCGGGTCTGCAAGCCTAAAGCCGTATATGCTCTGCTTCACGTCGCCTACCATAAAGCATTCGCCTCTGACAAGGCTTGAGATTATAGCCTCCTGCATCGGATTCACGTCTTGATATTCGTCGACGAAAACCGCGTCGAATGCGTCTGAAAGTCCGTATTCCTCATGGGAAAGCAGTTCCATTGCCTTATGCTGCAAGTCCTCGAACGACAACACGTTGTCTTGGGCTTTCAATGCCGAAAGCCTTTGCTCGAACGCACAAGCGACCTCAACGAGCTTTCTTACGTAACGTCCGTTCTGCTCGTGAGCTTCTTCAAGCTCGTCGAATTTGCCGAACAACGTCTTCAGCTCTTCCATCGCGTCTTCAAAGGTTTTGTAATAATCCTTTGCAAAGCCGACAAGCGTCTTTTCTTCGTCGGAGGCGTTTCTCAATACCGCCTTTGGCTTTTCATATACGCTCGCTATTGCGCAGACCTCTCTGAAATCCTTTGCTTCGGACATACGACGGCAATTATAAGCCGCGTCCGTAACACTCTCGATATATTTTCCCAAGCCGCCGCCTATCGCAATCATTTGCTCTCGCAGCTCGGAGAACGCAAGCTCTGCCTTTTTGAAAAATTTTGAATAGTAATCGGATAAAATAGTCCAAAAACGGCTGTTTTCAAAATCGCCGTAGCAATCGTCTATACAGCGCACAAAATCCTCTTTGTTCGGCTGAATCTCGATAAGGCTGTAAAATTTTATAATGTTGCTTTTTAGATTCTCTTCCTTTCTCGATTGCGAAAAAATGTCCGCAAGCCCGCAAAAAGCCTCGTCGCCGTTTGCCGTATATTCGGATATTATTTCGTCAAGAGCTTTGTTCATATAAAGCGCGTGCGCGTTTTCGTCAAGCACCTCGAAGGTCGGCGACAATCCGAGCTTATCGAAATTCTCGCGTATCAACGATTGACAAAACGCGTGTATCGTGCAGATATGGCAAAACGCCAATTCGTCCAATTCACTGCGAAAATGCTCTCTCAAATCGCCGCTTGCTCGACAAGCGACCTTAAAAAGCTCTCTGTGTAGCTTTTCTTTCAGCTCGTCCGCCGCCGCGTTGTTGTACACGAGAATAAGCATATTTTTTAAGGACGCGCCCTCCGCGACCATAAGAATAATACGCTTGACCATAGTGGACGTCTTTCCCGAGCCTGCGGACGCCGATACCAATATGCGCCCCTTTTCAAGCACCGCTTTGCGCTGGTCGTCGGTAAGGAGAAGCTTTCCGCTGTCGTCGCGAAGCACGTTCAATCTGCTTTCCGAAACCGTGCCGACAATTTTATTCACGTCACTCATTATCGTCTTCCTCCTTATTCAGCTCAAAGCTCTCGATTCCCTTTACCTTCGGGAGTTTCCTTTCTTCCTCGCCCTTGTACGCGCATATATCCGCAAAATCGCATTTTTTGCATTTATCCTTAATGGGCGACGGCTTAATATATCCGTTTGCAATCTCTTTTGCGCCCTTGCTTGCTATTTCGATGGCATAATCGCCGAGTGTATCGAAACCCTTTTGCGACAAGTGTACGTCGGGATTGAGCTTTTCTCCTTTCTTATCCGTTTTGTACGGAACGATAGCCGATTTATAATCCGCAGCTACGAGAGAATCAATATTCTCAAGCGTTTCTTTGCTATCGCTCGCCTGTCCCTTATATTTATAACGGAAATCGTCCTCGCCCGTAAAGCTCGAAAACACCGGGAAATAGAACACTCCCGACGGCTTTGCGGTTATGCTTTTCTCAACGGCGCGCATATATACGTAAAGCTGTATCTTCTGACCGCCGTAAAGCTCCTTAAGGGACAAATCCGCGCTCTTGTACGTTTTATAATCGATGATAAGGAACTTGTCTTCAAGCACGTCTATTCTGTCAATCGTGCCTTTTAAGTTTATTTTTCTATCCCCCAAATCGAGAGACATCGGCTTTATCTCGCTCTTGCCGATTTTGGCTTCGAGAAGGTATGGACGGAATTTTGAACGCTTTTGCACCTCGAATAAATCCGCGCACAGCTTTATTCCCTCTTCCTTCACGCGGTTAAGCAACCGCCCCGTATCCGGCTTTTCGAGCAAAACCTCAAAATCGTTTTCCTCTATCGCGCGATAAAAATATTCGCACGCCTTTTCCTTGATGTTATCATCCTTTATTTTGCCGTCGCGAACGTCCGCAAAAAACTTTTCCAAAACAAAGTGTAATATCGTTCCGTTTTCCGTTCCCTCGAAGTTTCCGTCTTTTCTGCGCTTAAGGGACAAAATATAGTTGAAATAATGCGAGTACGGACAGCCATAAAAGCTCTCCAATCTGCTTACGCTTGTATCGCCTGCAAAATAGGAATCGGGCGATACGGCAATTCTTTCGGGACGACGGAAAGAGTTTTCGATTCTCTTCCTATCCTCATCGTCAACGAGCATATACGCCGAGCCGTAAAGCGTTGAGTCCTCAATGCTTGCCCTTCCCGATTTGCCGATACGGAGCGTTTCGTTGTAGCAGCTTCTTTTTGTCGCAAAAACGTATTTTGCTTTATCCATATCATACTTAACATCACCGCTTTCCGAAAGTGTGGAAAATCTTTCAAAATCCACTCTTTCTATTTCGAGCGGTTTGCCGTTTTCGCAGAGCATATTTTGAAGCTCGAATATAATCGTGGACGGGCGCAACGCGCCTCCGTCGCCGCTTTCGGGATAGCTTACGACAAGTCGTCCGCGCGGCTTCTTCATAAGGTCGCAAACCGCATACATTTCCGTCATTATTTTTTGTCGCTCGTCGGGAGTAAGCTCGATTCCCAATGCTCGGAAGGTATCCTCGTCCTTTGGCGTGATAACGCAACCTCCCCCGCTCGTTCTCGGAAGCTTTGCATTGTTCGCTCCCATAACGTAAATATCGCCGTCGCCCGAAAAACGGCTGTCCGCGTCTCCGACAAAAACGCAATCGAGATATGTCGGCACCAGCGCGATTTTCAGCGTTTTAAGCATGGACTTAAAGACTGTTTCAAATCCAGATATCTCCGTTTCGTAATCCAAAACCTCATATATCTCGTCAAGCACGTCGTTTATTTTTTTATCCACCTGCTCGGACACCTTGCGATAATACTCGCTTTCGACGGCTAGCTTATCCACATAGCTCGAATATGCCGTTGTGCTATCCCGCATTATTTGTCGCAAGGCGTCTACGTACAGCTTTATATTGCTACCTCCGCGCGTTTTAACAAGCGGCTCCAATACGCAAATTAGCGTTTTTCTAACGCTTTCGGGAATTTCATATCCGTGTTCGTTTTTCAATTCCACCACTTTATCGTTCTGTTTTATGGCTATAAACCCCTCTTTTTGCGAATTGTGCAAATTGTTTTTCGACGCCTTACATCTAGTGAACTCATTTTCATATTTGCAGGACACATATTCGACGTTATATTCCAGGCAATAGTTTTCAAACAAATAGACCTCTTCCTCGCCACCCTCCAGGCGTGAATAAAAGAGTGGATTTTTCACAAAATCAAGCGTCTCTCTGCGCCTGAAATTACTACGCACGCAAGCTATAGCCTGAAGCAAATATCTTGTTCTTGCCTGCTCTGCGAGCATTTCCTTTTTGTCTATAAAATACCTGATTCCGTATCTGTCGAATGCGGACGTCAGCTCCGATTCGTACGCCGACATATCGCTTACGTACACCTCGAAATCCTTATATCTTCCACCGTTACGCACTCTCTTCAACACATCGTATACAAGGCTCATTGTCTCGTCGTATCTGTCCTTTGCACAGCGCAACGCGACCTTTCCGTTGTTCTCTACCCTCTCTTCCTTCGGAGTGTCAACGTATGCAAAAAGCTTCGTGGAGATAGCCTTCATTGGCGCGTCAAGCTCCTCGTTGCAATATTCGATTTCGGCTTTTCCGTCGCAAAGAGCGACAAGCTTTTTAACAACGTTATCGGGATAAATGCGCTTGTTGGGATTGTCGCGGCCGCTAGTCAGCCCGATTGTCAACGACAAAGCATTGCGAGAAAGCCCCTTGATAATCTCAAGCTCGGGCGCGGAAAAGTCATAAATATCCGTACAATAAAAGTTGATTCCGGACACGCATTCGGGCGATTCCTCGATAAGCTCTGCAAGCGCATAAAGCCTTGTTGACGAATCGCTGTGCTTGCCCTCGAGAGCCTGCAAATATCCGTTGTAAATAAGCGCAATATCCTGCGCTTTCGCTTTAAGCGATGCGTTTGCTTTACAAGCCGCCTCCTCAAGCTCTTGCGCCGAGATTCCGCTGTTACGGACGGCGGTCAACGCCGCATAAAGTTCGCTTGCAAAGCCGTCCGCCAACGCCACACGTCCGTAATATTTCAGGTCCTTTCTCACGTCGGATATAACCTTTGCAAGAAGCATAACGGAGCCTTCCGGAGTTAGGCATTTTTTTATATCGTTGCCAAGCAACTTGTTTGCAAGACGAGTAAACGACATGACGTTGATTCCGAAGGTGCTTTCAATTTCCAATGAAGAAATAAGCCCCTTTTCTACAGACGCCGTAAAGCGGTCGGGGGCTATGACAATATTGTCGGAGGCTTGCCCGAGATTTGATTTTAGACAATTTACCACGCCGCGATATGCTCCGCGCGACGTATTTGAGAGTATAATTTTCATAAATATAGTATAGCATCTCCTGTCTTATATTTCAACGGTGATATGTAAACAAATAAAAATTAACAATTTTTATTTGTTTTTTCAAAAAAAATTCTAAATGTGCGGAAAATAACTCTTTTTTAATTGCGAGACAGCGTTTTTATGTTATAATACTTTTATTATGAAAAAAGTTATATTATCAGTACTTGCAATAGCAATGGTCGCAGCTGTCGGCATCACCCTTGTTGCGTGCAACACCGCAACCACGCAAGGACAGCTTGCCAACCTTCTCAACGACCACAATCACGAAGCCTTCGTATATGACGTATATGCAAAAAACGCAGACGGCGACAAAATCGACGGCTACAACGGCACCTACACCGTTACGTTGGACGCATACGACGCCGGCAGTACAATCGAAAGCTTTGGCAAAAGCGACGTTGTTTTAAGCAACGTAGACAAGGGCGTGCTTGTAAAAGGCTTGCTTGTCGTCGGCACTACAAAATACGAAACGGGCTGTTATTTTAAGCTTGTAAGCGGCTCGAGCTATATGGTTCCTGCATACAGCTATCGCGTGCAATACGAGGGCGAAACGGAGGTTTTCCGCCTCAACGGTAGCTATCAAGACAAAACCTTCGATTACGAGCGTTGGATAAACGGCGAAAAATCGACGGGAAGCGTCGGCACAAAAAGCACTACGTATTTTGACAACAACGAGTTCCATCAGGCATTGCGCACGATAACGACCTTCTCAAATTCTCTCGCGCTTGCGTTCGCAACTCCGCTCGTATCCAAAACCGAAGCGACCTACGTCACCCTTACGGCACAGGTCAACGGCACGACGCACGTCAAAAACGCTTTCACCGAAAATAACGCAACGTATAGCGAAGAAGGCATAAAGTGCTACAGAACCTACATCTCTCGTTCAACGGAGGTAAGCGGTATCGCTCAGGTTCTCTACTATGCCACGGACAACATCACCGTCAACGGCTGGAATCTCAAAAACATTCTCGTTCAAATCGAGGAACCGTTCAAAATCGACGGTGCAACCAACACCATGGTATACGCACTCAACACCGCAAGTCTGTCATAATCATACATTCAAAATTGTAGCAAAACTCATAAAAACGCATCGATTTTCGGTGCGTTTTTATATCGTTTTTATTGATTTTTATCGCGTTTTTTTGTGTTATTCTTATAGATTTTTATTCCGGATTTTACACATATTCTGCGCATATAATTAACACATGTACGTGTATTTTGCGCGGTAATGCTCGTACATCTTTTCCGTCATTTCGTCTTCACTTGCACCGACCGCAAGAATCTTGCCGAATTTGGTGAGATAATACATATTTTGCGGAACGTAGACATAATCAAACACGTCTTTCGATTGCGCTTCTGCAGGCGTTTTGAATTTTAAGGAGGTATTATCTCTTGAGATATAGCACCTTTCGCTTGTGTTTTGCACGACGCTGTAGTTGCGATAAATATAGGCTATTTTCTCGGTAGCCTCCTCTTCACTGTCCGTCACGTCGTACGTCATGCCGTTTTTGAGAATAATGGCAAAGCGATGATCGGTAATTGCATATTCAAAAATCTCGTCGTCTTCGCCGTCGAGATACTCAAACAAGTCCTCCTTGTCGCCGTACGTCCATTGCTGGTGCATTTTGGTCATATAAATGCGCGTCTTCATAACTTTAGTATACCACGCGCAATTAGGCAATTCAAGGGCAAAAAAACAAATATGTAACGCGCACGCAATTCGACGTTTCAAGAGCGAAAACAAATATGCAATACAAGCGCATTTTTGCTTTTGCAAGGGCAATTAAACAAGCAAAGCTATTGAAAATTTATCTATTTTTTGAAAAGTATTTATTAAACATCATTATTCGTTTTATATATTATCTTTATGTTTTACAAACAAATTAACGTAATTTATCCCTGTTTGGCGAGCAAAGCAATTATAGAAAACGCCCCCTATTTTATAAGCGAAGCATTCATATAATTTCTTTACGTTTTACAAACAAAGCTTTAACGTAAAATCCCTCAATCCTAAATAGGAAAGAGGGATTTTTTTGCTTATTAAACGGTGATTTAAGATTGCTTATTCAAGCTCGAAGGCACCGGTGTAAAGCTGATAATATTTGCCTTTCTTTGCAATCAACTGCTCGTGATTTCCGCGCTCGATAATCTCGCCGTGCTCGAGAACGCAAATCATATCCGAATTGCGTACCGTTGACAATCTGTGTGCGATTACAAAAACCGTACGCCCTTGCATAAGCTTGTCCATGCCCTGTTCGATTAGCTTCTCCGTGCGTGTATCGATAGAGCTTGTTGCCTCGTCGAGAATAAGCACGGGCGGATTTGCTACAGCGGCGCGCGCTATCGCCAAGAGCTGACGCTGACCTTGTGAAAGATTTTCGCCGTCGCCCGTAAGCAGCGTATCATAGCCGTTGGGCAAATGGCGAATGAAATAATCCGCGTTTGCAAGCTTTGCGGCATTTTTCACTTCCTCGTCGGTTGCGTCCAGCTTGCCGAAACGGATATTGTCCGCAACGGTACCGGTAAAGAGGTGCGTATCCTGCAAAACCACAGCCATGGAACGGCGCAAATCGTCTTTCTTTATCTTGTTGATATTGATATTGTCGTATCTAATCTTGCCGTCTTCTATATCGTAAAAGCGGTTTACAAGATTGGTTATAGTGGTTTTGCCTGCGCCCGTCGAGCCTACCAACGCGATTTTTTGTCCCGGCAACGCTTCCATGGTAACGTGCTTAAGCACGGTCTTTTCGGGGACGTAACCGAACGTTACGTCTTCAAATTCCACCTCGCCCGTCCATTTTACGTACGTCGTGGTGTCGTCTGCCTTGTGATAATGCTTCCATGCCCACGTTCCTGTATATTCGTTCGTTTCCTCGATGCTTCCGTCCTCATGCTCTATCGCATTGACGAGCGTAACGTAGCCCTCGTCCTTTTCAGGCTCTTGGTCGAGCAAATCAAAGATACGCTCCGCACCTGCCAACGCCATAAGAATGCCGTTCATCTGTTGCGCGATTTGCGAAAGCGGATTGCTGAATTGGCGAGAGAATTGCATGAAGGATACAAGTCCGCCCCACGTCATTCCGCCAAAGCTGTTTATCGCAAGGAAAGTGCCTACGATAGCCGTGATGGCATATGACAAATAAGACAGGTTGCCCATAATAGGCATAAGGATATTTGCGTACGTATGCGCCTTGTTGGATTGATAACAAAGCTCGTCGTTGAATTTGTCGAAATCGACTTTTTCAGCTTCCTCGTGGCAGAACACCTTAACAACCTTCATGCCGTCGATATGCTCCTCGATAAATCCGTTGAGCGCGCCGGTTTGTCTTTGCTGTCCGATAAAGTGCTTTCCGCTCTTTCCGCTTATAAACTTCATGAGCACGAGCATCACCAACAGCATCGCGACCGAACACAACGTCAACAGCCAAGAGGTGAGCATCATTGCGATAAACATACCTATGACCGTCATTATGTTGGAAAGCACGTTCGGCAAGCCGTTTGACAAAAGCTCGCGCAACGTATCGGTATCGTTGGTGTAAAGGCTCATGATGTCGCCGTGCGTATGCGTGTCGAAATACCTTATCGGAAGCTTCTCCATCTTCTCGAACATCTCGTTACGTACGTTTTGCAAAACCTTTGTGGTTACCTTGACGAGCGTATAATTGTATACGTAGTGCAATACGGCGCCTACTGCGTAAACGGCGGCAAGCACGCCGATTATTACCGCAAAATCGTTTGTGGTGATTTCGGTGGCTCTTTGGATAATCGCAACGTCCTCCGTCGCCAGATTGCCGAACTGATACGCCAACGGAAGAATGAAATTGTTGACGATTACGTTGCCGATAATAAACGTTCCCGCAATGTTGCAAACGACGTTTGCAATCATGCAAATAACGGCGATTGTAAGCAAGCCCTTGTACGGCTTGAGATAGCCGAGAATGCGCTTGAACGTTTGCATAGGATTCTTTGCTCTGAAAGAATCGTTCCTCATGTTTCCGCCGCTTGGCTGTTTCATTTTAGGCATTCTCGCTCACCTCCTCGTCGCTACCCTTTTTCTGGGAATCGTATACGTCGCGATAAATTTCGTTGCTTGCAAGCAGCTCCTCATGCGTGCCGACAGCGTCGATTTTACCGTCGTTCATAACAATAATTCTATCCGCTTCCTCAACGGACGAAATACGCTGTGCAATGATTATGACCGTCGTATCGCCGAACTCTTGCTTCAAGCCGCTTCTGATTGCGGAATCCGTCGCGGTATCGACTGCGGACGTGGAATCGTCCATAATCATAATCTTGGGGTGCTTCAACAACGCTCTTGCAATGCAAAGACGTTGTTTTTGTCCACCGGACACGTTGACGCCGCCTTGTCCCAAATCGGTTTCATAGCCGTTTGGGAAAGACATAATAAAGTCGTGCGCCTGGGCGGCTCTCGTCGCCTTCTCGATTTCCTCGTCGGTGGCGTTGGGATTGCCCCAAAGCAAATTTTCTTTTATGGTACCGCTGAACAGCACGTTCTTTTGCAACACCATAGCCACGGCGTCGCGCAAATTGTTGAGCGTATACTCCTTAACGTTGATGCCGCCGACCTTAACCTCGCCGTCCAAAACGTCGTAAAGCCTTGGTATAAGCTGAACAAGCGTGGTTTTTGCAGAGCCGGTACCGCCGATAATACCTATCGTTTCACCGCTCTTTATATGCAAATCGATGTTTTCGAGATTGAGAACGTCGTGCGATTTGGAATAAGAGAAATCAACGTTGTCAAAGTCGATGCTGCCGTCTTTTACAACAAGCTCGTCCGAATTTTCGCCGTCCTCGATGTCGATTTTTTCATCGAGCACTTCGACGATACGATCCATCGAAGCACGCGACATAACAATGTTCATAAAGCCCATTGCAACCATAATCAACGACATCAAAATCTGCATAATATAGCTCAAAAACGCCGTGAAATCGCCGACGCGCATTTTGCCTATCATAATGTCGTTTCCGCCGAAGTATGCAACGCAGGTAAGGCAAGTGTAGATAATAACCTGCATAAACGGCGTTGCGATAACCATAATCTTTTCTGCGTCGAATTGAAGCTTTTGCACGTTTTCGCTGACGGTCTTGAACTTTTTGATTTCATTGTCCTCTCTAACGAACGCTTTTACCGCGCGAATACCTATAAGGTTCTCTTGCGTAGACTCGTTCATATCGTCGTATTTGCGGAGCATTTTCTCAAAGCGCGGGAAAATAACCTTTACGCCGATGATGAGACCGACAAGCAACACAGGGATTGCGACGGCGAAAATAACCGACAAATCCGGGCTTATCGAAACCGACATAATAATTGCCAAAATCAACATCAACGGCGAACGCACCAGCATACGCGTGATAATCTGAAACGCCATTTGCATATTGGTGACGTCCGTTGTAAGACGTGTGACAAGGCTTGCGGTGTTGAAGCGGTCGAGGTTTGCAAACGAATAGTTCTCAATCTTGTAGAACATTGTTTTACGCAAATTCTTTGCAAATCCCGTGGACGCGGTGGACGCAAATTTGCCCGACATTACGCCGAAGAACAGCGAGAAGATTGCCATAATGACCATCATTCCGCCACAAGCCACGATAAACCATGCGCGACTTTGCAGCGTAAACAGCTGCCAGCTTGCACTGCCCAGCGTAAGCGTAAACGTGAACGATTCCAGCTTGTCATCCATACCGACGTTGACCATCTGCGCCATTATCAAGGGAATAAACACCTCGAATATGACTTCGCACGCTACCAGCAATGACGTAAGAATCGCAGGCGTTTTGTATTCGCCCACGCAGGAAAACAGCTTCTTAAAACCGCCTTTTGCTCTTGGAGTTTTATTTTTTTCTTGTGCCATAATCACCTTAATTCGCAAGTTGCGAAAGACGACGTAAATCCATCGTCAATATTCTATTTACAATTATTGCGCCGAATTGTCAACCAAATATAAAAACTTTTAGCTATTATTAAATTATTTTAATCTACATTTCGTTATCTATAATAAATAATTCCTCATTATGCAGTGTCGGATACAGTATTATCGTTGCTTTCGCTTGCTTGAAAAAATCCGCTTTATTCTTCCCTGTTCGGCTTGTATAATACGAAATGTATCTTATTGATACATATGTGGGATATATTGACAAAAAGTTGTTTTAGTGCAATAATATATACAACCATTGGATTAGAGGATTCAAATATGTCTAGCAAAGAAGATTTGAGGATTATCCGCACACGCAAGCTTTTGAGCAATACCCTGCTCGACATGATGGAAGAGGATTCCATCGAAAAAATCAGCGTAATAGATTTGTGCAATCGCGCGATGGTAAACCGCGCGACGTTTTACGCGCACTTTGAAGATAAATATCATCTGCTCACCTTTGCGCTTGAGGAGCTTAAGGACGATTTGTATGCAAAATTTACAAAGGACACCAAATTTACCTCTCCCAAAGAAACGCTTACGTCGATATTGAAAATGTCCATAGACTTTTTCTTCGACAAGCACAACCATATCGCAAACATCATTCGCAACAACCGCAACGGCAAGGTGATAAGCACAATACAAGATTCTATCGGGCACTCGATAAAATATCAGCTGTCGAAATATCGCAACGACTACGATATTAAGGTTCCCCTTCAAGTGCTTTCGACGTTCATTGCCGGCGGAATCGTAAGCACGACGCTTTGGTGTGTAGACAACCCCGACAAATCGAATTTTGACGAATTCGACGCATATACGGACATTCCTCTTGCAGAAAACTATTTCGTAAAAAAATCCAACGATTAAAAAACATACACCCTACAAGAAAACGGCGACTTCGCCGTTTTTTTTATTGGCATTGTAAAATTTGAAAATAATGAGAAAAATATATTGACATCGCAAAACAAAGTGATATAATTAGCAATCGAAGACGGTGAGTGCTAGCAATCTTAAAAACGGATTGAAACATACCGTCGCAACATATTCTACTTGGAGGTACGTATATGGACGCAAACAAATTTACAAAAAAAGCATTGGACGCAATAAACAAAGCGCAAAACGTCGCGCTCGAACGACATAATCAACAGCTCGCCCAAGAACATATTGCCTATGCGCTTTTAAGCGACGAAGAAGGGCTTATCCCCAAGCTCGTGACAAAATGCGGCGCGGACGCTCCACAGCTTTTGAGAGAAATAGACAAAATAATTTCAAAATTTCCTTCCGTCACAGGCAACGGAGCGAGCGAGGTATACCTTGCGCAGGATACCTCTCTAATGCTGTCGCAAGCAGAAAAGCTTGCCTCAAAGCAAGGCGATGATTACGTGAGCGTGGAGCACGTATTTCAAGCGATTTTGAGCGCACCCACAACCGCGCTTAAAAATGCGTTTGTAAAGGTCAATTTGACAAAAAACGGTTTTACAAACGCATTATCGCAGGTTAAAACCTCGAAAGTGACAAACGACAATCCCGAGGACACCTATGACGTTCTAAATAAATACGGACACGATTTGGTTGAAAAAGCAAGCAGAGGACAGCTCGATCCCGTTATCGGCAGAGATGACGAAATAAGAAACGTGATACGCATTCTTTCAAGAAAAACAAAGAATAACCCCGTGCTTATCGGCGAGGCAGGCGTAGGCAAAACCGCTATTGCCGAAGGACTTGCGCAACGTATTGTGCGCGGAGACGTACCCGAAGGGCTCAAGGATAAGCACATCTTCGCGCTGGATATGGGCGCGCTTATCGCGGGCGCGAAATATCGGGGCGAATTTGAAGAAAGACTTAAAGCCGTCTTGAACGAAATTAAAAAACAAAACGGCCGCACCCTGCTGTTTATCGATGAGCTTCATACCATAGTCGGCGCAGGTAATACCGAAGGCAGCATGGACGCAGGCAATCTTCTTAAGCCTATGCTTGCAAGAGGCGAGCTGCATTGTATCGGCGCAACCACTCTTGACGAATACCGTAAGTATATTGAAAAAGACCCCGCCCTCGAACGCCGCTTCCAACCCGTCACCGTAAACGAGCCGACCGTCGAGGATACGATAGCGATTTTGAGAGGCTTGAAGGAACGCTACGAAATCTTCCACGGCGTACGCATACACGATCAGGCGTTGGTCGCCGCGGCTACCCTCTCAGACAGATATATTTCGGATAGATTCCTGCCCGACAAGGCGATAGACCTCGTGGATGAGGCTTGCGCTATGATTAGAACGGAAATCGACAGTATGCCTACGGAAATGGATATTATCAGCCGTAAAATCATGCAGGGCGAAATCGAGGAAATGGCTCTCGAAAAAGAAACCGACAAGCTTTCGATAGACAGAAGAGAAACCATCAAAAAAGAGCTTGCTCAATTACACGACGAGTTTAACGAAATGAAGTTGAGGTGGGAGAACGAAAAGAAAGAAATCAACAGCGTTCAAGACACCAAAGCCGAAATAGACAGAGTGAATCTCGCAATAGAGGAAGCAAAACGAAACAGCGATTACGGCAAAGCCGCACAGCTTCAATACGGCGAACTGCCCGCGCTCACGAAAAAGTTGCAGGAAGCGGAAAACAAAACCTCTTCCACCCTTTTGCGCGACGAGGTTACGCAGGACGAAATAGCAAAAATCGTGGCAAAATGGACGGGGATTCCCGTTGCAAAGCTCATGGAAAGCGAAAAAGAAAAGCTGTTGAGGCTGTCCGATGAGCTTCATAAAAGAGTTATCGGGCAAAACGAAGCCGTTGACGCGGTGAGCGACGCGGTATTGCGCTCTCGCGCCGGCATCTCGGACGAAAATCGTCCGATCGGTTCTTTCCTTTTCCTCGGTCCGACGGGCGTAGGCAAAACGGAGCTTGCAAAAACGCTTGCCGCTTACCTGTTTGACGACGAGCGAAATATAGTGCGTATCGACATGACGGAATATATGGAAAAATTTAGCGTGTCTCGACTTATCGGCGCACCTCCGGGATACGTCGGTTATGACGAGGGCGGACAGCTGACGGAGGCCGTGAGAAGAAAGCCCTACTCCGTCGTCCTGTTCGACGAAATCGAAAAGGCGCACCCCGACGTTTTCAACATACTCCTGCAGGTGCTTGACGACGGCAGAATTACGGATAGCCAAGGCAGAACGGTAAACTTCAAAAACACCATAATTATCCTTACGTCGAATTTGGGAAGCGGATTGATTTTGGACAATATCGACAAGAACGGCAATATCTCCGAGGAAGCAAAGATGCAGATAGACAAGCTCTTGAAGCAGACCTTCCGTCCCGAATTTTTGAATAGGCTTGACGACACCGTGCTGTTTACGCCGCTGACAAGAGAAAGCGTATACAAGATTATCGACATCATGCTTTCAAAGCTCTCTTCCCGTCTTGAAAAACAGAACCTCAAGCTTGAGGTTACGCAGGAGGCAAAAGATTTGATTGTAGACGGCGGATACGACGTAACGTTCGGTGCAAGACCGCTTAAACGATATATAGAAAATAACGTCGAAACCAAAGTGGCGCGTACGATTTTGAAGGGCAATTTGGACGAGGGCGACACCGTTATCGTTGACGCTAAAAACGGCGAAATAGAAATTGACACAAAACACTAAACGCGCCGTGCGACATAAAGGCTTGTCACAAAAAGCGTTTTATAGCACGAAAAGCGTGCCGTAAAGGTACGCTTTTGCTATAATTAAATAAAAATACCAAGACTGTTGTTAACGCCCATTTTTGCATATTTTTGAAAACAGATAAGGCTTCGTTAACGCATATCTTTGAGAATAGACAATGCTTTTGTTACCGCATATTTTTTAGAACGGGCAACGCTTTTGCAAAGAACTTTTTGTATGCGGCGCACTTATCAAGGTCGATTCTTTCGCGCTTACAACCGTTGCGACAAAGCGCATAGTATTTGCATTGCTTGCAGCCGTCCTCAACTATCATGCTTTCTTTTATAAACTCGACGGCAATCGGGTGCTTTGACAACTTGAAAAAATCCGTGTCGCGTATATTGCCCATATCGTAGCAATCGATGCAATAAAAGTCGCACGGATAAACCTCGCCGTCACCCTCTATGACAAATTGATGACAGCAGTGTCCTTCCATACCGCACTGCTCAGGATTTTCAAAATGCGCCAATCGCACGAAATTGTCAAATTGTCTTATCGACACGTATTTGCCCGAAACGAAATCACGCGCATAAAGCCTGAAACACGTTTCTAAAAAGTGCGAGTAGTCCTCGCCCGACATCGAATAATTTTCCTCTTCGCTCGGGAACGGCTCTTCATAAGTGCGACTTGAAACAGGCTTGCCGTTGTCGTCCAGTTTTAACGGCTTTAGCATAGGTATAAATTGCAAATAGCCGAAGCCCTGTTTTTTGAAAAACGCATATATCCTGTCTATGCGATTTGCGGTTTGCTTGGTAAGAACCGCAAGTATGTTGAAATCGACGCCGTAGCGTTGCATGAGCTTTGCGCTTTGCAACACCCTTTCAAACGTAGGATTTCCGTCGGCGTCAAGTCGCAAGGAATCCGCTTGCTCGTCGCCGTCCATAGACAATCCGATTAAATATCCACCACGCTTGAAAATCTCACACCACTCCTCGTCGATAAGCGTTCCGTTGGTTTGAACGCCTATGCTTACGGGACATCTGTTGACGTTTAATTCTCTTATTGCGATATGGAGCTTTCTAAAAAAATCCTTGCCGGCAAGCAACGGTTCGCCGCCCTGAAAAGACAGCATAACCCTATCGTTTCCGGCAAATGCAAAAGCCTTTGTCAAAACGTCGCGCAAGGTAGCCTCGCTCATTAATCCGCGCGAGGGCATTTCACGACAGTTTGACAGCGAATTGTAAAAACAGTATTTGCACCTCAAATTGCAATTTGAGGACGCAGGCTTCAACATTATGCTTATATTCATTGTTCTTCCGTATTGTCCTCGTCCTCGGCGTCAAACACGACCTCATACCCCGATGTCGAAGATACCGCATTTATTATCGCGCGTTGCGTTGCGGTTACGACAGCAGCTTGAAGCACGGCAAGATTAGCGACCGGCTTATGACCGCTTGCCATACAAAACATCGTATCGCCGTCATACATCGTATGCACGGGACGAATTGCTCTTGCAAGTCCGTTGTGGGAAATGCTCGCAAGCTTGTTTACGTCCACCTTGGACAATTTCGCATCGGTGATAATACAGCCTATCGTTGTGTTTGTCCCCAAGAAAAGCTTTGTGATGTCGCCCTCTGCCAAGCATTTTTCAGTGTTTATAAATTCGCCGTTTTTACCTTTTGCGCCGGCGATAATTTGTCCGTTTTCGTCAACGACATCACCCATAGCATTGACTGCGACTATTGCCGTAACGGTCACCCCCAGCACCTTTAGTGTGTAAGCGCCTATACCGCTTTTACAAGCGTTTTTCAAGCCTCTGATTTTGCCGACGGTTGCGCCACGCCCTGCGCCCACGTTGCCGAAATCGACGTTTTTGTTGGCGTTTTCGCACGCTTTAACACCGTATTCTGCCGTCGGATAGTGATATTCCTTTTGGTTTAAGTCATACAAAACCGCACCGCACACTATAGGCACAAGCTTCCCCATGCTTTTGTAGCCTATCTTGTTTTTGGCAAGATAACCCATAACGCCGCAATCGGCTTCAAGTCCGTAAGCGGAACCGCCCGAAAGCACGACGGCATTGATTTTTTGCATCATTTTCTCGTTGTGCAGCAAATCCGTTTCCCTTGTTCCCGGCGCGCCTCCGCGACAATCTACGCCCCCGACGGCGCCCTTGGGGGAAATAATGACGCTGACTCCCGTGTATTCGTCCTGATAATGTCCGACCTTAAAGCCGGACGGGATTGTTATTTTCATATCTGCTCCGCTTGAACAAGCTCGTCTATGCTCGTTTGCTCGTATATTATAAATTTATCGAAAAAGTCCGCGACGTCCTTTTGCATCTTTTGCTCGCACCAATCATAAAAAACCTCGTGTCGAGCGTCGGGATATAAATGAAGTTCCGTGCTTATTCCGTTGGCGCGATACATCGCTTCCAGCTTTTTAACGCCCTTACCGTTGTTGCCGACGGGATCGGCATCGCCCGAAAACAGTCCCATAGCCGTTGTCGGCGCAAGCTTCGCCTGCGCTCTTTTGCCGTATAAGCGCGACGTTTCCTTCATCATGTAAAAATCGAAGTTTACGCTCATATCGATATGCCCGTATTTGTCTGAAAGCAAAGCTTCTCTCTTGCTCTTTACGCTGTTTAACCATTGCGCTTTGCCGTCGTCCCCCTTGTATTTCATCGCATTATCGCCGACGAAATTTACGACTTTCGGTCTCCAATTTCTAGCAACGAGCCAAATAGGAGCAACAGCAATTTTGCCGAGCGTAAACAGTCCTTTCATATAACCCGAACCGATAAGCGCAATCGCTTTCACATCGGTGCCGGATTGTGCGAAGGCTTGCGCCAAAAAACTACCGTAGCTGTGTCCCATAAGGAAAATCGGCAAATCGTATTGCGACTTGAGCCATTCTCTGAAATATAAAGCGTCCTGCAACGTTTTTTTGAATATATTGCCCTTGTGCCTTCCAAGGTTTTTGTCACTCTCGGTTCTGCCGTGCGCTCGATGGTCGTCCGCAAATACAATGTATCCTCTTGAGTTCAGATAGCGCGCAAAAGCGTCGTAGCGCCCTGCATACTCGCTCATACCGTGAAGTATTTGAATGACGCCCTTAGGCGCGTTAACGTCGTCCCAAAGCGTCACGAAAATCTCCGTATCGTCAAAACTTTTAAGCTTAAACTCTCTCATACTTGCAATGCCTCGCATAAGACTTTTGTGCATTTTCATTATAAATGCAAATACGCTTTTTTTCAATAGCTGTTTCGCTTTTTATGCTCATTTCTCGTCAAAACTTGAAAGGCTGTTTTGGATATGGTATAATATTTGTATGAAAGTTGCCATTATACTAAATTGCGGAAAACAAATCAAAAGAACTATAAAAGCCGATAAGGTGATTTGCTGTGACGGCGGTTATAACGTTTGTCCCGTCGAGCCTGACGTGATTTTGGGAGATTTTGACTCGCTCACTCTTCCTTGCGATTGCACGATACCCACCGTACAACACGATACGCACAAAAACGCAAGCGACGGAGAACTTGCGGTTTATTACGCAAAAGAGAATTTCGGCGCGGACGAAATAGTGTTTTACGGAATAACGGGAGGACGAATAGACCACGAATTGTGCAATTTATCCGTCATGAGGCTTGCTCACTCTCTGGGAATGAAGGTAAAAGCGGAAGAGGACTCCTGCGATATTCATTTTGCAAGCGGAGAATTTGATTTGGCAACGCAAAAGGGCGAAACCATTTCTATCCTTCCCTACGGAAACAGCGCTTTGGTCACCGATTCTAAAAACCTAGAATATCCGCTTGACAAGCTTATGCTCACCTCCTGCGACTCTCGCGGTTTAAGCAACGTATCATTGGGCGGAAAAATTCATATTAACGTGAAATGCGGAGGCGTGTTTGTGTTCCGCCATATTAAAAAATAAAGAAATATAAATAAATCCCAATAAAAACGCAAGCATATTTGTATATATATCGTAAAACAGTTCATCGTTTTCGACCTTTCTAATCGAAAAGCACGGCGCGCCGTGCTTTTTAATTTATAAAGACTATATGTCATCGAAGCTTATGCGTTTACGCAATAAAAAACGTCCGTCTAAATCGACGGACGCTTTTATTGACGTAAAACGCTAATTATTCTTCATTTGACGGTTCTTCGGACGGAGTTTCTTCCGTAGCCTCTTCAACCGAAGCTTCTTCTGTGGGAGCGTCTGCGTCTTGCGCATTGTCTTCAACCACTACGGCTTGATTGTCCTCATTCGGGAAAATCACTTGTGCCGCGCCTTCGATTTCGTTTTCTGCGTCTTCTGCGGGAAGCTCGCCATTTGCAATCTTTCTTGCTTTAATTTGCTCGATTGCTTCTTGCTGCTCTTTCTCGTTGAACTTGTAGAAGAAGAGCGGAATAACCGTAAGGAAGAAGCTTATTGCCGCGATACCGACAAGCATAAACCACATCGTATTCTTTCCCTCGGGACCTACCGAATTGGCGTTGCCGACCTCGGCGCCGGACATGGAGTATGCCAACACGCCTACGAATGCGCCGACTGCCATACCGATTTTGTTGATGAGCGTTTGCATAGCAAAGCAAATACCCTCTGCTCTCTCGCCCGTCTTAAGTTCAAGATACTCAACGGTGTCGCCGATCATTGCGTACGTAACTATGTTGCCGATACCCGACGGTACGCCGGCAATAACAAGAGCCAGTATCAAAACAACCGTCGTGGTAACGCTCGTGTAATTGCCCTTATCGCAAGTGATACCGACGATAAACGCTATGAGCATTGCAATACCGCCAGCGATGTGAGACCAAATATACGTGTTTCTCTTACCGAATTTTTTGGTGAGAAGAGGAACAAGCAAGGAAGCAATAAGTCCGCCCGGTACGATTGCCATCGTAAAGAGAGAGTACATTTCCTCTTTTTGCATTATGTATTTTGCAAAATACAAACCGCCGGTATATGTAAAGAGCATTCTTGCCGCACCGCCGATACCGGAAAGTACGATAAGCATAAGCGGTTTGTTCTTGAACAAAAGTTTGAGGTTGTGTCCCAAGGACGGCGGATTTTCAACCGACATATTTCTTTCCGTCGTATTCTTAAATCCGAGGAAGAAAAGCGGAACCGCAATAACCGAGCAAACGATTGCAACGATGAAATACGTCCATTTCAAATCGTGTTGCATACCTGCTTGTGCGATTTCTTTGAGTTCAAACAAGGCGCTACCGCTTTGATTGATATCAATACCTGCACTTGCAAAAGCTTCCATAATACCGCCCTCGCCGGTCAAAAGCTGTGCGCTGGTTTTGCCGAAGCTGTTGACAAATTCCGGCAAGCCGGCAAGATAAGTGCCTACGTTGTCGATATTCTTGAATGCGTTGATAACGTCATAATTGGTTGCAATAACAGTTTCACCGCCATAGGTGTAGTTCATTGCCAGCTGGACAGCGGTAACGATTGCGTTGTCACTTGCAGTAATAGCACCCGTGATGATAGGCGTGAACACCGTTATGATACCTGCGCCCGCCGTGCAGAACAAACGAGCTATCGTAAGCAAGTTTCCGCGACGGTAAGTGTCGTTGCTCATTGCGGTGGACAATCCCCAATACGGAACGTCCGCAACGGTATACACCATACCCCATACGACGTACATGGTTGCCAACGCCGGGAAGCTGGATTGCATATCGTCCGTATACCAAGGCAGGAAGCATATCACCGTCATCATGGCGATAGGCAGCGCCATCCACTTCATGTACGGACGGCATTTGCCCCATTTGGTACGCGTTCTGTCAACGATAGAACCCATAATCGGGTCGTTAAGCGCATCGAAAATACGCGCGAACAGCATCAGCAATGCAACGGGAACCAGTTCAAAGCCGATTGCGTCCGTCATAAACACCGTGAGGTAGGAGCCTATAACCGTGCAAACGAGGTTTTGTCCGAATCCGCACAGCGAATAGCTGAAGCCCTCCTTCGGTTGCAGCTCGCCGTCGCCGGGAGTTGAACCGAAAAGCTTGTGCGTAAGCGCAACGATTTTTTCTTTTGCGCCTACTTTTTGAGTTGTTGTTTCAATTTCACTCATAATTTCACCACATAAACTTATTTTGCAACAAGCTGTTACTTTAATATTGTAGCAACAAAACAATCAACAATCAACTAAAAAACAAAATACCTCTTTACTTTTTAATAAAATTTTAACCTTATCAATACTTTGGCGCGAAAAAATAATGTGCTTTTCCTCTCAAAACGCAAAAAATAATGCAAAACCGCTTGAACTATGCAGAAAAATGATGTAATATATTTGAGCAAACAACTCGGGGGCATGGCGCAGTTGGTAGCGCGTTTGAATGGCATTCAAAAGGCCAGGGGTTCGAATCCCCTTGTCTCCACCACTAAAATACCATACGTTTTGTATGGTATTTTATTTTGTGTGGAGAGGGGATTTTCACAATTAGAAATTGTG